>DDSQ01000068.1 GCA_002343845.1 Planctomycetes bacterium UBA2386 | reverse complement strand
CCGCCGCGCGAAACGATTCCGGTCAAGCGACTGGCGGTCAGCGGCACGTAGCGCAGGAGCACGCCAGCGTGAATCGTGAAGTAATCAACCCCTTGCTCGGCTTGCTCGATCAGGGTATCGCGAAAGATCTCCCAGGTCAGTTCCTCCGCCTTGCCATCGACCTTCTCGAGCGCCTGGTAGATTGGTACGGTCCCTATTGGTACCGGACTGTTACGAATGATCCATTCGCGCGTCTCATGGATGTTCTTCCCTGTCGACAGGTCCATCACCGTGTCGCCGCCCCAACGAATCGCCCAGGTCATTTTTTCAACCTCTTCCTGAATGCTCGAGCCCAACGCTGAGTTGCCGATGTTGGCGTTGACCTTGGTCAGGAAGTTGCGCCCGATGATCATCGGCTCGGACTCGGGGTGGTTGATGTTCGCCGGGATGATGGCGCGGCCGCGCGCGATCTCGCTGCGCACGAACTCGGGGTCGACGTTCTCGCGGATCGCGCAGAACCGCATCTCCTCGGTGACGATGCCGCGCCGCGCGAAGTGCATCTGCGAGTGGTTGGCCTCGCGGCGCGCGAGGCGGGGCGCGATCCACGGTTGCCGGCGCTTGGGCAGGCCCCGCTGCGGATCATGGCCCTGCGGCCCCGTGGTGTCGTAGACGCGCACGACGTCGCCGTTGGTCAGCGTGATGTCGCGCGCCGGCACCTGCAGGTCGCCGACGGCGATCTTCTGCGAGCGCGGAAAGGACTCGGCCAGCGGCCGCAGGCCGCTCGAAGGGGGAGTGGTCATGCTGCTGTTTCCTACGCCGGTGCGAACCGGATCAGGTTCAAGGGGTGCATCTCAGCCCGCTCCAGCGGGCGCCCCCAAGCAGTGGGACGAACACGATGGGCGAACGGTCCGGCCAGGGCAAGGGGCGCGCCCCCGGCTTTCAGCGGCCTTTCGGATCGCCAGCGTGGCCGTTCGGCGGCTGCGGCTCGGTGCCAGGCAGCGGGGGTGGCCCGCCGACGACGGGCCGCGGCTGCAGGGGTTCCAGGGCGAACACGGCGCGCAGGTCGTCGGGCACCTTCGGGCCGAGCCAGTCGATCGCACGCTTGCCAAGGCGCAGGCAGTGCGAACGTTCCGCCGCCTGCGCGAGGTTGCTGTCGCGGAAGAACATGTGCACGACGAACAGGCCGAACAGCACGACGCACGCTCCGGTCGCGACGCCGAGCACCCCGCCGCCGAGGCGATCGAAGAACGACAACCCGGCCTTGTTCGCGAGCTTCTGCACCAGCAGGGTGATCAGGCTCAGCACGACGAGCACGCCGACGAACAGAAGCAGGTAGGCGAGGTAGAGGGTGGTCTCGCCGATCGGCGCGACGCTGCCGTCGGGGCCGGGAGCGGGCGAAGCCAGCATCGCCGCAACGTCACTGCCGAAGCGCCCCGCGACGACGTAGGCGGCAGCGAGGATGGCGATGCGGCTGACCTGCCAGATCAGGCCCTTGAACAGGCCGAGCACGAAGAAGACGAGCAGCACGCCGAGCGCGGTGTGGTCGACCCAGTTGATCGCCGAGAACTGCTGCAAGAACTCGCTCGCGGGTTCGGGAGCGACAGGGACCGGTTGCGGGTCTTGGAACAGCAGCACGCGGCGCATTCTGCCGGGACGGCTCGGCGTTGGCGAGCGCGCGACTCCCTGCCCTGATGACGGCGCCGTCGACGCCCGACAGTTGCAATCCGCGGCACGGCTGGCGACGTTGCCGCGGATGACCCTGTCCGACGCCAGCGCCGCCAAGGACGCGATCGAGCGCCTCGCCGCCCGCCTGGCGACCGATCCGCACCTGCGCGCCGAGATGCAGCGTGCGCGCCGCGAGTTCTTCCCGACCCCGACCGCGGGTGCCGGCAGCACCGCGGAGCTGCGCTTCTGCGAGTGGTTCCTCTGCGAACGCGAGTCCGAGCGCCTGGGCGCGGTGCCATCGACCCTGCCGCTCGCCGGCGACGAGGGTGACGATCTCGCTGACTCCGTGGCCGGCCTGTGGCTGGTCCAGAACGCCGCCAACGGTGCGGCGAGCGTGCTCGACCTGCAGGACGACACCATTGTCGACCTCGTCGTGCCGCCGGGAACGCTGCAGGCCGGGGATCTGGTGGTCGGGCGCCTGTTCGCCCTCGGGGCGGGCCGCTACGTGCCCTCGATCGCGGCCGCCATCTTCCGGCCCGGCACCGAACTCGCGCACGCGTTCGCGCGCGACCTCGAGCGCCTGGAGCTCGAGCGGCGCCTACTGCAAGTCGAACTCGAACATCTGCTGCTGCAGCGACCCGGCCAGGTCGCGCGCGAGCCGATGCAGGAGCCCAAGGGCCCGCCGCTCGAACACCTCGAAGCGGATCTCGAGAAGCTGCTGCGCGGCACGACCAGCGAACTCGACGGCGCCGAACTCAGCCAGCGCCTCGCGGCAGCCCCGCGCCCCGGCGGCGTGATCGGGCCGGTGCTCGACGAGTTGGCGTTCGACACCGACGTCGACCTCGATGCCGTGCGGGCGTTGCTGCTGCAGATCTGGAACGCGCACCATCCGGAGGGCGAGACAGTGTCGGACATCGAGCCGGCAGCGACCGCGCCGGGGGAGAGCCTCGGCGAACGCCTGGCGCGCACCCTCGACGAAGGGCTCGCGCAGAAGCGCGACGTCGGCGACCTGTTCGCGCAACTCGAACGCATGGCCGGCATCGAGCCGGAGCCCGAGGACGACGACGATCGCGATGTGGAGGCGGACGACGACGAGGCGCTGGAGAGCGGACGCGGCCGCGCGGACGACGACGACGGCGAGCCGACCGGCAACCTCGTGCCGTTGGTCGAGGAGTACCTGTGGGAGACCGAACGCGCCAACGACCCGGCGGCTGGTCCGCTGCGCCTGTTCGCGCGCCTGCAGCAGAACGCCGCGGTGCCGCACGTCGACCTCGAGGAGATCACGCCGACCGACGTGCTTCGCTCCCTGCTGCACGTCTACCTCGGCGCCGCACCGGCGGAACGTGCCGCGGCGGTGCGCTTCGCGTTCGCGCAGTTGCGCGCCTTCTACGCGTGGGCCGAGACGACGCAGGAGCTGCAGCTCGGCGGCGTGTTGGATGGCGTGCAGGGCGCCCTGCTCGACCAGCTCGATCGCCTGCAGGCCGCAGGACAAGCGCTGTCGACGCCGGCACCCGCCAGCGCCCGGGCCGGCATCGTCACCGTCGATGAGATCGGCAGCGATGGCTTTGGCGCCAGCGACGACGACGGCGACGACCACTGGCTCGCCGCCGCACCGCAAGCACTCGCCTGGCTGCGCGTCGGCGATCTGGTGCTCGGCTCACTGCAGCCGGCCCGAGCGGGTGCGCGCGAGTCGCTCGCCGGGCTCGTCGTCGTGCTGCCCGCGGATGCGCGTTCGTTGATCGAGTGACGGCGGTCGCAAGGCGGCTTCGCCGGTGGGCCTGAGCGGTCGCGCGCGCGTGGTCGATAGCGACCGCGGAGGAGCCTCGCGATGGGTTGGGAGACTGCGCTCGATCGTCTGCTGCTGCAGCAGGTCCATCAGGCCGAGAAGGGGGAGCAGAAGCCGGAGGTCGTGCGACAGCAGTTGCTCGACTACGCGCAGGCCGTGCCGGCGCGTCCGGGCGCTTGCTTCCTGGTCGGCTACGCGCGGCATCTGCTCGGCATCGATCTGCCGGCGGGCGCTGGCGACCCGAGCAGCCGGCGCTGGGCCCTCTTCGGCACCGTGCGCGCGTTCGACCGCAAGGGCGATCGTGAGCGCATCGGGCAGTTGCTGGCCGACCCGCAAGCACTGCTCGATCTGCTGACCGATCCCGCCGTTGCCGGGCATGCGCTGCCGCTGGTCGTGCGATCGCTGTTCTGGTCCGGCGACGTGAAACTCGCGGTGCGGGCGATCCAGTACCTCGCCGCCGAACCAGGCAACCCGGAGGTCGAGACGATCGTCGACGCCGCGGTCACCGACCTGCTCGCGCGGCTCGAGACGCGCGTCGACCGCGACGATCAGGAGAGCACGGCGGCGATGCTGGGCAAGGTGCTCGGCATGACCGGCTTCGAGCGGCTGCCGGCCGACGTGCAGTCGCGCTACCACAAGGCGCTGGGCGAACGTCTGCTCGCCGCCAGCGAATGGCCGGCCGCGATCGCCGCAGCCGAACGCGCGATCGCCCTCGCTGCCGACAAGCAGATCCTGGCGACCGCGGCGGGACTCGTCGCGGCCCTCGCCGAACTGCGCCATCACGACGTCGAGGCCGTTGCCCCGCAACGCGAGCGCCCCGAACGGGCGAGCGCCCTGCTGCGGCTGCAGCGGGTCGCCGAGGAGCCCGACCTCGCCGCGCCCGAGGCCGTCTACCTGCGCAGCCTGCTCGCCTACGAGAGCGGCGACCTCGCCGCTGCCGCCCGCGGCTTCGATCGGGCGATCGCCGGGCTGCGCCGACTCGAAGGGCGCGACGTCGAACTGCGCGACCGCGCGCGCTTCTTCCAGGCGTCGGCGTTGCTGCTCGGCGGGGACGCCGCCGAGGCGACGCGCGCGCTGCGGCTGATGGACCAGGCGCTGGCGACCGTGCGGCCCGACCTCGAGAGCTTCTACGCGGTGCACGAGGCGCTGAAGAAGCTCGACCGCAAGCTGGCGCTGCGCTTCCTCGACGCCGTCGACATCGGCCGCGGCTCGTCGCCCGACCAACTCTCGTTCGTGGCGCTCGAGTACCTGTCGCTCGGCGAAGCCCAGCCCGCGTTGGCGGCGGCCGCCCGTGTGCTGGAGGTCGCCGTCGACCTCGACCAGCGCCTCGAGGCGCTGCGCGTCGTGCTCACCGCGCGGAACATGCTCGGCGAACGCGACGGGGCGCGCGCGGCGTTCTTCGAGATCCGCGAGCTGCTGCAGCAACGTGGTCGTTTCGAGGCGCTCGAGAAGCTGCTGAAGAACGAGGAGTTCGTCGGCCAGGCTCTCGACCATCTCGAGATCAAGGTCGAGCTGGTCGCGTGCTACGACGAGATGGAGGGGCGTGAGTACGACCGCGCGGCGTTGCAGGTCGCGGTCGCACGCTCGCTGCGTGCACGCAAGGAAGTCGAGTCGCTGCAGCAGGCGCACGGCATCCTGCTCGAAGTCGGCTGCACGTATCCCGAACTCGCGAAGGACGACCTCGCGGCGATCGAGAAGCTGCTGGCGCTGCACGACGAGACGCCCGCCACGAGCGATCAGGGGGCAGGCGCCATGCACGCGCTCGCCAAGGCGCTCGGGCGCCCGTTCCGCGTGCTGGTCGTCGGCGGCAACGAACAGCAGCGCCGCCACCACGCGCGCCTCGAGAAGCTCGCGGCGGAGTGGGGGTTTGCGGGCGAGTGGCTGATGACCAACTACACGTCGCCGCAGCGCACGGTGTCGACGATCGCCGACCGGCTGCGCGCCGGCGTCGACCTGCTGCTGCTGCTGCACTGGAATCGCCACGAGACGACCGAGCCGGCGCACGAACTGGCGCGCCAGGCCGGCGTGCCTTCGCGCACCGTGCACTACGCCGGGTTCACCAGCCTGCAGGTGGCCCTGACCGAACACGTACAGCGGCAGGCGGCCCCTGGCGCGGCCACGACGGCGGGCAAGGCGAAGGCGCAGCGCTGAACGGCTGGCCGGCGACCGCGCTGGCGGCGTCGGCTACGTTCGTGCCGGTGCGCGCAGCTGCGACAACCGTGATCGGCGGCGGAGCGGCCGGTGCGTCGCTGGCGTGGTTGCTCGCGCGCGAAGGAGCCGCCGTGCGCCTCGTCGATCGCGGCAACGGCCCCTACAGCGGGCCGTACGAGACGCTGCTCGGATCGGCGCGGGCGATGCTCGAACGCACGGCCTTCGCCACGTTGCTCGACGCCAGCGCCGAACCCGACCCGCTGCGCCACGGTGCCATCTGGGGCAGTGACGATGTGGTGTGGCGCGAGGACGCCGCGGCGGGCTGGCTGCTGCGGCGTGGCGTCTTCGACGAACGGCTGCGTGCCGCCGCGCGCGCGGCGGGAGCCGTGGTCGAAGTGGGCGCCGTGGCGAGCCAGGATCGCCGCTGGCTCGGCGCGGACGACCGGCTGGTCGTCGCCACAGGGCGCGGCGTGCAGGCCGGGAGTGGGCACGCACCGCCGGCCGCGGGGCCGGCCGCGGTGGCGTTCACGTTCACGGGGGAAGCCGACGCGGCGGATCGCGGCACGGCGATCGTCGAGGCGGTCCCGACGGGCTGGATCTGGACGCATGCGCCGAACCGCGGCCCCGCGAGTGCGGCCGTCGTCGTGGACACCGAGCACGTGCACGCTGCCGGCCGCGAGACGCTGCTCGCCCGCGCGTTCGCCGCGGCGCGGGGCCCGGCGGGTCGTCTGCGGCACCGGCAGCTCACGCACACCAGCGACGCCACGCCGCGCTGGCACCAGCCGGCGGTGGGGGAACTGCGGATCGGCGACGCGGCCGCCTCGATCGATCCCCTGGCGAGCCAGGGCGTCGAGAAGGCGTTCGCCGCGGCCGATCATGCGGCGGCGGTGCTGCACACGGCTGCCGAGCAGCCGGCGTGGTGGGATCGGCTGTGTGCATGCCACGCGCGCTGGGAACGTGGCCTCGCGGCGGCGCACGCGACGGTTGCGGCGGCGTGGTACGGGCGCGAGTCGCGCTTCGCCGACGAACCGTTCTGGCGGCGCCGCCGTGTCAGCGAGGCCGGGCCGCTCGCGACGGCGGGACGCTTTCGCGTCGCCGACGACGTGCAGGCGACGCGGGTGCTGGTACGGCAGGGGCCGCGGTTCGGCGAGGTCGACGGCTACCGGCGGCACGCCTCGGACGACGAACGCACGCACGTCGGCTACGTGCCGGTCGGGGCGGTGCTCGCCGCATTCCGCACGCCGGGGACGCTGCACCAGGCCACGACCCTTGCCGGGCAGGACGCGCGCCTGTTCGTGTTGCCGCCGCGTGCGGTGCACGCTGCGATGCTCGAACTGCTGCGCGCGGGCTGGCTCGTCGGCGTCGCGTGACGTGGAACCGTTCGCGGCCGGCGCTCGCCGCCCCGCCGCAACGGTCAGCCCAAGGCCTGCCGCACCAAGAACCCGGTGACCGCGGCTACGGCAAGGCTGTCGCCGCGGGCGCGCAGGCGCCGCACGCCGTCGGCGTCGGGCGGCGGCAGCGGCGACGCGAACCAGACGAGTCGCCGGCCGTGCGGGCGCAGTTCGGGCAGCATCGGCAGCACGTTCGCGTCGGCGACGACGGCCTCGACGCCGTCGATGCCGCCCGGGTCGCACGGCAGTCCGCCGTAGCTCGCCGGCGCCACGAGGCGCACGCCCTGCGCGCGGGCCGCGGCGACGAGTGGTGTCAGCGCGGCGCGGTAGCGCAGCGAGGTCGTGCCGAGGCTGAGGTTGACGATCGTGGGGGCCAGGGTGAGCGCGTGTTGCAGGGCGAGCAAGACGGCGGCGAAGTCGCACGTCGGCTGCGCGCCGAACACCCGCAGCGACACCAGTTCGAGCGCCGAACCCGGTGGCACGAAGCGCACGATGGTCGCCGCGACGGCCGTGCCGTGTCCGAGCCGGTCGCCCTCGGTGTCGTTCCGTTGTGGGCTCGCGGGCGGGCCGTCGGCGACGAACGCCGGGCCCGTGACGACACGATGGCCACGCAAGGCCGGGTGCGCGCCGTCGATGCCGCTGTCGACGACGACGACCCGGGCGGTCGTCATCCGTCGATCGTGTAGATGCGCCCGACGATCTCGCCTTCGAGTTCGACCGTCTTCAGACGCTTGAGCTCGGCATCGAACACCTCGAAGTCACTGCCGGCGACGCCGATGTAGATCTTGTCGGCGTCGGGCGAGATCGCGACCAGCGAACGCCGAGGCCGGAACTCCTCGTACGCCTCGGCGATCTTGTTGCCGTTGGTCAGGTCGAAGGTCACGAGCCGGGTGCGGTTGTCGCCTTCGCCGCGGCCGCCGAAGCCGCCGCCCATCGCCGCGCCGATCTTCTTCTTCGGCGCGATGCGCAGACCGAACGAGTTCTGGCTCGGACCCCACTCCTGCACGTCGACGATCTTCTTGCCGACGAGGTCGAGCTCGACGAGGCCCCACGAGGTGCGCCGCGTCTCCACCGGATCGGTGCTGGTGAACAGCATCAACGCGCGGGCGGGATCGCGGCGGTCGAGCAGGTCGTTGCCGGACAGGCGGATCGCGCCGGCGCCGAAGAAGCGCGGCGTGCGCAGATCGATCTGGCCAAGCTCCTTGAAGGTGCGCGCGTCGAGGAACTTCAGGTTGCCGTCGTTGTCCTGGCTGAGCCAATGCGTGCCATCGGCACTCAGTTGCGCGCTGCGGTCGAGCGCCTCGGGCAGACGGCGCAGCTTGCGCACGACCTTCTTGCCGGCGCTGTCGTAGAGCAGCCACTGCGCGGGCTCGAACGAGTAGCGGTCGATCTCCTTCTTCACGCGCTCGGTGCGCACGAGCCAGTGCACGCCGCCGGGGCACTCCCGCACTTCGCGGATGCGCAGCACGAACCCTTCCTCGGTGAAGTCATGCCGCGCGAGCAGCGTCGCCGTCGCGAGGTCGACGACCTCGATGGTGCGCTGCTGGTCGGTGACGACGAGCATGCGCTTGCGGTCGTGGGTCAGGTGCGTGCTCCAGAACATGCCACCCGCGAGCTGGCACTTCTTCGTCACCACGTCTGTCGCCGGGTCGTACTGGACCAGGAAGTCCGGGTACATCGTGAACCAGAAGTACTGCTTGCCCTGCAGCCCGCTGACCGGCGGGGCGGCGACCGGCGTGAACTCGGGCAGGTCCTGGCTCTCCTGCTTCTCCTGGCCGCCCTGACCCTGGCGGCGGCGACCGGAGCCACGCGCGGGCGCTTCGGTGCCTGTCGCCGCGGGCGGCGGGGCCTCCTGGCTGGCGGGGGCGGGTTCCTCGCGCGGCGGCTCGACGGTAGGCGTGGGTGCCGGAGCCGGTGCGGGAACGGGGACCGGCGTCGGCGTGGGCTCTTGGGCCGGAACCGCGACGGCGAGCTGCCACGGCAGCAGCAGCACGAAGGCGAAGGTGCACAACCTCACGGGAACACCAGGTCGATCGACTTCCAGTCCTGCATCGGCGCGCCGCACGAGGCGGTCCACTTCGGCGCGTTGGTGACGCCGTCCGGAACCTGCGCCGGCCAATAGCAGGTGTGGTAGCAGTCGTAGAGATCACGCTCGATCGGCTGGCAGAGGCCGTGCGTGCCGTTGCCCGAGTCGACTTCCCAGCCCGGCGCGAAGATCGTCGTGCAGCCGTAGGGATACTGCGTCGGTGGGGGATCCTGCGTCAGCGCACGCGCATCGCCGCGTTGCGCGTGCACGAGTGCGGCGAGCTGCCGCGCCTTCTGGTTGCAGGCAAGAATGCGCGGCCGCCGGGCCGGAGGAGGGTTCGCCGAGTCGTTGCTCATGACGTCTCGAACCGCGCCATGAAGCGCGGGTTCTTGGTGAGGATGCGGGCGTAGGTCGCGAGGCCGAGGTCGACAAAACCGCGGATCCACTCGCAGTAGTGCAGGTTCGCGCGCGTGGCGTCGCCGTAGCGCACGTGGGCTTCGTGGTAGCAACCGCCGGCGCACAGCGGCCGCGCGAAGCACTGCCGGCAGTCGGTCTTCTGGTCGACGTGCGCACGCTCGAGGAACGTGGTGCGCGTGCCTTCGTCGATGCCGGTCGCGACGGTGCCGACGGCGTGGCTCTTCGACTCGACGAAGCGATGGCAGAGGCCGAGTTCGCCTTCGGTCGAGACGCCGAGCAGGCCGAGGCCCGCGCCGCACGGGTGGGCCTTGTTGACGCCCTGGTGCAGTTCGCGCAGCAGGTCGCCGAGGTTGGCGAAGCCGTGGTCCTCGTTGCGCACCGCGGCGGCGACGTAGTCCTCGGCCAGCTCGCCGAACTCGCGCAGCAGGCGTTCGTAGCCCTTCTCGCCGAGCGCGTACTCGCGACCGAGTCCGGCGGTGACCGGCGCGAACCCGACTTCGTCGAAGCCCAGCTCCTGGGTCAGGAAGCGGAACGTCTGCGCGGCCGGGGCAGCGCCGGCGGTCAGCGTCACCCGGGCGCCGATCGCGCGCCCCTTGCGGGCCTTGTTCGTCGTGACCAGGTGGCGGATCCGCGGCGCGATCGTGTCGAAGCTGCCGGCCCCATTGGCGAACGTGCGGTGGCGGTCCTGCTGCGCGGCGTCACCATCGATCGAGACCGTGATGCCGAAGCGATGCTTCGTCAGGAAGTCGACGACCTCGTCGGTCAGCAGCGTCGCATTGGTGGTGAGCGAGTAGTGCACGCGCTTCTTCACGCTGGCGGCACGTTCCTCCGCGTAGAGAACGGCCGCGCGGATCGCCGGGAAGTTGAGCAGCGTCTCGCCGCCGAAGAACGTGATCGAGACCTGCGGCCGGTCGCCGCTGCTGCGCAGCAGGAAGTCGATCGACTGCCGCGCCGTGTCGTCGTCCATCTTCGGCTTGCCGGTGCCCTTGCTGCCGTCACCCGCGGTGAGCCGGTCCTCGCCGTACTCGTAGCAGTAGGTGCACGACAGGTTGCACTTGTTGGTGACGTTGAGCACCAGCGTCGCCAGCGGGAACGGCATCGGCGGCAACGCGGCGCGCGGCGCCTGGTCTTCGCCGACCGGACGGATCACGCCGAGATCGATCAGGTCGTGCAGCGCCGTCTCGGCGGCCGCGCGCTCCGGATGTCGCCCCAGCCACTCCGCGTCGTCAGCGCCTTCGCTGCCGGCGAACGCGTCGACGATGCCGCTGGTCAGCGGATCGACGGCGAGGATCGCCGCCGAGGTCGCTACGTACAGGAACTCCGTGCCCGCGTCGCTGCGGAAGCGGCGGTGCAACACGGTGCGCAACTGCACGTCAGCGTTCCTCCCAGTCGAGCGCGTACCACTTCACGTAGAGCGGCACGGTGACGATGAGGTGCGAGCGGGCGCGGAACGTCTTGGTGGCGCGCGGCAGCGGCCCGGTGGGGGGCTCCACCGGTTCGGGCTTCGCGGCCGGAGGCGGCGCCGTCTCGGCGGGCTTGCCCGGGTCCTTCGCGCCCTCCTTCGGTGCCTCGGGCTTCGGCGCCGGTGGCTTGGGCTCGGGACGCACCGGCACGTCGAGTTCGATCTCGGCGGTGACGAACACGTCGCCGACGTTGTTCGCCTGCCATTTGCGCGCCGGGTTCGGCCCGTCGATGTTCGGCGTGAAGACGCCGGTCCCCGGGTCGATGGCACCGACGTAGGTCAGGTCGTCGTCGTTCTCACGCACCTTGAACTCGTCGAGGCCCCAACGCGGCCGCACCTGGAACAGGTCGACGTCGTCGGCCGTGTACGGCTTCTCGTCCTTGCCGCGGTGCACCGCGACGGCCTCGAACCGCTCGATCTGCCGTGGATGCTTGGCGCCGCCGATGCGCGCCAGGCCCTGCAAGGGCCGGATCCGCACGTAGTCGACGGTGTCGTAGAGCGTGACCTCGGCTCCGCCGGCATCGCTGCGCCAGGCGATCGTGCGGGGACCGAGCTCGGTGCCGGCGGCGACGTCCACCGTCAACACCACGTGGCGGGCCGAGCGGCGCTCGACGGCCGTCACCGTGAGACCGGCCCCGGCGAAGAAGTCGCGCGGCGCGAGTTGCTCGGGGAACGCCTCGCCGAACGCGTCGACACGATGGCCCACCTTCGGCACCTCGATCGCGGCACTGCCGAGCGCCAGCACGCGCGGCCGGCCCAGGTCGCGCTGCAGCGTGACGTCGACGCCGATCTCGTCGTGATCGCCGGTGAAGAAGCGCCCACGCAGGGTCTGCCAGTTGTCGTCGAGCAGCAACACTTCGCGCCACGATGGCGAGCCCGCCGCGGGTTCCTGGTGCCGGCCACGCCACGAGTAGCCGGCGTAGAGGATGCCCTTGCCGACGCGCTCGCTGCGCCCGTCGGGGAACGTCAGGTCCCAGACCACTTCGAATTCGTCGTCGGCGATGCGCCGCATCTCCGCGGTGCCCCGCAGGTCGCCGCGCCCGATCTCGTGGCCCGTGACCGTCCAGAAGCCGGCCAGCGGCACTTCGCGCTGGTTCTTCGACCACGCTTCCCACGCCGGCGTGAACAGCGGCTGGTCGGTGGTGAGCTTCTGCAGCACGCGATCGCCGACGCTCGCCGTGGGGGCCGTCGAGGTCTCGCTGCTGCCGCCGCTGTCACCTCGGCCACGACCACGACCGCCACCACCCCCGGCCGGGGCCGCCGACGCGCCGGGTGGGGCGCCGCCAAAGCCCCCGCGCGAACGTTCGTCGTCGGGCGCGCCGCCACCCATCTGGCCGCGACTCAACGGGAACATCGCGACGTGCGTCGCGCGCAGCAGCTGCCATTCTTCGGCATCGCGCTGCTGCAGCAGCACACGACCGAGCGGGTGGCAGTCGGCACAGGCGCGCCGGAAATCCTGGTCGTGGTGGGCCTCGGACCAGTGCACCCGACGTTCGCTCTCGTAGAGGCCACGTTCCGCTTCGCTGCGCGCGAGCCCGTGCGAGTTGGCCAGCGAACGCACGAGCTGCTTGGCGTCACTCGCCGACAACTGCAGGCCGTACAGCCGCCCCATGCGCTTGATCGTCTCCGACCATCCCTCGGGCGACTTGCGCACGAACGAGATGCGCGTCATGTGCTGCTTGTCGTCGAGGGCGTGGCAGCGCGCGCAGTGCGTGTGCACGAGGGCATCTTCGACCGGGATGCCGCGGCGCGCCGGTTTCGCGGCGTTGGCTTCGCTCGGCGCTTCGTCACCGCCAGCAGGAGCCGGTGGCGGGGGATCCTGGGCCATCGCCCGAGCGCCAAGGCCGAGAGCACCGACAACGGCCAACGTGACGAGGCGGACGCAGCGCAGCATGCCTGAGAACTCCAGCGAGACGCGGGGGGCGCGCAGGCAGGACGCCGGCGCGGATCGCGGCGAACGTTAGCGAGGCGGGCGCAAGGACGCGAAGGCCGGATCGGTGGCTGCGAGTTCGGCGGGGGTGCCATGGGCCACCAGCCGGCCGTCGCGCAGGACCAGGATGCGATCGCAGTGCCGCAACGGCTCGAGCCGATGCTCGACGACGATGCGGGTGCCCGGCAGCGTGCGCAGGTGCGCTGCCACCGTCGCCACGCTGCCGGCGTCGAGCCCGGCGAACGGTTCGTCGAGGACCAGCAGGTCGGCCCGGCGCAGCAAGGCGCGGGCGATGCGCAGCCGGCGCTGTTCGCCGCTGCTCCAGTCGACGCCGCCGTCGATCCGGCGCGAGCATGGCGTGGCGAGGCCCGCGGGCAGGCGCGCGACCGCCTCTTCGAGGCCGACCACGGCGAGAACCCGCGCGATCTCCGCATCGGTGGCCGGTGCGGACCGTCCCAGCTCGAGGTTCTCGCGCACGCTGAGTTCGAGCAGCGAACCGTCCTGCGTGAGCACCGACAGTCGTGCGCGCCATGCCGCCGGCTCGCAGTGCCGCAAGTCGACGCCGTTCGCTTCGAGCCGGCCGACGCTCGGGTCGTAGAGCCGCGCGAGCAACTTCACCAACGTCGACTTGCCGCTGCCATTGCCGCCGAGCACGCCGACGTACTCGCCGGCGGCAATCGTGAACGTGACGCCATCGAGTGCTTCGCGCGGACCACCCGCGTAACGAAACCCGACGTCGCTCGCCGCGAGCGCCAACGGACCCGGCGGGGGAGTGCGTGGCGGGGGAGTCGCCACCACCGCCGGGCCGCGGGACAGGAACTCCACCACCGGGCGCAAGAACTGGCGGTGCTCGCGGCCGGCGGCGAGCGCCGCGAGCAGATCGCGTACGCCGTTCTGCGCCCGCTGCGCCGCCTGCGCATGGAGCACGAGTTCGCCGAGCGACAACCCACCCGCCAGCGCCGCGCGCGCCAGCACGAAGTACGCGCCGAACAGCCCGGCACTGCGCACCGCTGCGACCCACACTTCGTCGCGACTGCGCCGCCGCGCCAAGGTCGCCAGCGACTGCCGCAGCCCTGCCCGCAGCGCGCCCAGGCGTTGACCCAACCAGGCGGCGACACCGAGCACGCGGACTTCCGGCGCGGTCGCCCGTCCCGTCAGCAACGCACCCGTGTAGCCGACGTCCCGCTGCGCGCCGACGTTCTGCTGCTGCCAGCGCAGCCGGTCGGCGGCGTGGCGCTGGCGCACGAAGGCCACCGGCAGTGCCGAGGCAACGACGACCAAGGGCAGCCACGGCTCGACCAGCAGAAGCCAGCCAGCCATCGCCAGCATGCCGATCCCGGCGACCAGCACCGCGACGCCGTCCTGGACGAGCCGCACCGGGCGCGTCGCTGCTTCGGCGCCGGCGCGCTGCATCCGTTCGTGGCACTCCGGCTGGTCGAAGTCGCCGAGGTCGAGGGTCGCGGCGTGTTCCTGAACGCGCTGGGTCGTCGCATCGGCGAGTTCGCGGCCGTGGACCTCGCTGCGCACGACGAGACGGGCCTGGACCAGACTGCCGACGAGGGCGATCCCGGCGGCCAAGGCGACGGCCAGACTCGCGGCAGCCATCGCCTCGGTGGGCGGCAACGTGCCGCCGATCCCGGCGGCGACCGCGTCGAGCAGGCGCTGCATCGCGACCAGCCCGGCCAGCGGCAGCAAGGCCTGAGCTACCGCGAGCGCTGCGAGCTCGAGCAGCGGCCGGCGGCCAACCGAACTGGCGAGCTGCCAGGCGGTCGTCCAGGGCACGGGCTCCAGGGTGCTCCCCAAGGAATAGTTCTGATAAGGTTTGTTATGGATAGCTTGGCGGGGGAGCGGGATCGGCAGCGCCGCCGAGTTCCACCACCATGCCAAGCCAGGCCGTGAAGTCCGGCGACACCAGCCCGATCAGGTCTTCGCCGAAGCCGACCTCGATGGCGCACCGCGTCGTGGCGCGCCAGCGAGCGCCGATCCACAGCATCCCCTGATCGCGGTCCGTCGCGCGCAAGCCGAACTCCCGCAGCGTCGACGTCTCGTACTCCGTCTGCACCAGCAGACTGAGGTCGGACGTCACCGGCGCCTCGACGCCACCGCCGATCGCGGTGACATCCGCAAAGTGCAGCCCCGAACGGCGCGCCGCTGCCGGTGTGCCCGCGAAGGTGTGTTGCGCATGGCTGGTGAACGCCAGGCCGCCGACGTGCAGTTCCGCGACCAGGCCGCAGCTCGCTTCGAGTTCCCCGGAGCCAAAGCCGTCCTCGTCGTCGCCGGTCGGCAGCTCGATCGCGCCGCGCGCCGCGAGCCCAAGCCGTCCCGATCCCGCGGGCAGCACTTCCCACTGCAGGATGAGCGGCACGTCGAGCAACTGCAGGCTGTCGCGCGTGACCGACCAGACCTCGGTGCCGTTCCGTGCGGCCCGGACGGCAAAGCCATCGCGCGGAGCGACGTCGCGCCCCTGATCGGGAAAGCCGAACGCATCGTGGTAGTCGATCACGAAGTCGTCGAGGAACCCGCCCGAGGTGTGCGCGAAGGGCAGCTCGATGCCGAACTGCAAACCGCGGCCAAGCCCGATCCGTGCCTTCGGCCCCGCGCGCAGGTACTCGCCGTCCATCAACCAGGTGCGGCCGGGGCCCTGGCCCGACAACCACAGGCTCGTGTAGGCGGCGTCGAACCGCGTCTCGACGGCACCGCTGTCCAAGACTGCGGCACGCGCCGGCGGCATGTGCAGAACGGTGAGCTGGGCCGGGTGCTGGTTGCGCACCGGCATCGGCCCGCCCCAGCGCGGCGCCTGCACACACCCCACCGCCATGGACGCAGCGAGCAGGGAACTGCCGACAAGGGCCAGGCGCATCGGGCGGGAACGCTAGCCAACGCGCCCGGTGCGATCACGCACCCGGGAAGGAGGCCACTCCTCGGGATGGAACTCTTGGCTGGGACTCGCCAGGAGATCCGTCGCCCGCGCGCCCCGGCGTTTCCCGGCATCGCTCCGCGGCTAGACTGCGCCGCTTGCACCCTCGCACCCAGTTCCGCGTCGCCCTTCTCGCCGTCGCCACGTCGTTCCTCACCGGCTGCGCCGATGGCGGCGAGGAGGATCGTCCGCTGAGCGAGGTGCGGTTCTCGGCCACGCACCACCTCTACGGGTTCCGCGCGTTGCGCGGCTTCGGCACCTTCCCGGTGCCGACCACCGCGGTGTTCACCGACCAGGGCACGCTGAACCTGTTCGACGACGGCACGTACACGGTGGCACGCAGTTCGGGGACGAGCACTGCGGCCCGCTACGCGCTCGAGAACCCAGGCGACCTCGCGCTGTTCGTGCCCGGGGCCAACTCCGAGCCCTCGGTGGTGTTCCGCGGCGCCTATGGGCGGGTCGGGGCCGCCGACCTGACGGTTCCCGGCAGCACCCCGGATCTGTTCTTCACCGACCGCGTGTCGACGCCGGCGAGCCAGTCGCTCGGGCTCTACGTCGGCACCCGCATCCTCACCGGCCAGGTCGAGCTGGAAGGCGCCTGGCACCTGCTGTCGCTGCACGTCGTGTTCGGCCAGACGCTGCTGTCGCCCGACAACGTCGCGCGAGGCGCGCGCGGCGGCGTCATGGTCACCGCCGGAGCACCGGGCACGGCGCGCACGATCAGCGGCACCGGCTCGCAGGGCACAGGCGGACTGGTGTTCGGTGGCACGATCCAGAACCTGCTCACCAACGGCAGCGGCGACGGCACCTGCAACCTCACCGTCTCGTACCAGCTCACCGGCCAGCCGGCCGACAGCCGTGTCGTGCAAGCGGCGGCGACGAACAACCTGGTGCTCGGCCTCGACGCCGACGAGAGCGATGGCGAGTCCGGCCTCGTGTTCTTGGTGCGCAAGTTCGACGCGCCGGCGACTCCGGTCGACAGCGTGCGTGTGCCGGGCACGTTCCTGGTCGGCGGCTCGACGATGTTCGTGAACCCGACCAACTCGGGCAGCGACGCCTTCGTCGGGACGGCCGTGCTCACGGCCCCCAACGGTTTCCGCCTCGATGCCGTCGGCAACGATGGCCAGGACTTCTCCTACCAGGGCACCTACACGCTGGCGCCCGATGGCGGCTTGACGATCAACGTCAGCGGCACCAACGAGACGTGGTTCGCCGCAATCGACCGCAGCTACAACACCCTGGTGTTCGTCGACGACTTCCTCGAAGTCCGCAGCAACAACATCCCCGAGCTCAACCTCGGCTTCGGCGTGCGGCAGAAGTCGTAGGCCCGCGGCGGCCTCGCACTTGCCTACACGACCACGCTGCGCATGATCGGCAGCGTGAGCCTTCCGGTCCTCTCCCTCGAGTTGCCGTTCGCGAAGCGCCTCGGCCGCGGCAAGGTCCGCGAGATCTTCGAGCTCAACGGCGACCTGCTGCTGGTCGCCAGTGACCGCATCTCCGCCTTCGACGTGGTGATGAACGAAGGCATCCCCGGCAAGGGCCGCGTGCTGACCGAGACGTCGAAGTTCTGGCTCGGCCTGCTGCGCGACGTGGTGCCAAACCACCTGCTGTCGACCGACGTCGATGCCTGGACCGACGTGCCCGCGCAGTGGAAGCCCGCCCTGCGCGGCCGCACGATGCGCTGCATGAAGTGCGAGCCGCTGCCCATCGAGTGGGTCGTGCGCGGCTTCCTCACCGGGTCGGGTTGGAAGGACTACCAGAAGGACGGCGCCGTCAGCGGCGTTGTGCTGCCCAAAGGACTGCAGCACGCCAGCGAACTGGACCCGCCGATCCTCACGCCGTCGACCAAGGCCGAGAGCGGCCACGACGAGCCGATCAGCTTCGCGCGCGTCGTCGAGAAGGTCGGCGAAGCCGTCGCCGTGCAGGCGCGCGACGCCGCGCTCGCCCTCTACAAGAAGGCGCGGGCCTACGCACGGCAGCGCGGCATCGTCATCGCGGACACCAAGTTCGAGTTCGGCCTGCGCAACGGCAAGCTGCTGCTGATCGACGAGTGCCTGACGCCGGACAGCAGCCGCTTCTGGCCCGCGCACGAAGTGAAGCCCGGCGCCAATCCGACGTCGTTCGACAAGCAGTACCTGCGCGACTGGCTGCTCTCGACCGGCTGGAACAAGACGCCGCCGCCGCCGGCGTTGCCGCCGGAAGTGGTCGCGAAGACCGCCGCAACCTACGCCGAAATCCAGAAGCGATTGACCGCCTGATCGCACTCCGCCACCGCCCCATGCCCACACTTCCGCCGTTGCCGCCGACGCTCGCCTGGCGTGGCGGCTTGGATGGCTGGCTCGATCTTCTCGACCAGACGCGCCTGCCGCACGAACGCGTCGTGCTGCAACTGCGCACCGACGCCACCGTGATCGAGGCCATCCGCATGCTGCGAGTGCGGGGCGCGCCGGCGATCGGCGTTGCCGCCGCCTACGGCCTGGTGCTGGGCATGCGCAGCCGGGCTCCCGCCGCGAGCGCGTTCGTCGCGACGGCCAACGCCACCGCGCGCACGATCGCCGCCGCACGCCCGACGGCAGTGAACCTGCAGTGGGCGCTCGACCGGTGCCTTGCGGCCATCGCCACCGCGCCGAACCTCGAGCGCCTGATGCTCGAAGCGAACGCGATCTTCGCCGACGAAGTCGCGATGAGCGAACGCATGGGCCGGCATGGCGCCGACCTCGTGCCCGACGGCGGCACCGTGCTCACCCACTGCAACACCGGGCGCCTGGCGACCGTCGGCGACGGCACCGCGCTGGCGACCTTGTTCGCAGCCTGGCGGGCAGGCAAGCGCTTCCGCGTGCTCGCCGACGAGACTCGGCCGCTGCTGCAGGGCGCCCGCCTGACCGCGCTCGAACTCGCTGCCGAGGGCATTCCGGTCGAAGTGCTCGCCGACGGCGCCGCGGCCGGCCTGATCGCACGCGGCCAGGTCCAGATGGCCGTCGTCGGGGCCGATCGCATCGCCGCCAACGGCGACTTCGCGAACAAGGTCGGCACCTACGGCGTGGCGCTCGCCTGCAAGGCACACGACGTGCCGTTCTACACCGTGGCCCCGGTCTCGACCGTCGACGTGCGACTGCCCGACGGCAGCCACATCCCGATCGAAGAACGCGATGCCACCGAGGTCACGGAGCTCGGCGGTGTGCGCACCGCACCGCCGGGTGTCGGGGCCCGCAACCCGGCGTTCGACGTGACGCCCGCGCGACTGCTCACGGCAATCGTCACCGACCAGGGCGTGCTCCTCCCCCCGTTCGCCGCGGGCATCAAGGCACTGCGCCTGTCGGGCCGATGACCCTGGCGATGGCGATCGCCACCAGGAAGCAGAAACGACCGGCAGCGCGCACGACCCAGAAGCGCGCCCCTGCGCCCAAGCGCACCAAGAGCGCGGCGAAGGCCGGCGATGCCGAGCGTTCGTCACCCGCGCTCGCCGAAGTCGACGCCGAGGCGCTCGAGTTCATCGCCGCGATCGACCGTTTCAAGCAGGAGCACGGCCGACCGTTCCCGAGCTGGAGCGAGGTCCTGCTGGTCGTGCGGCAGCTCGGTTACCGCCGCAGCTGACGCGTCACAACCAGCCGACGACGAGCGCCAGCACCAGCAGCAGGCCGGCGACGAGGCGGTACCAGGCGAACGGCGCGAACGTGTGCTGGCGCAGGAAGCGCACGAACGGCGCGACCACCAGGAGCGCGCTCGCGAACGACACCGCGGTTGCGACCACGAACGGGAGCACCAGCTCCCCCGCCAGCAGTTCGGCGTGCGTCGCCAGCTTGAGCACTCCAGCGCCGTAGAGCACCGGCAACCCGACCAGGAACGAGAACTCCGCCGCGGCGGTGCGCGACAACCCGAGCAGCAGAGCACCCCCGATCATCGCCGCGGACCGGCTGGTCCCGGGCACCAGCGCGAGGCACTGGAACAACCCGATGGCCAGCGCCGTGCGGTACGACATGGTCTCCAGCGTGCGTTCGGCCGGCGCACCACGCGCGAGCCAACGTTCGAGCAGCAGCAGCAGGACGCCGCCGCCGACCATCGTCGCCGCGACGACGCCAGCCGTGAACAGGTGCGCATCGATCTGCTCGTCGAACAGCAGTCCGAGCACGGCCGCCGGCATCGCCGCGACCACGATCTGGATCAGCAGGTTCGGCTCGCCGCGACGGAACGAAGGCAAGCGTGCCGCCGCCGCGAGCAGGCGCCGCGCGTAGAGGACGAGGATCGCGGTGATCGCGCCGATCTGGACGCCGACCACGAAGACGTTGTTGACCTCGTTCGCGGGCAGCCCGAGCAGCCGCTGCACGACGATGAGATGCCCGGTGCTGCTGACCGGCAGGAACTCGGTGAGCCCCTCGACCAGCCCGAGCACGATGGCCTCGACGATGCCGAAGCCGTCGGCTGCCGCCGCCTCGCCGATCACAGCACCGATGCAGGCGCGCGGTACTGCAGGTTGAACGCTTCGGCGACGCCCTGGTGCGTGCACTGGCCGGCCAGCACGTTGGCGGCCGTGCCGAGCACGGGATCAGCGGCGGCCTTCGCGGCGCCCATGCCGGCGAGTCGCTTGGCCCACGGGCCGGTGGCGTTGGTCAGGCCGAACGTCGACGTGCGCGGCACCGCGCCGGGCATGTTCGCGACGCAGTAGTGCATGACGCCATCGACGACGTAGGTCGGATCGGCGTGCGTGGTCGGCTTGCAGGTCTCGATGCAGCCACCCTGGTCGACCGCGACGTCGACGATGACCGAGCCTTCCTTCATCGACTTCAGATCTTCGCGGCGGATCAGCCGCGGCGCGCGCGCTCCTTGCACCAGCACCGCACCGACGACGAGATCGGCGTGCACGATCTGCTCGCGGATGGTGATCGGCGAGCTGTGCAGCAGCGTGACGTTCGCGGGCATCACGTCGCTCAGGTAGCGCAGGCGGTCGAGGTCGATGTCGAGCAGGCGCACGTCGGCGCCGAGCCCCGCCGCCATCTTCGCGGCGTTGGTGCCGACCACGCCGCCGCCGAGGATCACCACCGTCGCCGGTTCCACGCCCGGGATGCCCCCGAGCAGGATGCCGCGGCCACCCATGTGCTTCTCGAGGCAGACGGCGCCGACCTGGATCGCCATGCGGCCGGCGACTTCGCTCATCGGCGTCAACAGGGGCAGCGAGTTGCGGTGGATCAGCGTCTCGTAGGCGAAGCAGTTCGCCCCCGACTTCAGCATCGCCTCGGTGAGCTCGCGCGCCGCGGCGAAGTGGAAGTAGGTGAACAGCAGCTGCCCCTTCTTGATCAACGGGTACTCCGTCGGCAGCGGCTCCTTCACCTTCACGATCA
>DDSQ01000105.1 GCA_002343845.1 Planctomycetes bacterium UBA2386 | reverse complement strand
CCACCACCACCACCACCGCCGCCGCCACCTCCGCCTCCACCACCGGCGCCACCGCTCTCCGGCCCGCCGCCGCTCGAGCACGCAGGCAGCGCGAAGACCGCCATCGCGAGGACCGTGCCGACCGCCACCAGTCCACGCCGGACCCGACTCCAGGCATTGCGATGCTTGAGTTCGACGGAGGTCGGCGGGAACGCCTCAGGATGGAAGTTCATGCACTCGGTATCGACCGAAGCGGGCGGCGCGGCTCAGCCGCCGGGGATCGGGCCGGGACCACCGACGCTGGCGGCGCCGTGTCATCGGCGAGTTCGGGGCAACCAGCCTAGCGACGCACTGGCCCGATGCGAACCCCTCCGGCACGCTGCGCCCGCCTATCGGTGTGGCGAGGAGGCCCGCGGCGCCAGCGTCCTGCCGCCCAGGCGAGCCGTGAGCCGCCGCAGCAAGGGCATCGCCTCGCCGGTCGGCCGCATCGACGTCTGGTAGTACGAGACGACTGCGGCGAGCAGTACGTAGTACACGGGGTTCGGCATCGCGTTGGCGAGGCAGTCGATGGAGTGCAGCAACGGCACGGTCACGGCGAACAATACGGCACTGTCGACCCCGTCGCCGGCAACCAGCCGCCAGCGTTTCCACAGGGTCATCGCCACCGGCAGCAGCATCAACAGCATCCACGATCCGAGACCGAACCACCCGGTGGTCCCCAGCGTGATCACCCAGAAGCCGTCGGTGATGCTGATGTCGTTGCCGTAGTCGTCGTAGACGCGACTGCGCCCCCAACCGGCCCAGCCGAACAACGGCTTCTCGAGTGCCTTCTGCACCAGGATGTTCTCGTTGTCGATGCGCGTCAGGAACGACTCGGAGCGGCGCTCGCTGATGTTGTCGCGCACGAACTCGACGAAGCTCATTCCGTCCCACGCTCCCGATGCGCGCAGCCCGATGTAGAGCGGTGCCACGGCGAGCAGCAGCACCAACGCCGCGCGGCCGCGCGTCCAGCGCGTCGCCGCCAGCGCGATCAGGCCGAACATCGTCAGCGTGAAGCCGCCGAGCGACTTGCCCATCAGCATCGAGAACGTGGCCGCCCCGACCAGCAGGAGCGTGCGCTTCGTCTCCACGCTGCCGACGCGAAGACTGCGCAGGGACCACCAGCCGAACAGGGCGCCGATCCCCATCAGCGGCGTCAGTTCGAGCGGCGCCTGCAGGAACACCGACGCCTTGAAGCGCAGCGGCCCGTACCAACTGACGGTTTCCCAGCCGACGCGGCCGGGCAGCCCGAAGATCCACTCGTGCAGTTGCGGCGCGAGGCGCGCCTCGAGCAAGCAGAACGGCGCGTAGAACGCAGCGCCGTGCAGCAGCGCCCTGCCGGTCGCGGCAATCGCCGCGGCGTCCTTCAACATCAAGCGCCCGAGCAGCCACGGCGCGCCGAAGAACGCCGTCGCGCGGAACGACTCCTTCAACCCGTCGACGTAGCCCAGGTCGTTCGTCATCGAGGCGAACAAGGGGGCTGTGCACAGACCGATGATCGGCAGGTCGAGCCAACTCGGCACCAGCGCCGAGGACTGCTGCCGCCGGCTGATCAGCGCGGCGATCGCGATCGCCGGCGCGAGCAGCGTCTCCTTCTGCAGTTCGGGCAGACCCGCGATCTCGATCACGAGCAGCGGCATCAACAGCCAGCCGAACACCAGTGCGTGGGCGACCGCGCTGGCGCTGCCGCGCCTCAGGAACACCCAGAGCGCTGCGAGCAGCGGGACCCCGAACAGCGCGGCGTAGGCGAGCGGGATCATCCGACCGGAACGCCCCGTCGCTGCGACTCCTGGCAGCCGCCGCTCATCGGCCGGCGAGCCTCTTCAGTCCACGCCACAGCAGCGGCGGCACGAAGTCACGCAGGGCGACACCCGCATTCTCCTTCGGCACGACTTCGCCCGGCCGTTCGCGGAACACCGTGGTGTGCTCCGGCGCGTCGGCGCCGTCCTGGCGGCCGTTCGTGTAGTAGTAGAGCGCGATCGACTTGCGCGACCAGCCTTCCGGACAGGCCAGCGGATCGGGATGGCCATGCCACGAGGTCTCGGTCGTCGAGAACAGCGCGACGCGATTGAACACCGGCAGGATGCGCTGCCCGCACTGCTTCATGTCGCGGTCCCAGAGCTGCAGGTGACCGCCGTACTCCTCCTTCCAGTCCTTGTTGAGGTAGAGCAGCAGGTTGAGCCGTCGGTCGAGCTGGTAGGGACCGTGCTTGTTGAAGTCGACGTGCAGGCCGAGCTTGCCGCCGCGCACGATCTGGTGCATGCCACCGCCCGACAACTGCGGGTCGGGGATCAGGTTCGCGATGCCGGTGAGCTGCTCGAGGAACCGCAGGAAGACCTGCGAGTTGAGCTCCCAGATCAGGCCACGCGTCGCCGGCCCGAGCTTGTGTTCTTCGTTGCAGGCGAGCTTCTTCTCGCGCGGGTTGTCGAACTTCTGCCATTCGATGTCCCCGGGCTTCGGGAACTCGGCCAGCACCGCGTCGACGACGGCCGGCGGAAAGAAGTCGTCGATCGCGATGTGCGGGAACGGTTTGGCGCCGACGTACTTGTCGTGGAGGTCGCGACCGAGTCGCAGCAACCGGTCGGGTTCGATGCTGTAGTGCGCCATGGACTGTCGGTCCTATCGTCCTGCCGTGCCATCGATCTGCAAGCGCGCGGCGGTTCAGCGCCGCAATCGGCAGTGGTCGGCGACGCGCTGGTGGAACGTGGCCATGCGCGCCGCGACGACTTCGGGCGTCCACGTCCGGCGGTACCGGGCTCGCGCGGCGGCGCCGAGCCTCGCCGCCTCGGGGGACGCGAGCAGCGACGCCACGACTGCGGCGAGTGCTGGCGCATCGCCGGGCGGCACCAGGCGGCCGTTCTCCCCGTCGGTGATGAGCTCGGGAATGCCCCCGACGGCCGAGGCGACGATCGGGCAGCCGTCGGCCATCGCCTCGAGCACGGCGAGCGGGAAGTTCTCGTAGCGCGACGGCACCAACACGACCGCGGCCCCACGCCGCAGTTCGGCGACCACCGCCGGCGGCTGCGGCCCGAGGAAACGGATGCGTGCGGCGACAGCCGCCGGCAGCGCGCGGTCGCGCAGGAAGGCGGCGAAGTCGCGGCGCACGCCATCGGGGCCGGCGAAGCCGAGATCTGGCCCGACGAGCACCAGCTCGAGGTCCGGGAACCGCGGGGCGAGCGCCGCGAACGCGTCGATCGCGACGTCGCTGCCCTTCAAGGCCTCGAAGCGGCCGATGTGCACGAGCTGGCGTGGACTCGCCCGCGGCGACCAGCTGCGAGCCTCGTCGATCGGCGGACCGGGGTTCGGCACGACTTCGGCGCACGACAGTTCGCGGCCGTAGTGGCGCTGCACCGCGTCGAGCAGGACGCGCGTCGGCGCACTGACCGCGGCGGCGCGCAGGATCGCCCGGCCCTCCATCGCGACCCGCCGCGCGAACACGGCATCGTTGGCGACTCCCGAGGCCGCGCCGGTCAGGAACCACGGACCGTGCAGGCGCAGCATCACGGGCTGCGGCGATCGGCGCATCACGTGCAGGGCGACCCCGTAGGCCTCCTCCATCTCCAGGCAATCGAACGGGAAGCGCTGCCGCAGGCGGGCCGCCGCCGCGACGACGTCGATCGCCGCCTGGACGTAGTCGGCGGCAGCCGGAGTGATGCGGCGCCGCAGGGCCGCCGCGATCCGGCCGGACAGCGTGCTTTCCGCCTCGTTGCGCACGACCGCGACCTCGGCGGACTCCGGGACACCCGGCGAACGCGCGATCACGGCGCTGGCGATGCCGAGCGTCGCGAGACCCTGGCGCACGTTCGCGACGTAGGTGGCTACGCCGTTCTGCACGAGCTCCGGCGGCCACGCCGGGCTGACGAACGCGACGCGCAGCGGATGGCTCGGCGTCGATGGCACGGGCGCGAATGCTGCCCCGCGAGCCCTCGGCGCGCGACGAGATTCCTGCGGGCGGGCGCGGCTCGTAGGATCCCGCGCCGATGCGGTACCTGCTGGTCGTGCCCGTGCCCTTCCACCGGTTGCACGACGGCCGCGCCGCGGTCGAGAGCGCGTTCGCGTTGCACCTGCAGAAGCTGCTGGCGAGCCTCGGCCCACGCGTCGCCGCGATCGAAGTGCTGGCGCCGGCGATGGACGCCGCGCAGTACGCCGCGAACCAGGGGTCGCTGCGTCCGGTCGACGCCGCCACCGAACGCATCGTGTTCACCGCCGCGTTCGCGCTCGGTGGCGGGCGCCTGCGGGCGATGCTGCGACTGCCGGCCCTGGCGGCGCGCATCTGGCGCGCGGTCGGCCGCGCCGGCTGGGTGCACGCAGGGCCCTCGCAGTTGTTCTCCCCGTTCGAGAACCTCGCCTTGGCGATCGGCCGGCTGCGGTCCCGCCACACGATCTACGTCACCGACATCGACCATCGCAACTCCGCGCGTATGCACCTGGCGACCGGGCGCTGGAGCCGTGGCGTCGCCTGGCGCCGGCGCCACGTGCACGACCGCTGGTTCGCGCTGCAGCACCATCTCGCGCGCATGCTGGCGTCGACGGTGTTCCTGAAGGGCCGGGCGCTGGTGCGCGACTTCGGTCGCGGCAAGCCGAACGTGCACTACATCCTCGACAGCGCACACTCGGCCGACATGGTGCTGCCGCCCGACCGTCAGCAGCAGCGACTCGAGCGCTTGCAGGCCAGCGTGGGTCTGCGCGCCTGCTACTTCGGCCGGCTCGTCGACTACAAGGGCATCGACCGCATGCTGCGCGCGGTGCACGCCGCCCGCGCGGCCGGTGCTGCGGTGACCTTCGACGTCTACGGCGACGGTCCGAGCCGCGAGGCGCTGACGGCGCTCACGCACGAACTGCAGCTAGACGACGTGGCGCGTTTCCACGGCTCGCGGCCGTACGGGCAGCAGTTCTTCGCCGAGCTCGCGCAGTGCGACGTGCTGCTGGCCTGCCCTCTGAGCGAAGATACGCCGCGCAGCGCGATCGACGCGCAGGCCCTCGGCATGGCGGTGCTCGCCTTCGACACCTACTACTACGCCGAGCTCGCCGAGCAGAACGCGGGCGTCGTCGTGGTGCCGTGGCCCGACCACGCGGCGTTGGCCAAGGCACTCGGTGCGCTGGCCAGCGACCGCGCGCGGCTGGTTGCACTGGCGCGCGCGGCGTTCACCTTCGCAGCCGCCAACACGCAGGAACAATGGCTCGAGCGCCGTGCGCAGTGCACGCCGGGGCTCCGCCCGTGACCACGCCCATGCTCGGTTATCTCGTCAACCAGTACCCGATGGCGAGCCAGACCTTCATCCGCCGCGAGATCGCGGCGATCGAGGCGGCTGGACGACCGGTGCTGCGGTACGCGGTGCGGCCGTGGCCCGACACGTTGGTCGACGCCGACGATCGCGCCGAGGCGAGCCGCACGCGCTACCTGCTCGCTGCGGGCGGTGTGGCGCTGTTCGCCGCGACCGCCGGCCGGGCGCTGCGATCGCCGCTGTCGTTCGTGCGGGCGCTGCGCACGGCGTGGCGGATCGGGCGCGGCTCGCGGCGCGGGCGCCTGGTGCACCTCGCCTACCTGGCCGAGGCCTGCCTGCTCCGCCGCTGGCTCGCCCGCGACGGCGTGCGCCACCTGCACGCGCACTTCGGCTCGAACTCGACGACCGTCGCCATGCTGTGCCGGCTGCTCGGCGGCCCGACCTACAGCTTCACCGTGCACGGCCCCGAGGAATTCGACCAGCCGCAGGCGCTCGCGCTCGGCGAGAAGATCACGCACGCCGCGTTCGCCGTCGCGATCAGCGCCTACGGCCGGAGCCAACTGCTGCGCTGGGCGGCGCACGGCGAATGGAGCAAGGTGCACGTCGTCCGCTGCGGCGTCGATCCGTCGTGGCTCGGCGCGCCCGCGACGCCGGTGCCGACCGTCCCGCGCCTGGTCACCATCGGGCGCATGGTCGAGCAGAAGGGCCAGCTGCTGCTCGTCGACGCGGCGGCCGCGCTGCGCGACGCCGGCGTCGCGTTCGAACTGGTGGTCATCGGCGACGGCGAACTGCGACCCGTGATCGCGCAGCGCATCGCGGCGGCGGGCCTCGAGGGCACCGTGCGGCTGGTCGGTTGGCAGACCGGCGCCCAGGTTCGCGACCACTTGCTGGCCGCGCGCGGACTCGTGCTGCCGAGCTTCGCCGAAGGCCTGCCGGTCGTCGTCATGGAAGCGCTGGCCCTCCACCGGCCCGTCATCGCGACCGCCATCGCGGGCATTCCCGAACTCGTGCGGCCCGGCGAGACCGGGTGGCTGGTGCCCGCCGGCGACGCCCAGGCGCTCGCGGCGGCGATGCGGGAACTGCTGGCGGCACCGAGCGAGCGACTCGCCGCGCTCGGCGCCGCGGGTGCACTCGCGGTCGCCCGCGCGCACGACGCCAAGGTCGAAGCCGGCCGGCTGCTCGCGCTGATCGACGCAGTCAGCGCGCCGGCGCCTTGTACTCGATGAGCCGGCGTGGGCCGCCGCGCAGCCGCCGCCACCAGAACGTGAACATGCCCTGCGCCGCGGGCCACTTCCCGAGCAGGCACGACGTCGCCCACAGCTGTGCGTCGCGCGCCGGCCAGCGCGCCGCGGCGCCACGCGCGATGCGCCGCCACTGCAGCGCGTAGATCGCGAGCAACGCCAACAGCACCATCGCGGCCAGGAACGGCCAGCCGAGCGCCCACGCGATCACGGCCGCGAGGAACGCATCGATCGGCAGCACGACGGCCCACAGCACGTTGCCCCATGCCGACCGCCGGCGCGGGTAGGCGCGGCCGTGCCGGGCAATCCCCTCGGCCTCGACGTAGCCCGACCGAGTCATGCGCCGCCACCACTGCCGCCAGTTCGTCATCGCCGCGTCGTGGATGGTCATCGGCGCGTCGATGCGGCGCACCACGCCGCCGCGCGCGCGCAGCCGCATGCACAGCTCGGGTTCCTCGCCGGCGATCAGGGTCGCGTCGTAGCCACCGACGTCGCGCAGCGCCGCCGCCCGCATCATCGCGTCGCCGCCGCACGACAACACGTCGCCGACCGGCACGTCCCACTCGAGGTCGCAGAGCCGGTTGTACGGCGACGCCTCGCGCTCGCGTTCGCGCCGGCGGCCGAACACCACGACCAGCCGCGGATCGGCACGCAGCTCGGCAGCGGCCCGCTCGAGCCACCCGGCTTCGATCTCGCAGTCGCCATCGACGAACTGCACGAACTCACCGGCGCGACCGGTCGCGACCAGGGCGTCGAGCCCGGCGTTGCGCGCGCGCGCCGCGGTGAACGGAATGGCGGTGTCGAGTTCGACGACGTGCACGCCGAGCGACCGCGCCAACGCGACGCTGCCGTCGGTCGAGCCCGAGTCGACGTAGACTGCGGCTCGCGCCCGTTCGCCGAGCGAGTGCAGGCAACGTCGCAGGCGCTCGCCCTCGTTGCGGCCGATCACGACCACGCCGATCGCGTCGCTCGCCGCGGGACCGCTCATCGACGCGCGGGCACCGGCGTCGGGCCGGCGGGCGCCTGGGCGACGACACTCTCGATCGCACCACGCAGGACCGCGGCCAGCGAGCGCACGTTCGGCTCGAGCACCATGCTGTCGTGGTCGCCCGGCGTCTCGACCACCGACAGGTCCCGCACGAACGGCGTCCAGCCGTTGTCCGGCAGCACGAGCTCACGATCCTTGTTGGCGAATCGGCCGTTGCCGAGGTCGTAGGTGGTGTCGAGCGCGGGCCGGAACAACACCGTGCGCACCGGCAGCGGCTGCACGCGGTAGAGCGGCAGCGCCGCGCGGAACGCGGCTTCGATCGCGTGCGAGTGGAACGTCGCCGGTTCCTCGGCCGTCGGAGCGCCGCCGAACCGCCGCTGCAGCCGGCCCCACTCCCACGCGACGCGGTTCCTGAGCCAACGCCAGACGTACGCCGGACCCTGCCGACGCAACCGCTGCCACTGGATGCGCAGGCGGTCCGCGCGCCCGACGACGCCCTTGGTCGGCAGCGGCGTGTCGAGCATGACGAGCAGCGCCACCTGTTCGCCGGCCGCGAGCAGTTGCTGCGCCATCTCGTACGCCGCGATGCCGCCGCCCGAGAAGCCGCCGAGCAGGTACGGCCCGTGCGGCTGCACGGCGCGCACCTCCTGCAGGTAGTCGACCGCCGCTTCGTTGAAGGTCGCGTGCGGGGCCATGTCGCCGAACAACCCGCGCGCTTGCAGCCCGTAGAACGGCCGGTCGGCGCCCGCGAGCTGCGCCAGATGCCGGAGGTTGAGGACGTTGCCGAACATGCCGGCGACCAGGAAGAACGGCGTGCCGTTGCCGTGCTTCTGCGGGTGCATCGCGACGAGGTGGCGATACCGGCTCTTCGGCGCTTCGGCCACGGCACCCGCCGCAGGTGCCACGTCCTGACCACCACCAGCGACGCCGTCGGCGCGCAGCATCGCCGCGAGCCGCTCGATGGTCGGCGCCTCGAACAACACCGACATCGGGTAGTCGCGACGCCAGGTCTTCTTGATCTTCGCGAACAGGCGCACGGCGATCAGCGAGTGCCCGCCGAGCGCGAAGAAGTCGTCCTGCACGCCGATCGCGTCGATGCCGAGCAGTTCCTCGGTGAAGCGCACGAGCGTGCGTTCGACGTCGTCGCGCGGCGCGACGTAGTCGACGTCGAGCTCGGGACGCGCGAACCTCGCGCCACCGGCGGCCGCCGGCGCCTGAGCCTTCGCCAACTCGGCGAGCAGCCCGGGCACTGGCACCGGTGTCACCACGCACTCGCTGGTCAACTCGCGGGCGAGCAGGCGGCCGAGCGCGTCGATGCCTTCGGCCGGCAAGATGCCCTTCAGGATGTTGTCGGCGAGGATCTGCTCGGCAGCCGAGGACCCGCCCTTGGCCGCATCTCGACCGAGGCCGAGGTCGGCGCGGGTCGGCACCGGCGCGAGCGCGAACGCCTGATCGGCGGCGAGCCGCTTCATCTGGAAGCCCTCGACCTCGACCAACACGCGACCCGTCGGGTCGCAGAGCACGAGATCGACCGTGACGAGATCGCCGCCGCTGCCGAGCTGCCGGCACGAGCGCACGACGCTGCGGTACTCGCGCGGCAGGCGGTCGAACACGCGCACGCTGCGATACGCGAGCGGCACCCACAGCCGTCGCCCGTCGTAGCCGGGCACGAGTTCCATCGCGAAACCCGTCGCGAGATCGAGCGTCGCCGGATGCATCCGGAAGCGCTCGAGGTCGCCGGCGAACTCGGGCGACAGCGCGATCGTCGCCAGCGCCTGGCCCGCGCCGTATCGAATGTCGCGCACGACGCGCCAACGTGGCCCGAAGCGCAGGTGCGCTTCCTGCGGCGACGGCAGCCAGTCGCGCCCTTGGGGCGTGCGGTGGTCGCGGCAGGCATCGGCGATCGCCACGATGTCCACGGGCGCGGGTTGCGACTGCGCGTGCAGCAGCAGCCGAGCCTGCGCATGCGTCTGCCAGCCGCGCTGGCCGTCGTCGAGCATGCTCTCGCTCTGCACCTGGAACTCGTGGCCCTCGATGCTGGCCCGCATGCGCACGCGCACGGCCCGGCTCTCGCCGTCGGGCACGTGCAGCGGCCGGAAGAACCACAGGTCGCGCACCTCGAACGGACCGTTCTCGCCCAGCGCCGCGAGGCTCTCGGCGGCCATCTCGAGGAAGCCGGTGCCCGGCACCACCGCGTGGCCTTCGCCGGTGCGGTGCTCCTCGAGCAGCCAGGTCGTCGCCGCAGCAAGGCGACCGTTCAGCACCACTTCGTCGCCGCCTTGGCGCACGAGTTCGTGGAACAGCGGTTCGGCGATCGCCTCAGGGCGGCCGCCGGTGGCTTCGGCGACCACGTCGCCGGCCGTCATGCCGACGCGGTTCCACGTCCCCCACTGCAGCGCGAGCGTCGGCTTGCCCGCCGCCGAACGGCGACGCGCCAGCGCGTTGAGGAACGCGTTCGCGCCGGCGTAGTCGACCTGCCCCGGCGGCCCGAGCAGCGCACTCGTCGAGGAGAACAGCACCATGAAGTCCTGCGGCTCGGCGCCGAGAACCTCCTCGAGCACGAGCGCGCCCTGCACCTTCGGCGCCATCACGCGCTCGATCGTGGCCAGCTCCTTGCCTGCGATCAGCTCGTCCTGGATCACGCCGGCCATGTGGAACACGCCGTGCACCGGACCAAACCGAGCGCGTGCAGCAGCCACCAGGGCGCGCATCTGCACGACGTCGGCGACGTCGGCGCTGCCTACGAACACCGTGGCCCCGGACGACTCGAGCAAGCGCACGCGGTGGATCGCGCGGCTCGTCGCGTCATCGGCGCCGTGCGCTGCCAGCCAGGCGTCGTACTGTTCGCGCGGCGGCAGCGTCGAACGGCCGACCAGCACGAGGTTGGCCTGGCAGGATCGCGCGAGCCATTCGGCGACCAGCGACCCGACGCCGCCGAGGCCGCCGGTGAGCAGGTAGGTGCCGTTCTTGCGCAGACGTGTGGGCAAGGCGCCGTTGCCCGCCGCGAGTTCGCGAGCTTCGTGCTCGCGCCGCCAGCGCTGGCCGTCGCGCCACGCAAACTGGCCGCCGTCCGCGGCCGCGAGTTCGCCCACGACCGTGGTCGCGAGCGCCTGCATCGCCGCTTCGCCAGCGGCGCCGCGGCGCTTCTTCGGCAGCGGGACATCGACCAGCGCGCACGTCAGGCCGGCGAGTTCGCGCGGCATCACGAGGCACGGTCCGACGACGGTCGCCTTCTCGGGATACTCGGAGCCGCCATCGGGTCCGTCGAGTCCGTTCGCCAGCACGACCACGCGGAAGCCCGGCGGCAGCTCCTCGCCGCCCAGCGCCTGCGCCAGGAAGAACAGGCTGTAGAAGCCCTGCTCCTCGCAACGGTGGAAGAAGCTCGAGCCGGGGCGGAATCCGCGGTCGGCGGTCAGCAGCCAGCCGTGCAGCACGCCGTGCACCTGCTTGCCTTCGGCGGCGAGATCGCGCAGCAGCGCGTCGTAGCCCTCGCGGCCGAGTTCGGGCGCGATCGCGTAGCGGCCCGCGCCCAGCTTGCCGTAGGCGTCCCCGAGGTGCACTTCGACGACCTCGATCTTCTGGTCGCGCAACTTCGCGACGACGCGCCGGCAGACGCCGGTGTCGTCGACGAACACGAGCCACACGCCCTTGCCGACTTCGCCGGATGGCGCATCGACCCGCTGCCAGCGCGGCGCCCAGAACCAACGCGACACGTCGTCGACGCGATCGGCGCCGCCGGCGACCTCGGTCGGCGCGCCGACCGGATCGGGGTCGACCCAGTACTTCTGGTGGCGGAACGCGTACGTCGGCAACACCACGCGCCGGAACTCGCGCGGCGCCAGTCGCTCGCTCGGCACCGGCGCGCCAGCGGCCCACAGCCGCGCTTCGGCGCCCGCGAAGTACGCTTCGTCGGCGATCTTCTCGTCGGGATGCCGCAGCGACGCGATCGCGCTGCGATCACCGCTCCACGCCGGGTGCTGGCGCACCAGCGAACTCAGCGTGCGTCCCGGGCCGACCTCGAGGAACACGTGCGTCGGATCCCGCAGCAGCACGTCGACGCCATCGGCGAACCGCACGGTGTTGCGCAGGTGCTCGACCCAGTAGCGCGGGTCGGTCGCCTGCGCCGGCGTGATCCAGGTGCCGGTGCGGTTCGACACGAACGGCAACTGCGGCGCGCGCAGCGTGATGCTGGCGAGGAACTGGCCGAACTCGCCGAGGATCGGTTCGAGCAGGCGGCTGTGCGCGGCGATCGCAATGCGCACGCGCTGCACTTCGATCTCGGACTGCTGCAGCTTCCGCGCGAACGCGTCGAGCTCGGCGTCGGGGCCCGACACCACGCAGAGGCCCGGCGCGTTGATCGTCGCCAGGTCCAGATTGCCCGAGAGGTGGCGTTCGCAGTCGGCGGCGGACAACGGCACGCTGACCATGCCGCCGCCGCGGATGCGTTCGAACAGCCGCCCGCGCAGGGTCACCAGCCGCAGCGCGTCGGCGAAGGTGAACACGCCGGCGAGGCACGCGGCGGTGTTCTCGCCGAGGCTGTGGCCGAGCAGCGCCGCCGGCTTCACGCCGCGCGCGATCCAGCTCTGCGCCAACGCGTACTCCACCAGGAAGATCGCCGGCAGCTGAACCGAGGGCCGATCGAACACGCGCTCGACTTCGTCGGCGGCCATGCGATCGCCGAGCCAGACCTCGCGCAGGTCGACATCGAGCTGCCCCGCGAGCAGCGACAGACCCTTGTCGACGTGCTCGCGGAACACCGGGTCGTTGGCGTGCAGGCCGCGGCCCATGTGCCGGTACTGCGCGCCGCCGCCTGGCAGCAGGAACACGACCTTCGCGTTGTCGGTCGCGGTGTGCGTGTGCACGCGGTGCGGTTCGGCGCCTTCGAGCAGGCGGATCGCTTCGTCGCGGTCACGACAGACCAGCAGGCGCCGGCGCGGGAACGCGGTGCGCCCGTGCAACAGCGTCGCGGCGACGTCGCCGAGGTCGAGTTCGGGGTGGTTGCGCAGGTGCGCGGCGAGCCGCCGCGCCTGTTCGTCGAGCGAACGCGGGTTGCGCGCCGACCATGCCAGCACATGGTGGGAGCGCGGTGCTTCGACGCGCGGCGCGGCCGCGGCAACGGGCGCCTCGGCGACGATGACGTGGGCGTTGGTCCCGCCGACGCCGAGCGAGGTGACGCCGGCGATGCGGGGCTTGGCGCCGCGCGGCCACGGCCGCAGCCGGTCGTTGACGAAGAACGGCGTGTTGCCGAAGTCGATCAGAGGGTTGGGCGCCTCGTAGTTGATCGTCGGCGGCAGCGCTTCGTGGTGCAGCGCGAGGCAGACCTTGATGAAGCTGGCGACGCCGGCGGCGGTGTCGAGGTGCCCGATGTTGGTCTTCACCGAGCCGATGCCGCAGTACTGCTTCTGCTTGCTGCCCGCGAACGCCTGGCTCAGCGCGGCGACCTCGATCGGGTCGCCGATCTCGGTGCCCGTGCCATGGCACTCGACGTAGCCGACGTCCTTCGGCTCGACGCCGGCGAGCGCCAGCGCTTCGGCGATCGCCGCAGCCTGGCCGTCGACGCTCGGCGCCATGTAGCCGACCTTGCGGGCGCCGTCGTTGTTGACCGCCGAACCCTTGATCACCGCCCAGATGTGGTCGCCGTCGCGCTGCGCATCCGCGAGCCGGCGCAGCACCACGGCGCCGGCACCGCTCCCGAAGATCGTGCCGCGCGAGCGATGGTCGAACGCGCGGCAGTGGCCGTCGGGCGAGAGGATCTCGCCCTCGGAGTAGGTGTAACCCTGCTGGTGCGGCAACTCGATCGTGACGCCGCCGGCCAGCGCCATGTCGGTCTCGCCCGCGAGCAGGCTCTGGCAGGCGAGGTGGATCGCCACCAGCGACGTCGAGCACGCCGTCTGCACGTTCACGCTCGGACCCTTGAGGTCGAAGCAGTACGAGACGCGCGTCGAGAGGAAGTCCTTGTCGTTGCCGGTGTGGCGCAGCAGGAAGAAGCCGACTTCGTCGAGCAGCTGCCGGTTGCGCAGCACATGGAACGCGAAGTAGCCGCCCATCCCGCAGCCAGCGAACACGCCGATCGGCCCGCCGAACGTCTGCGGCGGATGCCCCGCGTCCTCGAGCGCCTCCCACGCGCACTCGAGGAACTGGCGGTGCTGCGGGTCCATGATCGCCGCCTCCTTCGGGCTGAAGCCGAAGAACTCGGCGTCGAACTCGGCGAGGCCGTCGAGCACGATGCCCGCCTTGACGTAGCGAGGATCCCGGATCCGCCGCGGCGGCACGCCGGCGGCGAGCAGTTCCTGGTCGGTGAACGAACGCACCGACTCGACGCCACCGGCGAGGTTGCGCCAGTAGTCCGCGATCGTGCGGGCGTCCGGCAGCCGCGCCGCCATGCCGATTACTGCGATGTCGTGGTCCACGCTGTCTCGAATCGGCCAGGGTACCGCGGCAGGAACGCGCCGACCATCGGCTGCCGCCGCCGACTCGCTCTTGCTGAGGCGCTGGCGCGCCGATACGCACCTGAGTTCGAGCCGTGCGAGTCCACGTCGTGATCGTCAACTACCGCGCCGGCGCGCTCGTCGTCGCGTGCCTCGCATCGCTCGCGCAGGAACGAAAGGCGCTGCCCGGACTCACGGCCGTCGTCGTCGACAACCCCGGCGGCGACGACTCCCTGGCCGTGCTGCGCGCGGCGATCGCGGACAACGGCTGGTCCGACTGGGTCACGCTGCGGCCGATGCCGAAGAACGGCGGCTTCGCGTACGGCATCAACGCCGGCGTGCAGCCGGCACTCGGCTCGCACGACCCGCCCGACGCCTTCCTGCTGCTCAACCCGGACACCTGGGTGCGACCGGGAGCCGTGGTCGAACTCACGCGCTTCCTGGCGTCGCGCCCGGACGTCGGCATGGCCGGCAGCCGGCTCGAGGACGAGGACGGCACGGTGCAGCACTCGCGCTTCCGCTTCCCGAGCCTGGCGAGCCAGCTCGACGAAGGCCTGGCGCTCGGCGTCGTCAGCCGGCTGTTCGCAGCTCGCATCACCGCACCGCCGCTCGTCGACCATCCGCACGCCATCGACTGGCTGTCGGGTGCGTGCATGCTGGTGCGTGCCGACGTGTTCCGGCGCGTCGGGCTCTTCGACGAGGGCTACTTCCTCTACTTCGAAGAACTCGACTTCGCGCGGCGCGCGCACGCGCTCGGCATCACGTCGTGGTACGTGCCGCAGAGCCGCGTGGTGCACCTGGTCGGTCGCAGCACCGGCGTGACCGTGCGCGACCGACGCCCGGATCGCACGCCGGCGTACTGGTTCGTCTCCCGCAACCGCTACTTCCGCAAGCACCACGGACGCTTCTACAAGCTCGCCGCCGACGTGCTGTTCACGGGCGGCAAGGCGGTCTGGCATTGCCTGCGCCTGCTGCGCGGTCGCCGAGACAACGGCCCGCCCCGGTTCCTGCGCGATTTCGTGCGCCACAACTTCTGGTTCGGCAATCGAGCCGCGAGAACCTGAGGTTCAGGCGAGCGGGGTGCCAGCCGCACCCTGGTCCGCAACGGCCTTGCCTTCCTTGGGCTGCAGCGTGGCGCCCAGCAGCCGAGCACCAGCGACGCGCACGGCGTCGATGGCCGCCTTCACGCTCGCCTTGCGACCGTCCTCGAGGCGCACGACGAGTTGCACGGCGTCGACGACGCCGAGCACTTGCCGGCCCTCTGGACGCGTGGCGAGTTCGGGAAGCTCGACGATCACGAAGCGGTGCGTCTTGGCGATCCGATCGAGCAGCTGCAGGAAGCCCTCGCTCGCGAGCGGATGCGGGATCGCCCCACCGAAGTTGCCGGCAGGCAAGTAGGACAGGCCCGTGACCGATGTCGCGACGATCGCCTGCTCGATCGTGGCCTCGCCGCGCAGCACTTCGGACCAGCCACGTCGGGCCGGCAGGCTCAGGCGGTTGGCGATCCACGAAGGCTTCTCGGCGCACGCCACGTAGGCGACGCGCTCGGCGCCGTGCATCGCCAGGCCGACCGCGAGCGCCCCGGCCGCGCGTCCGGCGTCCGCGCCGTCACCACACGAGAGGAACGCCAGCTGCAGCGGCTCCTTGGCCCGACGGTCGTACGGCAAGGCCGACCAGGCCGTCACGATGTCGTCGCGGGCGTCGACGAGCGATGGCGGCAGCGACGAGCCGGCGGCTGCCGACCCCGACTTGCCGCCGGACGACAACACGCCCGCCGACGGCACGTCGAGGCGGACCAGGTCGCCGGGCACGCGAATGCGCGAGTCGAGCAGCGTCAGGAGAACGACGAGCAGCAGACCGACGATGCCGCCGCCGAATCCGCCGTAGACGACCATCGAACCGCGGCGCGGCGCGATCTTGTCGTACTCGAGCGTGCCCTGGTGCATCTCCTGCACGGCGCTGAGCTTGAACTGGTCGAGCCGCTGCACCGTGCGCAGGCTCGCCGCGCTCTCGGCGTGACGGTCGGCGCTCGTGCGCCTCTGCCGCAGGTTCTCCTCGAGTTCGCGCAGCAACGGCGCCTGAGCCTCGAGGTCGGTCAGGCGGGCCCGGTTCGCGGCGCGGATCTGCACGAGCTGGGCGCGCTCGGCGGCGAGGCGCTTGAGGTCGACGTCGATGTCGCTGATGTGCTGCTGCACGCGCACGAAGTTCGGGTTCTCCTCCTGGATGCCGTCGAACGTCAGCTGGCGCGGCTCGTTCGCTCGGCGCTCCTCGACGCTCTTGATCTGCGTTTCGATCGCTTCGCGGCGCAGCTGGCGTTGTCCGGCGTCGCCCGGCTGCCGCTCGACCTCGTAGAAGGCCCGCCACAGATCGCCGAGCACCTCGGTCCACTGTGTGTACGCCGGGTTCAGCACGATGCTCTGCGTACCGACCTGCGTGCGCTTGTCGGGGATCGCGCTGCGCTGCGCGACCTGCTCGGCCCGTTCGCCCTCGCGCCCTCGCATCTGCAGGTCGATGCGGTCGAGCTGCAGACCGAGTTCGCGGTTGTACGTGACGAGGCCAGCGCGAGCGGTGTCGTAGTCGTCGATGTCGTGCTTGACGCGGAACTCGCGCAGGCTCTTCTCGGCCTCGCGTGCCGCCGCCTCTTCGCGCTTGGCCTCTTCCTCGAGCGGCACCACCGCCGACATCGTCTCGAACACCTCGCCGTGGAACTCGCGCGCTGCCTCGAGCGCAGCGTTGACGATCTTCTGGGCAAGCTCGGGCTTGTGCGAGACGTGGCTGACGATGATGACGCTGGCCGCCGGATCCGGCACGAACAGCAGCGTGCGACGCAACACCATGCTCGCGAGGCGGTCCGAGGGCATCGAATGCTCGCTCGCGAGTTCGCCGCCTCCCGACTTGAACCACCACGACTGGAAGAGGTGGAACAGCGAGGTGTGCCACGGCACGTTCTCGAACTGTTCGCGGTTGCCGATGGGGTCGTAGGGAGCCAGCACCGTGTCGGCCCCGACCTTGGCGACGATCTTGTCGAACAGCTCGGGCGCCGACAGCACCTGCATCACGTTGAGGACAGCCTCGCGTGAGCCGGAGACGCGCGACGCGGCGCTTGGCGCCACGCCCGAGAGGATCGCGTCGGGCATGAACATCTCGCGGATGCCCGGCTTCACCCACAGCTTGCCGACCGACTGGTACTGGTTCGGCATCACGATGCCGCGGAACGTGCCGATGAACGCGCCGACGATCACCGCGACGACGACCAGCAGACGGTGCCGCCACAGTCCGGCGAGCAGCACCGGACGCAGACGAACGTAGAGGCTCGTCGGATCGGGGGCCGACGCACTCTGTGGCTCTGGGGCGGAGTTCATGGGGCCGGGAAGAGGGCGGGCAGCGGGATCATCTGGCGGATGTACTTGTCGACCCAGATGTCCACTTCGTCGATCGCCGTGTTCGGCACGAACACGATATCGCGCGCCTGCAGCCAGATCGGCGGGTGGTCACCCCAGCGGTAGATGTCGGCGTCGAGCCGCCACGACCGCATCTCGCCGGTCGCCAGCCGCCGTACCAGGATGGTGTTGCGGAGGTTCGCGGTGGCCTTCAGGTGGCCGCCGACCGCGCCGATCGCCTCGGTCAGCGTCCAGGTGCGGCCGACCAGCGACACCGGCCCCGGTCGTTGCACTTCCCCGATCACGAACGCCGCGTCCGTCACGCCGTCGCCCGACGCGGCCAGGACCTCGACGGACATTTCCGCGGTCACGTTCTTCGACGCGTAGAGCCTCGTCAGCCGCTCATCGAGCTGCGTGACCGAGAGACCGACGCACTCGACTTCGTCGATCCCGGTGAACACCGCCTTGCCGTCCGGACGCACGCGCGCGTCCTGGTTGTATTCGCGCGTCTGCAGGAACGAGAGGCGGATCGTGTCGCCGGGCGTGACCAGGCGTTGGCCGGTGTCGAGCGTCGCGTTGATGTTCGCGGCGAGCTCGGTGATCGAGTACCCCGTCGCCGAGCAACCCGCGAGGACGAAAGTCAGGACGGCCGACACGACGGCCCGGCAGGTGGCGTTCACGACGGCAGTCTTCATCGCTGGAACCTCGAACGCAACAGCATGGCGGTGAGCGGCCCTCGAGCCGTGCCGTCGAATCGGCAGGGACCGGGTCGGGATTCCAGTCGATCACGCAAAGTCAGTCCCGGACGGCCTCCGGTGCGGGCGGAGCGAGTCCTCGCCACAACCCCGCCCCCACGAGCGCCAGGGCAGCCGCCTCGACCAACCAGCCGACGCGGTCGTCGTCCAGCACGCCGAACGCCGGCACCAGCCGCAGCCCGACCAGGACGACGATCACCGCGAGCCCGGTCACCGCCAGCAGCGAGCCACGCTCGCGGGCGCGTTCGCGCCGCCACAACCAGACGACGAAGGCGACACTGGCAATGGCCCCCGCGACCATCAGCGCGTCGCGCAGTTGCTGGCGGTGCTCGCCGAGTTCGCCGCCGGCAAGCTGGCGGACGCTCCACTTCGCCAAGGCGAGCAGCGGGTTCTGCAGGTCGAGCATCTTGTCGAGGGCGATGACGACGAGGCCGGCAGCCGTGATCCCCCAGACCGCCCGCGGCGATCCGCGCCGGCGACGCACCAGCACGACCGCGGCGACCGCCGCGGCGATCCAGGCGAGATCCATCACGAGGTTCACGACGACCTCCGCCAGTCCCTGGCCGCAAGCAGTGCCGCGATCACGCAGGCCCCCTCGAACAAGTACCGCACGGGCTGCTCGAGCAGCCATCCCGGCAGCGCCTCGTCGAGCGACATGGTCTCGATCGCGAGCAGGCAGCCGAAGACCCCCGTCGCCAGCGCGCAGCCACGCGCCGACGACGACCACCGTACTCGTCGCAGCGACCGCACGAGCGACACGACGACGATCACGAGCAGCGCACCGACGACGATCTTCGCCGCCAGACGTTCGTCGTAGACGCCAAAGCCGCGCAGCACGGCACGCGCCCCGTCGAGCAGCCGGTAGTTCCACGGCCACGCGCGCACGCTGGCGAACAGGGCCGCGGCGAGCGCGATGCCGGTCCACGGATTGCGCGCCGTCGCGCGCAGTCGCCACGCGCTGCCGGCGAGCAGCAGCCAGCCGACGACCAACAGCGTGCGCCCCGTGTAGTAGAGAACTTCGTTCACGAACGCCGCCGCCGGAACCGCGCCACGAACGCCTTCGTGAACAGCACCGCCGCGAATGGCAGCCCGTGCCACAGGTAGCGCACCATCAGCCGGCGCGGCTCCTGCGCCAGGCGATGCAGCCATTCGATGCCGAGCCGCTGCACCCAGCGAGGCGCGCGCCGCACGTCGCCGGAAACGAAGCTGAAGCTGATGCCGACCCCGACCCACCACGCGCGCGGCAGCAGCGACCGCAGCTCGGCGATCAGCAGCTCTTGCTTGGGCGAACCGAGCGCCACGAACACCAGGTCCGGTCGCGCGGCGGCGAGCGCGCGCCGCAGGTCGTGCATGCGCGCCTCGTCGCGCTCGAAACCGAACGGCGGACACGCCGTACCCGCGATGCGCAGGCCCGGGCTCGCCTTCACCAGTTCCGCGGCCGCGGCATCCGCGGTGCCGGCATCGCCGCCGAGCAGGAACACGCTGCGCCCGGCCCGCGCCGCCCCGGCCGGCAGGCTCCGGATCAGGTCCGAGCCGGCGACTCGCCCCGGCAGCGGCGTGCCCTGCAGCCGGCACGCCCACACCAGCGGCATGCCGTCGGCCACGACGACGGTCGCCTGCTCGTAGACGGAACGGAACGCGCCGGGCGTCTGCAGCCGCCGCAGATGGTCGAGGTTGGCGGTCGCGACGAAGCCGCCGCGTCCGGCCGCGAGTTCGTCCATCACGTGGGCGACGACCTCGGCTTCGGTAATCGCGTGCAGGCGGATGCCGAGCAGCGCCACGGCCGGCAGGCGCGCAGACCCCGTTGCTGCCGTCGAACTCACGACGGGGAGCATCGCGAAGGCGCTGTTCGGCGGCAAGCGAACGCACGTGCTTGACCCTCGCCGCCCCACGGCCGACTGTCTGCTCCCGCACGACGCCATGGTCATCGAGTTCGAACTCAACGGCGCGTCGACGCGCGTCGAAGCAGAAGCCGGCACACCGTTGCTGTGGGTGCTGCGCGACGTGCTCGCTCTGACCGGCACCAAGTACGGCTGCGGCCTCGGGCTGTGCGGCGCCTGCACGGTGCACGTCGACGGCGAGCCCGTGCGAAGTTGCACGCTGCCGATCGACGGTGTGCGCGCCAAGCGCGTGGTGACGATCGAAGGCCTGGGCGCGGGCCACGCCGGCGAACGCCATCCGGTGCAACGCGCATGGCTCGACGAAGCCGTCGTGCAGTGCGGCTACTGCCAGAGCGGGCAGATCATGTGCGCCGCAGCGCTGCTCGCGCGCACGCCACGGCCCGACGACGCCGCGATCGACGCGGCGATGGCCGGTGTGTTGTGCCGCTGCGGCACCTACCAACGCGTGCGCGCCGCGATCCACCGCGCCGCGGGTAACTGACCGTGGCGCTGTTCCGAGTGACCCGCCGCGACCTGCTGCTCGTGGGCCTCGCCGGGACCGCGGCGTTCGGCGTCGGCGTCTACGGCGGCTTCCGCCTCGGCCGGCGCGACGAGCGTCGGCGCCGCATCGTGCCCCCGCGCGACCAGGCGTTCGCGCCCAACGCGTTCGTCGCGATCGACGAACGCGGCCAGGTCGCGGTGTGGCTCACCAAGGCCGAGCTGGGCCAAGGCGTCGCGACGGCGCTGCCGATGGCGCTCGCCGACGAACTCGGCGCCGACGCTGCGAACGTGCGCGTCGTGCTGGCGCCGGCGAACGAGGCCTACGGCAATCAGGTCACGGCGGTGAGCAGCAGCGTCCGGGATCACTGGCTGGACCTGCGCACGGCGGGTGCGGCGGCGCGCGAGATGCTCGTCGCGGCGGCCGCGGCGGGCTTCGGCGTCGCCGCGACCGAGTGCCGCGCCGAGAACGGCGCCGTGCTGCACGTCGCGTCGGGACGCCGGCTGCCGTTCGCGGCGCTGGTGCGCGCCGCGGCGTTGCTGCCGGTGCCGGCCGCGCCACGGCTGAAGACGCCGGCCGAGTTCACCTGGCTCGGCAAGAAGATGCCGCGACTCGAACACACCGCCAAGGTCGACGGCTCGGCGCGCTTCGGTCTCGACGTGCGATTGCCGGGCATGCTGTTCGGCGTCGTCGCGCGCTGCCCGGCGCACGGCGGCAAGGTGGCGACGTTCGACGACGCGGCAGCGCGGGCCGTGCCCGGCGTGCGCGACGTGTTCCCGATCGACCGCGGGGTCGTCGTGCTCGCCGACACCACGCACGCGGCGATCCGCGGCCGCGAGGCGCTGCGGCCGACGTTCGAGCGCGGCCCGCTCGGCGCGTGGTCGAGCGATCGCGTCGATGCCCTGCTCGTCGAGCTCGCCGGCAAGCCCGGTGCGATCGCGCGCCGCGACGGCAACGGCGAAGCCGGCCTCGGCGGCGAGGGCCGCGTGGTAACGGCGGAGTACAGGCTGCCCTACCTCGCGCACGCGACGATGGAGCCGATGAACGCGACGGCCGACGTTCGCGACGGCGCCTGCACCGTGCACGTCCCGACGCAGGCACCTCTCGAGACGCGCGACACCGTCGCGGCGATGCTCGGGCTGCCGCCCGGCAGTGTGGTCGTGCAGCCGACGTTCGTCGGCGGCGGCTTCGGGCGCCGCGTCACCACCGAGTTCGTCGAGGAGGCCGTCGCCGCCTCGCGCCACGCGCGCCGGCCGGTGCAGATCGTGTGGACCCGCGAGGACGACTTCCGCCACGACAACTGCCGGCCGTGTTCGCTGCATCGGCTCGCCGCACGCCTCAGCCCCGACGGGCTGCCGGTCGCCTGGACGCACCGCATCGTCACCCCGTCGATCCTCGCGCAGGATCCCCGGTACACCGCGCCGATCGATCCGGTCGCGGTCGAGGGTGCGATCGAGATGCCGTACTCGATCGGCGACGTGCAGATCGAACTGGCGATGGCGAAGGCGCCGTTCCGCATCGGCTTCTGGCGGTCGGTCGGGCACTCGTTCAACGCCTTCGCGGTCGAGTGCTTCGTCGACGAGATCGCGCACGCCGGCGGCCGCGATCCGATCGAACTGCGGCGGTCGCTGCTGCGTGGGCCGCAGCAGGCCCTGCACGCCGGCGTGCTCGAACTCGCGCTGGCGAACGCAGGCGAGGCGCCTCGTGGCGATGGCCGCGGTCGCGGCGTCGCCGTGCACGCATCGTTCGGCAGCCAGGTGGCGATGGTCGCCGACGTGCAGGTCGCCGGCGACGCCGTGCGCGTGCAGCGCATCACCGCCGCCGTCGACTGCGGGTTCGCCGTGCATCCCGACGGCGTGCGCGCGCAGATCGAAGGCGGCGTCGCGTTCGCGTTGTCGGCCGCGCTGTTCGGCGAGGTCCGTTTCGCCGACGGCGAAGCCCAGGTCTCCAACTTCCACGACCAGCCGCTGCTGCGCATCGACGCGATGCCCCGCGTCGACGTGCACCTCGTCGCGCGCGACCTGCCGCCCGAGCGGCTCGGCGGCGTCGGCGAGATCGGCGTGCCGCCGCTCGCGCCCGCGGTCTGCAACGCGATCTTCGCCGCGACCGGTCGCCGGCTGCGCCGGCTGCCGATCAACATCGGCTGACGCGTCGCAGGCGTCCGGCGCTCACGCGGGCACTTCGCCGACGAACGAGTGCCCAAGCGCCTCCAGCGCCGCCCGCGCCGGCGCCAAGCGATCGGCGGACACCAGCAGCCAGTCGGTGTCGTAGGTCGACAGCACGAACACCGGCACCTTCGCGGCGGCGAGCGCTCCGCACAGGCTCGCCAGCACGCCGATCGTCGTCATCGGCACGACGCCGACGATGCCGAACGCGACCTTGTCGCGTTCGTGCTGCACGTCGGGGGGCACGTTCGCCTGCGCGCAGACGATCGACAGTTCGTCCACCGTGCGGGCGATGTTGACGAAGGCGCCGCGCGCCCACGGCGGCACGTCGGCCGTCGTGGGCAGGCGCGCGATCGCGAGGCGTTCGGGATGCACGCGGAACGTGAACGAGGTCGGGTTCATCGCGACGGGATCGTCGGCGCAACAGCGCCGCGCGGGAAGCCAGCGCCGAACAGCAGCGTGGTCGCGACGAGTCCGGCGGCGAGCCAGAACGGCGACGCGATGCCGAGCGCGTCCCACACGACGCCGTAGAGCAGTGGAGCACTCAGCCGCGCCATGCCGCCGAGGGTGTGCTGCAAGCCCATGTACATGCCGCGTTCGGAGGGCGCGACGACCTGCGTCAGCAACGCGGTCAGGCACGGGAACGTCAGCGCGGTGCCGAGCGGCACCAGCACGACGACGACCGCGAGCCCGAGCAGCGAACCCGTGAGCGGCAACGCGGCGAGGCCCGCCGCCAGCGTGACGAGTCCAACTCGCACCAGTCGCGCTTCGCCGAGCCGGTCGACGGTCGGACCGAGCACGAGGATGCGCGCGAACACCGACAGCGCGCCCTGGTACATGAAGAAGTAGCCGATCGTGGCTTCGCCGAAGCCGTGCCGCTCGCGCAGGAAGTGCACGACCGTCGGATGGATGCCCTGTGCGGCGCCGATCGCGATGCCGTAGGTCAGCAGCAGGCGCGATGCGGGCTGGCCCGGATGCGCGAACACCGTGCGAAGGGCCGAGCCGGGTGTCGTCGCGGCGGCCTGGTGTGGCGACTGCGCGCGCGACTCCGGCAGGAAGCGCCACGCGAACAGCACGTTCGCCGCGCACAACATCGCCGCGAACACGCCGGGAGCGGCGCGGCCCAGCTCCTGCGTGCCCTCGGCCGGCCACAGGTCGTGATGCCCGATCCAGACCGCGAGCGAGCCGAGCACCGGGCCGAACGCGACGCCGAGGTTGGTCGCCGCCGACAGCCAGCCGAGCGCGCGAGCGCGCTGCTCGGCCGCGACCGTGTCGGCGACGTAGGCCTGGATCACGCCGACGGTGCCGCCGCCCGCGCCCTGCACGAGCCGCGACAGCACCAGCACCCACAACGACTCGGCGAAGCCGAACAGCAAGAACGCACCGCCCGAGGCGGCGAGCGCCACCATCAGCACGGGACGGCGGCCGAAGCGATCGGAGCAGCGCCCCCACCACGGCGCGGCGAGCATCTGCGCGATGGTGAACGCGCTGACGACGACGCCCGTGAGCAACCCGAGGCCGAGCGGCAACCCGAACAGGCGCTCGCCCGAGTCGGCGAGCGACTTCACGTAGAACGGCAGCAGCGGCACGACCATGAACAGGCCGACCATGTCGAGGAAGGCCGCGCCCATCAGCACGAACAGGCTCGGCGGCACGTTCCGCAGCTCGCGCCCGAACACCCACACCAGCGCCAACCCCATGCCGCCGAGCACCCACAGCGCGATCGGATCGATCGAGGCCGGGGGCGTCGCGGCGAACAGCATCGATGCGGCCTACTTCAGCGCGCCAGCGACTTGCGCTGCAGCTTGCGCGAGGCGGCGATGATCGCGTCGGCGGCCTTCGGGCTCTGCTTGCACTCGAGCAGCGCCGACAGCATCAACGGCACCACGATCGTCGCGTCCGATTCGATCACGAACATCGGCGTCGTCTCGGTCAGCTTGTCCCAGGTGATCTTCTCGTTGGGCGTGGCGCCCGAGTACGAGCCGTACGACGTCGTGGAGTCGCTGATCTGGCAGAAGTAGGCCCACGGCTTCACGGGCTGCTGCATGTCGTACTTGATCGACGGCACGACGCAGATCGGGAAGTCGCCGGCGATGCCGCCGCCGATCTGGAAGAAGCCGATGCCCTTGCCCTTCGACATCTGCTGGTAGTCGCCGTAGAGCTGCGCCATGTACTCGATGCCGGACTTCACGATCGACGCGCTGCATTCGCCGAGGGCGACGTGCGACGCGAAGATGTTGCCGAAGGTCGAGTCCTCGTGGCCCGGCACGACGATCGGCAGGTTGGCCTTCGCCGCCGCCAGCAACCAGCATTCGTCGGGGTTGCCCTCGAAGTGCTTCGGTCCGAGCTGCAGCACGAGTTCGTAGAAGTACTCGTGCCAGAAGCGGCGCTCGCCGTTCTTGGTCGCGCGCACCCACATCGGCACCAGGATCTTCTCGACCGCGCGGAACGCTTCGTCCTCGGGGATCGACGTGTCGGTCACGCGCCGCATGCGCTGCGCCAGGATCGCGGTGTCGTCCTGCTTGGTGAAGTAGCGGTACTCCGGGAAGTCCTTGTACGAGTGGTGCGCGACCAGCCGGAACAGCGACTCCTCGAGGTTGGCGCCGGTCACCGACAGTCCGTGCACGAGGCCGGCGCGGATCGCGGGCGCCAGAGTGATGCCGAGCTGCGCCGACGACATCGCGCCGGCCATCGCCCAGTACATGCGGCCGCCGCCGCGCACGTGGTCCCAGTAGGCGAACAACGCGTCGCGCGTCGAACGCGAGTTGAAGTTGCGGTAGTTGCGCGCGACGAAGTCGAGGATCGGAAGGCTCTCGGCCATGGGGCGGCGAATCCTCGCGGCGCCGGTCGAATGTGCAAGCGCGGGCCGCGCTGGCGTGCTGGTCAGCCCGGCGGCGGCGCGGCTGCCGCGGCGGCGACCGGCGGCGACGGCACGGCGTGGAGCACCGCCGCCTGCAGGTCCACGAGGTCGTGCAGGTCCTGTTCGAGCTTGCGGCGCAGGCGGTCTTGGCCGTCGGGCAGCGACATCCACATCGCCGCCTCGCCGGGACTTCCGGCGCGCAAGGGGTCGCGACGCAGGCCGAACTGCACGAAGTCGTGCAGCCCGAACACGGCGCGCGGGAACGTCGCCGCGCCGCGCAACCGCTTCTTCAGGTCGACGAGGCGCCCGTCCAACGTGCGGTCGGCATCTTCGTGCAGCGCATGGGCCTCGAGCCAACGCGGCAGCGCTTCGCCGAAGTGGAGGATCGTGGCGTTGCGCGGCAGCGACGCCAGCAGGCCGCTCACCGCGGGCCATTCGTCCGCTGCGGTCGCCGGCAACACGCAGCGGAAGGTGCTGCCAGGCGCAGCGGGATCGAGCACGCCGAACGCGAGCAGGCGGTCGGCGTACGGGTCGGTGAGCAGGTGGACGACGGCCTCGGCACCGCCGCGCGCGGCGCGCGGCCGTTCCTCGACCAGCACTTCGCCGAGCAGGTGGGCGTGCGCCGCACGCACGAGCCGACGCACGAGTGCGGAGTCGAGGTTGCCTCGCGCCCGCGCCCCGTCGGCATGGAACGTGGCGAGGTCCTGCACGGTGCGGCAGCCAACCTGCTCGAGGATCGCGCGCGCGCCGTGGCTCATGCCCTGCACCAGCGACAGGTCGCCAGCCGCGGTCATCGCGTCCAGGCACCGGCGATCGTGGTAGCAGCCGGAGCACGCCGCCTGCAAGAACGGCCGCGCCCGGGCAGGTTCGTCGCGCAGCGCCCGCAGTTCGGCGAGCACCTCGGCGCCGGCCGCCGCGTAGTCGGCGATCGCGAAGCGCTCTTCGCGCCCGTCCTTGAGGACGAGCGCACCGTGCTCGGGCATGCGGCCCTGCACCGCGGCGAGCAGGTCGGTGTAGAAGACGACCTGCAGGATCTGCTCGCCGCGCGGTCGCCCCGACGTCTTCACGTCGATCACTTCGTAGTGCCAGTCGCCGAGCTCCGACGGCCCGGGCAGGCGGCGAAGCAGGTCGGGCAGCCCGAGCCGGTCACCCACCATCAACACCGCCTGGTGGATCCACGGCGCACCGGCTCGCAGCAGCGCGAGCGTCGCCGCGCTACCGGCCTCGAAGTCGCGCTCGGGATACTCCGGCGACACCACGCCGAGGTCGCGCACGAACGTGGCCTCGAAGTCGCGTCCACGCTGGGCGGCGAACTCCTCCCACGGGTGCGCCGGCCGCCGTTCGCTGCGCGACAGATGCAGGTCGAGCGCGGCCAGCTGCGGGCACTTCACGTAGGAATAGACGTGGGTGCCGGTGATGCGCCGCATGCACGTTCTTGGTTACCGCCGGCCTGCGGTAGCGCAAGCCTCGATGCTCGGCGGAGCGCCTCGGGTAGCCTCAGCCGCCACGATGGACCCGGCACTCGCCAGTCGGCGCTTCGGTTGGTGGTCGCTGCTCGTCTGGCTCGGGCTCGGCCTCGTGCTGGAGGCCATGCACGGCTTCAAGGTCGGCTGGTATCTCGACGTCGGCAACGACGGCCGCCGCCTGCAACTGACCCTGGCCCACGTGCACGGCACCTTGCTGGCGCTCGTCAACCTGGCGTTCGCGGCGAACGCGCGCCCCACCGAGTCGACGCTGCCCGCACTCCGGTCGGCGAGCTGGCTGCTGCGTTGGGCCGCCGTGCTGATGCCGGTCGGGTTCCTGTTCGGCGGCGTCTTCCAGATGGGGGCCGACCCTGGGTTTGCGATCGTGCTGGTCCCGGTCGGGGGCGTGATGCTGCTCGCCGGCGTCTTCCGGACCGCTCGCAGCAACTAGACGGGCCGGATGCGCACCAGGCAGTCGAGGTAGGCGGCACCGAGGCCCAGGTCTGTCGGCCGGGCAGCGATCAGCGAGTTGGCGCTGTGACCCCGATCGAAGTGCCCGCCCTTGGGCACGATCGCGACGTCGGGTCGCTGCGCCGGGTCGAGGCGCAGCTCGGCCTCGAGCGAGCCGATCGCGCTGGTGACCTGGACGATCGCACCGTCGCGCAGGCCGGGGACCACGCTGGGATGCACGGTCACCGGCACGCGCTCGCCGAGCCCCTTGCCCGCCCACTGCGACGCCTGGCTCTTCTCGGTCGAGTTGGAGAACAGCCACAACGGCACGCTGCTGCCCGGGGCGGCAGGCGGAACGGCGACCTCGGGTTCGGGCGGCGCCTCGGTGAGCAGTTGGACGCGGCCGTTCGGCGTCGCGACCCGTTCGTCGGGGAACAGGTGCTTGCCCGACGCCGGGCTGCGCACGGCGGTCGCCTGGCGCAGGTCTTCGAGGCTGGCGCCGCGGCCCGCGACCGCGGCGAGGGCGCGGCGCTTGAGGTCGTCGAGACCGTCCTGCGGGTAGCTCGTCAGTCCAACGCGACGTGCCAGCTCCTGGAAGATGTGGACCTCGTGCCGCACCTCCGGCGGGGCCGGCACCACCGGACGCGACTCGCCGAGCCAGTGGTGGCCGTAGGCGCCGAGCAGGTCGCTGTCCTCGAGCAGGCTCGGCACCGGCAGCACGACGTCGGCACGCCGCGCCGTGTCGGTCAGGAACACGTCGGCAACGACCACGAACTCGGTCGCGTCGATGGCCCTGCAGACCGTCGCCGAGTCCGGCAGCATCGCGACCGGGTTGCCGGCCGTGATCCACAGGAACCGGACCGGCGGCGAGGTGGCGGCCAGCAGATCGTTGCCGAGCACGGGCTCGCGGATCACCCGCGGGTGGACGACGGTCGGACCGAACGGCGCGAAGGCCTTGCGCCGCTTGAAGTAGAACGACACGCCGCCGCCGGGTCGAAACAGGTTCCCCGAGATCGCCGCCAAGGCGTCGAGCGCGCGCACGATCGCTCCGCCGCGTTGGCGCCGCTGCATGCCCCAGCCGACCAGGATCGCGGTCGGCCCGGCGGCGAACCGTTCGGCCAGCGCGTCGACCTCGGCCACCGCCACGTCGGCTGCCGCCGCCCACTGCGCGACGGTCTTGGACAGAACGAGCCGCCGGTAGGCGTCGAAGCCGTCGCAGAACCGTTCGGCGCGCGGGTGGACCGCGCCGCGGTCGAACAGCCGGCGGGCGATCGCCATCGCCAACTCGAAGTCGCGCCCGGGGGCGATCGTCAGACAGTGGTCGGCCAGCGCGGCCGACTTGTGGCGGATCGGGTCGATCAGGACCACCTCGGCGCCGCGCCGTTGCGCGTCCTTGAGCACGGGCACCAGGTGCACGTTGCTGACGGCCGGGTTCTTGCCCCACAGCACGATGTGGCGGCTCTCCAGCAGGTCGAAGAGGTCGTTGCTGTCCGAGGTGCCCAGGTCGACGATCTGTGCGGCTTCGCCGGCACCGGAGCAGATGTCGCCGACCTTGCCGGTGCACGGCCCGAACTGATCGAAGAACAGGTCGGCGAGGTGCTTGAGGATCCCGAGCGAGCCCCCGGACCGATAGTGGAAGATCGCTGCAGGACCTGATTCTGCACGGACTTGCATCAATCTCCCGGCGATCACCGCAAGGACCTCGTCCCACGATGCTGGCTTCAGGTCGCCGCCCTGGCGCAGCAGCGGCTGCCGCACGCGGGGGCCGTTCGCGAGCAGCTCCGGGAAGCGGCTCGTGCGAAAGCACAGGAACCCGTTCGTTACCGGATGTCGTTTGTCGCCAGTGAGTTGCGTAACAACGCCCGCTTCGACGGTGGCCTCGATCCGGCAGGCATCCGGGCAGTCGCGGTTGCAGGTCGTGTGCAGGACTTGGTGGCTCATCCGAAGCCTCGACGGGGCCAAACGGTCACGAACTGGGGTGCTGAACTACCACGCTGACGGCGGCCGACGAAAAAAAAGTCGCTGCTGTCGGCAGAAAACCGCGACCCTGGGCAAGGGGCTTCCGAGACCGCCGTGGAGCACGCTTACGGCGAAGGGCCAATCCTCGAATGGCGCTCGAATTCATGAGCTATTAGTAGTTTTCCACAACTCAAGCAGCTTCGGAACATGAGGTAGTGCCGGCACAGTTCTAACTCTCCAGAACCTAACAAAGGTTCGGTGGCAAGGGGGGTTGCGCCGAGAAAGTCCTTTGACGGCCGCGGGGAGCTCTTCGTACCCTGCGCCTCACTTGGGCGGTTCCAAGCGCGACGAACTCACACGACTTCCTCGTCGCGTGCCAGGGCAGCCCTCTACGGCATCCCGAAAGGGAGGAGTTCACCAACACGCATGAGCAAGTCGATCGCAACCGGCCTCCTGGCCTTCGCTGTCTCGTCGTCCCTTCTCGTCGCCCAAGGCGACAAGCCCGCTGGCGGTTGGAGCGCCAAGCCCGGCTCCGGCCTCTCCTACGACGGCGGCGACGCCTTCGGGCTGAAGTGGAGCAACCGGCTCCAGGTTCACTGGAACTTCGCCAACAACGAGAACGCCGCGGACACCAACAGCTTCACCGTCCGCCGCGCGCGCACCAACCTGACGGGCCACGTCTTCAACAAGAACATCACGTTCGCCCTCATCCTCGACGGCGTCGACGCCGGCGCGGCTGGTGACGGCAACATCAAGCAGGCCTGGGCGCAGTACAACTTCAGCAAGAACGAGGACGGCGAGATCGGCCTCAGGGCCGGCCAGGCCAAGACCATGTTCGGCTACGAGGCGACCGGAACCTCGGCCGGCCTGTGGTTCGTCGAGCGCTCGATCGCGTCCCGCACCTTCGCGGACAGCTTCAGTCGCGGCGCGTGGATCAACGGCCGCTTCAACGGCAAGGAGATGCCGGTTCGCTTCGCGATCGGCGCCATGAACGGCGACTCGTCGCGCGCCAACGCCGGCATCGTCGAAGTCGGTGAGGAGACCGCAAATCCCGACAACGAGCTGAGCTACGTGCTGGCCGCCAACGTCGACCCGATGGGCGACTTCCACGACGGCAAGCAGACCGTCGAGGGCCGCCGCCAGGGCGACTGGCGCAAGGACGACACCGCGCTGAAGGGCACCATCGGCGCAGCCGTGGCGCTCGGCAACGGCCGCACCGCGGCCGGTGCGGGCGGCGTGGACGTCGAGAGCACCTCGATCAACATCAACACGGCCTGGACGGTCAACAAGGCCAGCATCCAGGGCGAGTACTTCACGCGCACGGACGAGGTCCAGGCGACCGGTGGTGACGAAGAGGAGCCGAAGGGCTTCGCGTTGTCGCTGGGCTACCTGCTCGACAAGAGCGGTGACAGCTCGATCCAGTGGGGCCTCGGCCTCCGCTACAGCATGGTCGAGTCGGACGCCGGCAACAACGCCGCCGTCAACTTCGTCGGCGCCGGCGCGGCCGGTGACCTCAGCGAGATCAGCGTCGTGATCAACGCGTTCTACCACGGTCACGCGTGCAAGACGCAGATCGAGTACACGATGCAGGACGTCGAGCCGACGGGTGGCGTGGACACCACGAACCACCTGCTGCGCGTCGGGTTCCAAGTCGAGTTCTGATCGAAGCCGCGCCTACGGCGCGGATTCGATCAGGACCTGGCCGCGCGCCTTCGGCGCGCCGCTGCGGTTCTGATCGAGTGCAGGAGGCGGGTTGTCCCGCCTCCTTGCATGTACGGAGCGCATGTCCGACGGCCCTGAGCAGTTCGATGCGATCGTGGTTGGCGCTGGTCGCCGTGGGCTCGCGGCGGCTGCGGGCCAGCACCGCGCGAACCCCGGCTCCCGGTTGCTCGTCGTCGAGTCCGCCCCCGCACCCGGGGGGTCGATTCGAACACACCGGACGAACGGCTTCGTCTGCGAGCTTGGTCGCTTCGCCTTCGGCCAGGCCGAACTGACGCCGCTGCTCGGCCTGCTCGAGCGGCCGCCAACGCCGGTGGAGGCGCTGCCCACCGCCGCCAGTGGCTGGCTGCGCACGGCGCGAGGGAACGAGCCCGTCGCCGTCGACCCGATGCCGCGGACCTTCCGTTCGGGCAACGAAGAACTCGCCCAGGCCTTCCGGCGCGAACTCGGCTCGTCCCTCCGGCTCGGCCGGACCGCGGAGGCGATCGATCACGACGGCGACGCCTTCGTCGTGACCCTGGCCGGCGAACCGCCGGCAGCGCTTCGCGCCGGCTCGCTGCACCTGGCGATACCCGCGCCAGCCGCGGGCCGCCTGCTCGCCCGCTTCGATCCGGCCCTGGCGGACGTCGCGGCCCGTGTGCGAACGGAGCCCCGCGCGTTCGCCTTCCTCGGCGGCGATCGCGCGGCAGCGCCCGAGCTCACCGGCTACGGCATCCTGCTCGCCGACGGACTCGATTCCCCGCTCACCGAAGCGATCTTCTGCAGCGAGGTGTTCCCGGCCCGCGCACTGCCCGGCCGGTTCCTGGTGCGGGCCGAGCTGGCTTCGGCGCCGCCGACCGCAACCGACGACGAACTGCTCGACACGGCGGCCGGCGAGCTGCGCGCCTGGACCGGCACGCGCGCCGAGTTCGGCCTGCGCAAGCTCCACCGCTTCGCCGTTCCCGTCGCCGACGGCGCCCTCGCCGAGTGCCGCGCCCGGCTGCGGGCGCTGCCGAGCCGCGTGCCGCACCTGCACGTCGTCTGACGGCGCCGGGCCGTCGGCAGCCTCAGCCGACCGGCGTGAGCCAGCCGTGGCGGTCCTTCTCGCGGCCGCGCGCGATCGCGAAGAACCGCTCCTGCAGCCGCTGGGTGATCGGGCCGCGCGCGCCGTTGCCGACCGCCAGGCCGTCGACCGAGCGGATCGGCATCACTTCGGCGACGGTGCCGGTGAAGAACGCCTCGTCCGCGGTGTAGAGCATCTCGCGCGGCAACCGCTGTTCGAGGCACGGGATCCCCAGATCGGCCGCGAGCCGGATCACGCAGGCGCGGGTGATGCCGCCGAGGATCGAGCTGGCGATCGGCGGCGTCGACACGACGCCCTTGTGCACGAGGAAGAGGTTCTGGCCGCTGCCCTCGCTGAGGAAGCCGTCGACGTCGAGCACGACCGCCTCCTGGAAGCCGCGGTCCTTTGCCTCGCCGACGGCGAGCGCGCTGTTCACGTAGTTGCCCGCGCACTTCGCCATCGCCGGCAGGGTGTCGGGCGCCATGCGCCGCCAACTCGACACGCCGACCGCCAGGCCCTGGGCGAGCAGTTGTTCTTCGTTCGGGCGCACCCACGGGAACGACGCGATCGCGACGTCGACCGGGCACTCGTCGGGGAACACGCCGAGCGCGCCGTAGCCGCGGTAGACCAGCGGGCGGATGTAGCACGCCTCCTGGCGATTGGCGCGAATGGTGGCGCGGATGGCGTCGGCGATCTGCGGCTCGGTCCAGCGCAGCGGCAGGCGCACGATCCGGCACGACTGGAACAGCCGCTCGACGTGCTCGCGCAGGCAGAACACCGCGGGCCCGTTCGGCGTCGCGTAGGCGCGGATGCCCTCGAAGACGC
>DDSQ01000139.1:685-9772 GCA_002343845.1 Planctomycetes bacterium UBA2386 | reverse complement strand
CGCGGCGCTGGCTGGTGACCGGCGCCGTCGCCCTTGCCATCGTCAGCGTCTATCTCAGCACCCGTTCCGGCTCGCTCGGCCATCGGTCGGTCGCAGAAGAGGACTACGAGTTGCCGATCGGTCAGGAAATCGACCGAGTCCGCATCGAGATCCAGAGTGGGACCGTCGGGGTCGCTGCGGCACCTGCCCCGGTGGTCGCGGTCAGCGCCGGCGTGCGCCGCGCCGCGGATTCGGCCGAGGATCTGGCGACGATCGAACAGTTGCCGATCCGCCTGGCCGCCGCGCCCGACCCTTCGCGCCCGGGAACCCTGGTCCTGCGTGGCGCCGCCCTGCCGGCGACCCACACCGGGGTGTTCGCCTACGACCTCACGCTGCGCGTGCCGCCGTCGATCGCCGTCGAGGTGGCCATCGCCGGTAGTGGCCACGTCACGATGGCCGACCGCACCGGCCGCATCGACGCGAGTACGGGCCGTGGCGATTTGCGGTTCGAGCGATGCCATGCGGTCGTCCACGCCAAGACCGGGCGGGGCAACGTCATCGCCTTCGACCATCGCGGCGATCTCCGCCTCCTGACCGACGTTGGCGACATGCAGGCGTTCGTCGAGCAGGCTGGCCGCGAGCTGGAGATGTCGACCGGGCAGGGGACGGTGCAGTGCGTGGTGCCAGCCGGCCTCGAGTTCGACCTCGACGCACGGGCCGAGATGGGCCGCATCGGAGCCGACTTCGACCTCGTGGCCGAGCGCGTCGGCGAGTTCGGAGCGTCGCTGGTTGGCCGGCGCGGCAACGCGTCGACGAAGGTCGTGCTGCGCACCGGCAAGGGCCACCTCGCGTTCCGCGCCAGGTAGCCCACTACTGGGCGCGCTGTTACGCGCAGCCCGTTCGCGGATACGCACCTGCGCTGCGTCGACGCGCGGCACGCGAAACCTGTTCGGTGTGGAAATCTGGGCAGGAACTTCGCGTCTTCGGCGACTGTCCGTAGCACCCCGACGCCCCCAACGTCCTCTGACCCCACCGCCCATCGTCCGGTCTCACACCGACGCCAGGCGGCTGCCCCTTCGCACATGACACTCGGCAAACGCCTGCTCGTCTACTCTGCCCGCGACCCCTCTGGTGCGACGCTCGCCAAGCCCACCGCCGATTGGGGGTGCATGGTGACAACGTGCAGTTCGGTCGACGAACTGCGCGGCCGCATCGAAGGCGGCGAATTCGACCTCGTGCTCGTCGAACCCTCGTCGAGCCTGACCCAGCTGGTCGCCGAGAACGCGATCGAGGAGGCGTTGCAGCTCCCGCTAGCGGAAGTCGAGAAGCGGCACATCCAGCGCGTGCTCGCGTCCACCGGCGGCAACAAGACCCGCGCGGCACGCATCCTGGGGATCGACACCAAGACGCTCTACAACAAGCTCAAGAGCTACAAGTCGTCGGAAGCGGTGGCGCGCAAGCGCCTGCAAGGCCAGTCGAGCGTGATGCTCTGATCGTGGCCCGGCGGGCGACGCGGATCGCTCGTCGCCATTGGGATCGCCGGCCAGCGGACAGGGGGCATTGCCGAGAAGCTCGACGCCACGCGTGCGCTGCCGCGCGCCGTCCCGCAGCGGGAGATTCTCGCTCCGACCGCTGGGCCGCTGCTGCGCGTGAGCGGCCGGTAGGAACGTCACGACCCGCGCGGCACCGCCGCAAGGAGGCCGCGCGAGCGGCCAACGACGCTTCAGGCACGAGCGGCTGCGGTCGAGAATCTGCCAGCGGCGCATGCGCCGGGAACCGCACTCGGAACCCGCGACGGGCCAGATTCGCCGACTTCGATCCTTTGCCTGCAGTGCCCGTCGCGGGTCCCACTTCTCACTCCGCGCCTGCCACCCCGTTCTCCGACGATGGAAAACGGCCATGGTCTCGGCTCAGATCCGTCCGACCATGGGTCTGAACGATCACGAGCAGGCACTGAAGCAAGCGGAGCAGCGAGTCGAGTCGCTCAAGGTGAGTCTTTGACTACCTTCGCCGACACCGCGAACTCGCCGACATCGACCACCAGATGACGCAGCCGGACTTCTGGGAGAATCCCGAGAAGGCCCAAGTCATCGTTCAGAAGAAGAAGACCTGCACGCAGGTCGTCGAGCCGATCGAGAGCCTGCTGAAGCTCGTCGAAGACGGCCGCGTCCTGATCGAACTCGGCGCCGACGATCCCGCCGCCGTCGAGGCCGACCTCGTCGACGTCGAGAAACGCATCACCGAACGGCTCGATCAGCTCGAGTTCCAGTTGATGCTCGGCGGCGAACACGACGCCATGAACGCGATCGTGACGCTGCAAGCGGGTGCTGGCGGCGTCGACGCCTCGGACTGGGCCGAGATGTTGCTGCGCATGTACGTGAAGTGGGCAGCGAAGAACGAGATGCAGGTCGAGGAGTCCGACTTCCAGAAGGCCGAGGAGGCCGGCATCAAGAACGCGACGATCGTGATCCGCGGCCCGTACGCCTACGGCAAGCTCAAGGCCGAGCAGGGAGTGCATCGGCTCGTGCGCATCTCCCCGTTCGACGGCCAGGGCCGTCGGCAGACGTCGTTCTCCTCGGTCGAAGTAGTGCCCGAGTTCGACGACACGATCGAGATCGACATCCGGAAGGAGGACCTCAAGGTCGACACCTTCCGCGCATCGGGTGCGGGCGGTCAGCACGTCAACAAGACGGAGTCGGCGATCCGCATCACGCACATGCCGACCGGCATCGTCGTCGCGTGCCAGGCGGAGCGCAGCCAGGGCAAGAACCGCGAGACCGCGATGCGCATGCTGAAGTCGAAGCTCTACCAGCTCGAACTCAGCAAGCGCGAAGCGGAGCTCGCGAAGTTCTACGGTGACCGCGGCTCGATCAGCTGGGGCAACCAGATCCGCAGCTACGTGCTGCAGCCCTACCAGATGTGCAAGGACCTGCGCACCGACGTCGAGACGTCCGACGTGCACGGCGTGCTCGACGGCAAGCTCGATCCGTTCATCGAGGGTTACCTGAAGCAGAAGAAGGACGAGGTCAAGAAATGAAGCGCGCGCTGTTGTCGGTGACCGACAAGACCGGAATCGTCGAGTTCGCGCGTGGCCTCGTCGAGGTCGGCTACTCGCTGCTGTCGACCGGCGGCACGGCGCGAACGCTGATCGACGCCGGCGTGCCCGTGCAGGAGGTCGCCGACTACACCGGGTTCCCCGAGATGATGGACGGCCGCATCAAGACGCTGCACCCCAAGGTCCACGGCGGCCTGCTCGCGCGGCGCGACGTGCCGGCGCACGGTGTCGCGATGGAGAAGCACGGCATCGATCCCATCGACGTGCTGTGCGTCAACCTCTACCGCTTCCGCGAGACGGTGAAGAAGCCCGGCATCACGCGACAGGAGATCGTCGAGCAGATCGACATCGGCGGTCCGGCGATGATCCGCAGCGCGGCGAAGAACCACGCTGCCGTCGCCGTCGTGGTCGATCCCGCCGACTACGGCTCGGTGCTGCGCGGCCTGCGCGATCACCGCGGCACGCTGCCGCCCGAGCAGCTGCGCTCCCTGGCGGCGAAGGCGTTCGTGCACACGGCCACCTACGACGCCGCGATTGCGCAGTGGTTCGACTGCGAACGGCGCGCGTTCCCCGGCGAGCCGTTCTTCGCGGGCCGTGTCGCGTTCCACGGCGAGAAGCTCCTGGATCTCCGCTACGGCGAGAACCCGCACCAGAAGGCGGCCTTCTATTCGATCGGCGAATCGTCGCCGAGCCTCGCCTCCGCCAGGCAGATCGGCGGCAAGGAACTCAGCTACAACAACATCCTCGATGCCGATGCGGCGTTGGCGCTCGTGCTCGAGTTCGACCAGCCGTGCTGCGTGATCGTGAAGCACGCCAACCCGTGCGGCACCGCGGTCGCGGCCAGCCTTGCGCGGGCCTTCGAACTCGCGCGCGCCAGCGACCCGGTGTCGGCGTTCGGCGGCATCCTGGCGACGAACCGGACCTTCGACGCGGCGACAGCGCTCGCCGTCGTCGCCAGCGGCACGTTCCTCGAGGTGATCGTGGCGCCGCAGGTCGAGCCGGCGGCGATGACGACGCTGCAACAGGCGAAGTGGGGCGCGAACGTGCGCGTGCTGCAACTCGGTGGCTTGCCGGACCTGTCGCTGCGGCATCGCTACGTCGCGCGTCCGGTGTGCGGCGGCTTCCTGCTGCAGACCGCCGACTTCCCGGCCGAGGCTCCTGGCCGCGACGCGCCGACGCGGCGCGCGCCGACCGAGGTGGAGCGCGCGACGCTCGCCTTCGCGTGGCGCGTGTGCAAGCACGTGAAGTCGAACGCGATCGTGCTGGCCCGGACCGCCGAAGACGGCGCGCACCACACGGTCGGCGTCGGCGCAGGCCAGATGAGCCGCGTCGATTCCGCGAAGATCGCCGCCGAGAAGGCAGGTGATCGCGCGCGTGGCTGCGTCGTCGCCAGCGACGCGTTCTTCCCGTTCGCCGATGGGCTGCTGGTCTGCGCGAAGGCGGGGGCGACAGCGGTGATCCAGCCTGGCGGCAGCAAGCGCGACGAAGAGGTCGTCGCCGCGGCGAACGAACACGGCATGGCGATGGTCTTCACCGGACAGCGCCACTTCCGGCACTGAGAGCCGATGGACGTCCCCGCCGCCGCTGCCGACGTCCTGCTCGGCGCCTCGCTGCTGCAGATCGCGAGCGAAGTGCGCGAGCAGTGGATCCGCGACTTCCAGTTCCGGCCCGAGGAGGTCACCGCGGAGACGTTTCGCGCCGAAGTCGCGGCGTTCATGCGCAAGCTGGCGCGCCATCTCGGTGATCGTCACGCCGGTGATCCGCGCGTCGGCGCGGCGTTGCGCGAGTGGGTCGCGCAGTGCGACCACTACGAAGCCTGGGATGCCCTGCTGTCCGGTTTCGACTTCGCCGAGCGCGAAGTGCTGGTGCGGCGCGGCCGCGTGCTGTTTCCCGGTCCGTTGACGGCGCACTGGGGCTCTGAGGAGTGACTGCCGCGGGCGAAGTCGTCGCGCAGAACCTCGCGCGCGTGTACGCCCGGATCGTCGCTGCGTGTCGGCAGTGCGGACGCGACGAGGGCTCGGTCGAACTGCTCGCCGTCAGCAAGACCTGGCCTGCGACTGCGGTGCGGCTGGCCTGGGCCGCCGGGCAGCGTGCGTTCGGCGAGAACCGCGTGCAGGAACTCGCCGCCAAGGCCGTCGATCTGGTCGATCTCGCCGATCTGCGCTGGCACCTGATCGGTTCGCTGCAGACCAACAAGGTGCGTGATCTCGTCGCCGTGCCCGGACTCACGTTGCTGCACAGCCTCGATCGCGTCCGGCTCGCCGACGAACTGCAGCGCGAACTCGCCCGCGGCGGGNNGGTGCATGCGACCGACGAGCCGACCAAGCACGGCGTCGCGCCCGCCGACGCCCTGGCGTTGCTGGCCCACGTGCGCGGCAACTGCCCGGCGATCGACGTCGTCGGCGTGATGGCGATGGGGCCGCTCGCAGGCGATCCGGCGTCGACGTTCCGCCGCGTCGCCGCGTTGCACGACGAACTGCGGCAACGCGCCGGGATGGCACTTCCGGTGCGCAGCCTCGGCATGTCCGGTGACCTCGAGGCCGCGATCGCCGCGGGCTCGACGCTGGTTCGCATCGGCACGGCGGTGTTCGGCGCGCGTGGTTGAGCGCGGCGCCTCCCGCCCCTACCGTTCCGGCCCGTGGTGACGCCGAAGCAGCCATCCGCCGACGGCCAGAACGGCCCGCCGGCGGACCCCGGGGAAGTGCAGAACCGCCTCGCGGTCGCCATCCCGCAGCCGCGCTGCGAACTCGACCACAAGGACGCCTGGACGCTGTTGATCGCGACGATCCTCAGCGCGCAGAGCACGGATCGCACGGTCAACACCGTGACGCCGTTGCTGTTCGCGAAGTGGCCGACGCCCGCGGCGCTGGCCGCAGCGCCCCGCGACGAGGTCGAGGCGGTCGTGCACCGCACCGGGTTCTTCCGCAACAAGGCGAAGGCGATCCAGGGCGCGTCGCTCGCGATCCACCAGCAGCACGGTGGCGAGGTGCCGCGCGACATGCAGGCGCTGGTCGCGCTGCCGGGCGTCGCCCGCAAGACCGCGAACGTCGTGCTCGGCGTCGCCTTCCGCATTCCGGCCGGCATCGTCGTCGACACGCACGTGATGCGCACGAGCCAGCGCCTCGGCTGGTCCAAGGCGAAGAGTGCCGAGAAGGTCGAGCAGGAACTCTGCGCGCGCTTCCCGCGCGAGCAGTGGATCGACGTCGGCCACCGCCTGCTGCTGCTGGGCCGCTACGTCTGCCTGGCGAAGGGGCCGAAGTGCGAGCACTGCCCACTCGCGGACCTCTGCCCGTCGCGCACGACGGCCGGACTCGGGTCGTGGCAGGATCGTGCCGCGCACGTGCGCGTCGCGGTGCAGCCGGCGGATGGCGCCGCCGGCGCGTGACTCACGCGCTCACTCGAACCGCGCCTGGCGCGCGAGCCGCTTGCGGATGATGTCGATGCGCTCGAGTGGGCCGCGCGCCGGGAAGCGCTCGTAGAAGCCCTCGCGGCGGAACTCGGGCACCATCTCGGTGATCGGCTTGAAGCGCGTCTCGAGCAGGCGCACCAGGTCCGGGCCCGGCGCGACGGTGGCGTCCATGCGGGCGGCGACGTCGCCGGAGAGCCGCAGCATCGCTTCGATGGTGACGTCGCGCGTCACCATGTGGTTCTTGTTGTCGCCCCAGGCGGCGCCGAATGCGGTGCGCAGCGCCTTCAGGGTGTCGCGGATCAGGCCGTAACCACGTTCCTTGCTCCAACCGCGCCCGTCCTTGAAGCGATGTTGCGCGTCCTTGCGGCCGATCAGCCGCAGCACTTCGCCGAAGATCTGCGCCTGGTTGATCCACATCTCCTGGTGGCTGCGGCCGCCGAGCATGTTGATGTGGTACTGCAGCGGGCTGTCGTCGTTCTCGTAGCAGGCGCGGACCAGCGACGCGGCGAACTTCTTCAGCGGGTCGGTGCCCCACTCGATGCGCTCGTAGAGGTCGATCAGGTGCGACTTGTTGATGCGCGTGTGCGTGCTGTTGATCACCACGAACATCTCGGTCGCGAAGTCCGCGGTCTTGCCGTCGAAGACCACGACCGGCACTTCGACGCGTTTGTCGGCGTGCGGGTCCTGCAGGTAGAAGTGCAGGCCGGCGAGCCGGTGCTGGCCGTCGATGATCAGGTAGTCGCCGCGCGGCTCGACCAGGTTGCCGGCGCGCTCCATGCCCTTCAGCGGCTGGAACTCGAGCTTCTCCGACGTGAACAGCAGCACTGCGCCCGGAATCACCGGCTGCCGTGACTCGTTCCGGTAGAAGTCCTTGATCTGCTTGATCTTCCTGCGGTTCAGATCGCGCTGGAACGACTTGCTGTTCTTCTCGATCGCCTGCACGTAGCGCTCGACTTCGTCGGGCTCCTTCGGCTTGCCCTTCACTTCCTCGGCGCCGCCGATGGCCTGGCCGCGATCGCCGTAGAAGCGCGTCACGAACCGCACCTTGCGCAGCAGGTCTTCGGCCGGGTAGCTGACGAAGTAGAACTCCGACTCCTTCTGGCGCATGCGCTGGGCGAACACGGAACGAACCTCCTACGGGTATTTGATGGGACGACAGTTTGCTCGTTCGGGCTTGGCTTGGCAAAGGTCTGCCCCGGTTCGTGGAACGTCCGGTGGCGCCGGTGGTCGGCGCCACCATGCAGCCTCATGCTGACCGTCGTCTGGGCCTACCGCCGCACCGGCAAGTTCGCGTTCCACGTGCTGACGGGCGCGTTGGAGACCGACGCGAGCACCTCCGGCGTGCCAATCGCGTTCGCCAACGGCGTCGACGCCGTCGTCGCCGCGGTCACGACAGCTCTCGCCGCGAATCCGATCGCGCGCGTGCTCGTCGGCTGGTCGTTCTACTCGCCGGATGCCGAGGCGATGACTGGCGAGCTGCACGCCGTGCGCGCGCGGCTCGCCGATCCGCGCGTGCTGCACGTCTGCGGCGGTGTGCACGCGAGCGCCGAGCCCGAAGCGACGCTGCGCGCCGGCTGGGATCTCGTTGCGATCGGCGAAGGCGAACGCACGATCCGCGATCTCGTGCAGGTGCTCGCCGCGGACGGCGACGCGCGCGACGTGCCCGGCGTCGCTTCGCTGCGCGCCGATGGCACGCTGCGCAAGAACGGGCGCGCCGAACGGGTGACCCTCGACGACTTCCCGCCGTTCGGCCCCGCGCACGGGCGGTTTGGTCCCATCGAGATCACGCGCGGTTGCGTCTACGCCTGCCGCTTCTGCCAGACGCCGTACTTCGCGGGGGCTGCCTTCCGCCATCGCAGCGTCGACAACGTGCGGCACTGGGCGCGCTTCCTCGTCGGGCGCGGCTTCCGCGACTTCCGCTTCCTGACGCCGACGTCGTTGAGCTACGGCGCGCACGGGCCCGAGCCGGATCTCGCCGCCGTCGAAGCTCTGCTCGCGTGCGTGCGCGAGGAGATCGGCACGCAGCGCAAGCTGTGGTTCGGCACCTTCCCGAGCGAAGTGCGGCCCGAACACGTCACGTCCGCGAGCCTGCTTCTGCTGAAGCGTTGGGTCAGCAACCGCACGTTGATCGTCGGCGGCCAGTCGGGCAGCGACCGAGTACTCGCGGCGAGCGCGCGCGGCCACGATGCCGAGGCCGTCGAACGCGCGGTCGCGCTGTGCGTCGAGCACGGCTTCGTGCCGCACGTCGACTTCCTGTTCGCGTTGCCCGGCGAAGAGCCCGCCGACGTCGATGCGACGCTCGCGATGATGGACCGCCTGGTCGCGCGCGGCGCCAAGGTGCACGGGCACACGTTCCTGCCGCTGCCCGGCACGCCGTTCCGGAAGGCGGCGCCCGGGGCGCTCACTGCCGAGGTGCGGCAGCGGCTGCGCCAACTCGCCTCGAAGGGCCAGCTCTACGGCCAGTGGGAGCAGCAGGAATCGACGGCGCAGGCGATGGTGGCGGGGCGCACTCGCGCGCCGGGCCTGCGATGAACACGCCGTTCGCCGCGGTGACGCGGAACGCGGCGCGGCCGCTCCTGAGGGCGCGTCGAGCGGTCAGACGCTGAACTTGAACAGCAGCACGTCGCCGTCCTGCACGACGTAC
>DDSQ01000139.1:0-565 GCA_002343845.1 Planctomycetes bacterium UBA2386 | reverse complement strand
GGCGGTGAAGTAGGTGCGCAGGCCCAGCAGGTGGTAGGTCGCGCGGATCAAGGCGCCCACGCCCGACTCCTGCACGCCGAGGTCGGCGAGGAAGGCCTTGGCGTCGGCGGGCTCGAGATCGACGAGGTCGCTCTCGATCTGCGCCGAGATCACCACCGCCTCGCACGCGAGGTGGGTCTTGGCGTACTCGCGCACCTTCTGCACGAAGGGGTTCTGCTCGGCCTTGGCGAGCTGATCGTCCTTCACGTTGCACGCGAAGATCGTCGGCTTGTCGGTCAGCAGCTGGAACTGCTTCGCGATCGCCTTCTCGTCATTCGTCAGTTCGACCAGGATCGCCGGTTTGCCCGCGTTCAGCACCGGCAGCATCTTCTGCAGCACCGGCAGCTCGGCGATCGCTTCCTTGTCGCCGCGCTTGGCCTGCTTGCCCTGACGATCGATGCGCTTCTCGACTGCCTCGAGGTCGGCGAGCACGAGTTCGGTCGTTATGATCTCGATGTCGCGCACCGGATCGACGCTGCCGGTGACGTGGTGGATGTCGACGTCCTCGAAGCAGCGCACGACCTGC
>DDSQ01000066.1 GCA_002343845.1 Planctomycetes bacterium UBA2386 | reverse complement strand
CTGCGCCGTCCAGCCGCCGTCCATCGCCCAGGCCACGCCGCGCACGTTGTCGCAGGCCGGCGAGCAGAAGAAGACCGCCAGCTCGGCGAGCTGCTCGGGCGTCGTGAACTGCATCGACGGTTCCTTCTCGGCCAGCAACGAACGTTTGGCCGCTTCGTCGTCGATCCCGTCGCGCTGCGCCCGCGCGTCGACCTGCTTCTGCACCAGCGGGGTCAGCACCCAGCCCGGGCAGATCGCGTTGACCGTCACGCCGGTGGTCGCCGTCTCCAGCGCGGCCACCTTGGTCAGGCCGACGATGCCGTGCTTGGCCGCGACGTAGGCCGACTTGGCCGTCGACGCGACGAGCCCGTGCACCGACGCGACGTTGACGATGCGGCCCCAGCCGCGCGTCTTCATGCCCGGCAGCGCGAGCCGCATCGTGTGGAAGGCCGAGCTGAGGTTGATCGCGATGATCGCGTCCCAGCGTTCCACCGGGAACCGGTCGATCTCGGCGACGTGCTGGATGCCGGCATTGTTGACGAGGATGTCGACGCCGCCGAACTCGGCCTCAGCATAGGCCATCATCGCCTCGATCTCGGCCGGCTGGCTCATGTCGGCACCGTGGAAGCCGACCTTGCGCCCGTGTGCGGCGACCTGCGCACGGGCGCCGTCGACGTCGCCGAAACCGTTGAGGATCACCTCGGCACCCTGGCGCGCCAGCGCCTGCGCGATGCCCAGCCCGATGCCGCTGGTCGAACCGGTGACCAGGGCCGTCCTGCCTTCGAGAATCATGTCGAGCTCCTTGCGGACAAAAAAAAGCCGCCTCGTGGGAGGCGGCTTGGCTTCGGATGCTCCGCACGCTGCCGGCTTGCGCCGGCACGCGCGGTGGCGATCAGAAGTTGTGCTTGACGCCGAAGTCGTAGCCGGCCTTCTCGCGAACCAGAGCGGTGTTGCGGACGACGTCGGCGTAGATCGTCGTGCGCTTGCTCAGGCTGTAGTGATAGCCGAGCGCGAAGCCCTTGGCGGCATCGACGTTGGCGGTACGGTTGGTCAGCTTGCCGAAGCTGCCACGCAGCTCGCCGGCACCCATCGGGGCCGTGGCGGTCAGCAGGTACGAACGGTGCTTGGCGTTGGCGGCGGTATTGCCGGTGCCGAAGAACGCACCGACCTTGGCCGCGCCGAAGTTGTACGACGCACCAAGGGTCGTCCACTTCGCGTCGGCCGTGCCGCGCTGGCCGGTCTTCTCGTAGCCGAAGTTCACGGCCAGGGGGCCCGCGGCGTAGGCGACGGCGAAGTTGATCGGCTTCTTCTGGAACACGTTGATCGTGTCCACGGCTTCGGCCGTCTGGATGCCGAAGCTGAAGCCGCCACCCGCCACGTTGTACGTGATCGAGCTGTCGTTGCGCACACGGGCGATCGCGCCGCCGGTGATCAGCTGGTTCAGGCCCGTGCCGGGGGTGCCGGACACCACGGTATCCCAGCCCCACGGGTCAGCCACCAGCTGCGACATCAGGAACGCGGTGGTGTACTCGCGGCCCAGGACGACCTGGCCGAAACCGCCCCGCAGGCCGACCAGCGAACGGCCACCCCACATGCGGGTCGCGTCGGTCATCGCGCCGGTGTCGGCGTTGTAGCGGTGCTCGATGTTGAAGATGGCGGCCATGCCACCACCCAGGTCCTCGACGCCACGGACACCGAAGCGGCTGCCCGAACCGTTGTTGATCGCCTTGTTGTTGGTGCCGGCACCCTTGTTGATGGACAGGTCGACGCGGCCGTACAGCGTGACCGACGATTGAGCCGATGCGGCACCCGCGAACGCGCCCAGCGCGGCGAGAGCGATCAGAGATTTCTTCATTGCTACGATCTCCATGGTTGAAACAAGACGTCCCGATCACGGTTTCACCCGGGACATCCGCGTTTGGATGCCGATCAGGCCAACCCCCGCTAGGGAAGTTGGGCCGTATTGCACCAGACGGGTGGTCGGCTTGCAAAGATTTGAGCCGCAAATGCCGCCCGGCTGTTGTCTCGGTGCAACGTGGTCACGGTCGTCTCCGGCTCAGGCCTCGACCAGCTCGAAGCTGGTCGTCACCCCGGCGGTCCTGCCGAGCATGATGGTCGCGGAGCAGTACTTCTCGTGCGACAGGGCGATGGCCCGCTCGACGGCGGCCGGGTCGAGCCCGCGCCCGCTGACGGCGAAGTGCAGGTGGATCTGCGTGAACACCTTCGGGTCCTGCTCGGCACGCTGGGCTTTCATCGCCACCCGGCAACCGGTCACCGAGTGCCGTCCGCGCTTCAGGATCAGCACGACGTCGTAGGCCGTGCACCCGCCGGCGCCCGCGAGCAGCGTCTCCATCGGCCGGGGCGCGAGGTTGCGGCCGCCGCCGTCGGCCGCGCCGTCCATCGTCAGCACATGCCCGCTGCCGGTCTCCGCGGCGAAGACCATGCCGGCAGCCGGAACCCAGTGAACGGTGCATTCCATCGTCGTCTCTCACGGCAGTCCCGAGGCAGCGCGGCATGCGCGAGCCCTCGAAGCACGGCATTGTCGCGCGGCCCGGGATCTCGATGCGCCTCCCTAAACTTCTGCGGTCTTCGGGCCTTCATCATGTTGCGCCGCAGCATGATGCTGCTAGACTCGCTTCCAATCGATCACGCCGCGTCGCTCCCGGCAGCCGCAGGTGGATCGAACCGGTTGTCTCCTCCACCTCCTCAACTGGTGGATTCGGCCCAGGGCCCCAAGCCCTGGGCCTATTTTTTTGGCCGCGCGTATGATCGCCGCCCCCGACGCTCCCGCCGAGCCGGCCCGCCGATGACCGAGAACGCCCCCGCGCGCAGCGCCGACGACTACCTGAAGAAGATCCTGACGGCGCGTGTGTACGACGTCGCGATCGAGTCACCGCTCGAGCTCGCCCGCAACCTGTCGCGGCGGCTGGGCAACCACGTGCTGCTCAAGCGCGAGGACCAGCAGCCGGTCTTCAGCTTCAAGCTGCGCGGCGCCTACAACAAGATGGNNCACCTGGCACCCGGGCAGCTCGAGCGCGGCGTCATCTGCGCCTCGGCAGGCAACCACGCCCAGGGTGTCGCGCTCGCGGCGCGCAGGCTCGGCTGCAGGGCCGTCATCGTGATGCCGGTGACCACGCCGCGGGTCAAGGTCGACGCGGTCCAGGCCCTCGGCGGCGAGGTGGTCCTGCACGGCGACAGCTACTCCGACGCGGCCCAGCATGCGCTCGCGCTGCAGCAGGAACAGGGCCTGACCTTCGTTCACCCGTTCGACGACCCCGACGTGATCGCCGGCCAGGGCACGGTCGCGATGGAGATCCTGCGCCAGCACCAGGGGCCGATCGACGCCGTGTTCGTCGCCATCGGCGGCGGCGGCCTGATCAGCGGCGTCGCCGCGTACGTCAAGGCCGTGCGTCCCGAGGTCAAGATCGTCGGCGTGCAGACCACCGATTCCGATGCGATGGTGCGTTCGGTGCGCGCCGGGCGGCGCGTGCCGCTCGCCGACGTCGGCCTCTTCTCCGACGGCACGGCGGTCAAGCTCGTCGGCGAGGAGACCTTCCGCCTGGTCAGCGAACTCGTCGACGACTTCGTGGTGGTCGACACCGACGCGGTCTGCGCGGCGATCAAGGACGTCTTCCAGGACACGCGCAGCATCCTCGAGCCGGCCGGTGCCCTGGGCGTGGCCGCGGTCAAGCAATGGGTGGAGACCCATCGGGTCAAGGGACAGACCTACGTCGTGATCACCTGCGGCGCCAACATGAAC
>DDSQ01000183.1:5014-21039 GCA_002343845.1 Planctomycetes bacterium UBA2386 | reverse complement strand
GCCACGCCGCTGAAGGGCGCCGACGGGCGCATCTACGCGATCGCCCAGGGCAACCTCGTCGTCGGCGGCGCCGGCGCCGCGGCCGGGGGCTCCAAGGTGCAGATCAACCACCTGTCGGCCGGCCGCGTGCCCGACGGCGCGACCGTCGAGATGGCCGTGGCCACGCCGCTGCTGCAGGGCGAGACGATCCAGCTCGACCTGCACGCCAACGACTTCGGGACCGCGCGCGCCGTCGCCGCGGCGATCAACGACTCGAAGGGCGAGGGCACGGCCGTCGCCCGCGACGGCAGGGTGGTGACGGTTCGCGCGCCGGCGTCGCCCAACGAGCGCATCGCGTTCCTCGCCGACATCGAGAACCTCGGCGTCGAGCTCGCCCGGCCGGCCGCGCGCATCGTGTTGAATGCGCGCACCGGCTCCATCGTGCTGAACGACGCGGTGACGCTGGGCCCCTGCGCGGTCGCGCACGGCAGCCTGTCGGTGACGATCTCGTCGACCCCGCAGGTCAGCCAGCCCAGCCCGCTGTCGGGCGGCCAGACGGTGGTCGCCGAGAAGACGGACATCGCGATCAACCAGCAGGGCGGCTCGCTGGTGCAGATGCCGGCCGGCACGCGGCTGACCGACGTCGTCAAGGCGCTGAACGCCCTGGGGGCGACGCCGCAGGACCTGCTGGCGATCCTGCAGGCGATGCGTGCCGCGGGTGCGCTGCGCGCCGAGATCGAGGTCATCTGACGGACGCCCGGGCGATGCCACTGCCGACCCAGTCCCTTGCCGCAGACGTCCGCTCGCTCGATGCGCTGCGCACGAAGGCGGCCAGCGATCCGCGCGGTGCCGTGCGCGAGGCGGCCAAGGCCTTCGAGACCCTGTTCATGCAGGAGGTGCTGAAGAGCATGCGCGCGGCCACGCTGCGCTCGGGCCTGATGGACGGCGACAGCGGCGGCCAGCTCGGCACCGAGATGCTCGACCAGCAGCTGGCCACGCGGATGTCCGGCCTGCCCGGCGGCCTTGCCGATGTGCTCGCGCGCCAGCTCGAGCGGCAGCTCGGCCTGGCCCTGCCGCAGCCCGCCGGGCCGGCGGCCAGTCCGGTCACCGGCGAGTCGCGTGCACCGGTGCAGCCGCCGCAGAAGGCGGCGGCGTCCTTCGTCCAGCAGCACACCGAGGCGGCGCGCCGCGTCGAGCAGCACAGCGGCATCCCGGCCGGGTTCATGATCGGCCAGGCGGCGCTGGAAAGCGGCTGGGGCCGTCGCGAGATCCTCAACGCCGACGGCAGCACCTCGCACAACCTCTTCGGCATCAAGGCCGGCCCGGGCTGGAAGGGCCCGGTGGCCGAGATCACCACCACCGAGTACATCGGCGGGCGGCCGCAGAAGGTCACCGCGCGCTTCCGGGCCTATGCGAGCTACGACGAGTCCTTCGCCGACTTCGCGCGGCTGATGAAGGACAACCCCCGTTATGCCGGCGTCATCGCCAACGGCGGCACGGTGGCCGGCTTCGCGCAGAACCTGCAGAAGGCCGGCTACGCGACCGACCCGGCCTACGCCGAGAAGCTCACGCGGGTCATCAACACGGCGCTGCGCCTGCAGCGCAGCCTGGCCTGAGGGACGGGAGCGCGCGATGGGCAGCACCACGGCGATGATGTCGATCGGCCTGCGCGCGATGCTGGCCAACCAGGCCGCGCTGCAGACCACCGGCCACAACATCGCCAACGCCAGTGTCGAGGGCTACTCGCGGCAGCGCGTCGAGCTCGCCACGGCGTCGCCCCAGTACACACCCAACGGCTTCCTCGGGCGCGGTGCCGACGTGCAGACCGTCACCCGGATGCACAGCGATCACCTGACACGCGAGGCGGCTGCGTCGCGCTCGCTGGCCAGCATGGACGCCGCGCGACTCGAGGTGCTGCAGCAGATCGAGACGGTCTTTCCGGTCGGCGAGGCCGGGCTCGGTCAGGCGATGGGTGGCTTCCTCGACGCGACCGTGGACCTGGCGAACCGGCCCGGGGACACCGCCGCCCGGCAGGTCGTGCTCGCCCGCGCGCAGGACACGGCCAGCCGCTTCGCCTCCGCCGACGAGCAGCTCGACGCCATCCAGCGGCACCTCGGCGAGCGCATCGCCGACTCGGTCGGCAAGGTCAACGACATCGCCCGCGGCATTGCCGAGGTCAACCGCAAGATCACCGCGCTGGAGGGGCTGGGCCAGCCGGTCAACGACCTGCGCGACCGGCGCGACCAGCTGATCGCCTCGCTCGGCGAGCACATCCAGGTCACGACGATCCCGGCCTCCGACGGCAGCATCGGGGTCTTCGTGGCCGGCGGCCAGCGCCTGGTGCTCGGCGACAGCGCGTCGCCGCTGCTGCTGCAGCCCGACCCCGAGGACCCCTCGCGCACCGCGATCGCCGTGCGCGAAGGCGAGCTCGTGCGCACCCTGCCGGCGGCGTACCTCGGTGGCGGGACGCTGGCCGGGCTGCTGACGGTGCAGAGCCAGGACCTCGTCTCGGCCCGCACCCAGCTCGGGCAGATGGCGGCGGCCTTCGCCGACGCGGTGAACCAGCAGCAGGCGCGCGGCCTGGACCTGGGCAACCCGCCGGCCGCCGGCGGGCCGATCTTCACGACCGGCGGGACGCGCGTCGTCGCGAATGCCGGCAACGAACGCGACGTCAATGGTGCCTTCGTCGCGCAGGTCGCCCTCGCGGTCGACGACGCCTCCCAGCTGGTGGCCAGCGAGTACGAGCTGCGGGCCGACCCCGGCGGTGCGCCCGGCGCGTGGCAGCTGACGCGCCGCGCGGACGGCCTCGTGCGCACGATCGCCGACGGGGACACCGTCGACGGCTTCACGGTGTCGCTCGGCACGCCGCCACCCGTGGCGACCGACCGCTTCCTGCTCAAGCCGGTCAGCGCCGCGGCCGACGGCATGCGCGTCGCGCTCGGCGACCCGCGTGGCATCGCGGCGGCGCTGCCGGTGACGGCGACGCTGGCGGCCGACAACACCGGCACCGCGCGCGTCGCCTCGCTGACGGTGGCCAGCAGCGCGATCGACCCGGAACAGACCGCCAGCATCGTCTTCACCTCCGCGACCGGCGACTACAGCTGGGAACTGCGTGACCGCGCGACCGACACCCTGCTGGGCAGCGGCACGGGCACGTGGACGGCGGGCGAGCCGATCGAGCTGAACGGCTTCGAGCTGCGGCTGGACGGCGTGCCCCGCAGCGGCGACGCGCTGACCGTCGCGAAGACGGCCCACCCGGCGGCGAACAACGGCAATGCCCTGGCCCTCGCCGGCCTGCGGGACCTGGCGCTCGTCGGGCGCTCGCTGCAGCCATCCGGCGAGGTCGGCGCAGGGCGCTCCTTCACCGAGGCCTACGCCTCGGCGATGGCCGATGTCGGCGTGCGCGTGCAGGGTGCCCGGGTCACGGCAGACGTGTCGGCCGGCGTCGCGGCCCAGGCCGAGCAGACGCGTGCGGCGCTGTCCGGCGTGAACCTGGACGAGGAGGCGGCGCGGCTGCTCGCGTTCCAGCAGAGCTACCAGGCGGCGGCCAAGGTGCTGCAGGTCGCCCAGAGTGTCTTCGACACGCTGCTCGAGACCACCCGCACCTGATCCCCGGGGAGGCATCGCCCATGCGCGTGACCACGTCCAACACCTTCGAGCGCGGCATCGACACGCTGCAGCGCCGCGCCTCCGAGATGGCCGAGGCCCAGCAGCGCCTGATCAGCGGAAAGAAGATCGCCCGGGCCAGCGACGACCCGGCGGCGGCCGCCCAGGTCGAGCGGGCCCTCGTGCGCGAGGCGCGTGCCGACACCAACCAGCGGGCGCTGGAGGCCAGCCGCAATTCGATGCTGCAGGCCGAGAGCGCGCTCGGCGACGTCACCACGGTTCTGCAGATGGCGCGCGAGCTCGTGGTGCAGGCGGGCAACCCGTCGCTGGACGACGCCTCGCGCCGCCAGCTCGGGGCGTCGCTGCTCGGCATGCGCGAGCAGATCCTGCAGATCGCCAACCGCGGCGACGGCGCGGGCGGCTGGCTGTTCGGTGCCCAGGGCGCGGCCGCGCCGCCGTTCATCGACGCGCCCGGCGGCGTGCAGTTCCGCGGCACGCCCGGGCAGCTGCAGGTGCCCTCGGACGGTGCGCTCCCGCTCACGGCCGACGGCGATGCGGCCTTCCTGAGGGCGGCCACCGGCAACGGCGTCTTCGTCACGCAGGCTGCCGCCGCCAACGGCCCCGGCGCGTGGATCGACGCCGGTACCGTCGCCGACCCCTCCGCGCTGACCGGGGACCCGTACCAGATCGTCTTCGACATCGACCCGGCCAGCGGCGCGACGACCTATGCCGTGCTGCGCGACGGCGCACCGACGGCGATCACCGCCGAACCCTACGAGACCGGCAAGGCCATCCAGTTCGACGGGATGAGCGTCACCATCAGCGGCCAGCCGGCCGCCGGTGACCTCTTCGAGCTGCAGCCTTCGAGCCGCGAGCTCTCGCTGTTCGATGGCCTGGGGCGCCTGGCCGACGAGCTCGCGCGGCCCTTGCGCAGCGGCGCGCAACGCACGCAGGTGGTCCAGGAAGGGCTCCGGGACCTCGACGCGATGATGTCCAACGTCATCGGCGAGCGCGCGCGGCTCGGCGAAGTGTTGCGCCGTACCGACGCGACCGAGCAGCGCATCGCCGACTCGCGCCTGCTCGCGCAGACCGAGCGCTCCGGCGCCGAGGACGTCGACATGGTGCAGGCCGTCTCCGAGTTCTCCACCCGGCAGACGAGCTACGACGCGGCGTTGAAGGCTTACGCGATGGTGCAGAAGCTCTCGCTGTTCGACTACATCCGGTGACGTGGCCGGCGGCCGGCGGTGCTAGCCTCGCCGCTGGCACTGCCGATCCATGAAGATTCCCCCCGTTCTCGACCAGGTCGTGATCGGCTACAGCCCGGTCTTCGACCGACGCCAGGCGGTCGCCGCGACGCGCCTGACGGTCTTTCCGGCGCGGCCCGAGGCCCAGCCCGACGGCGCCGCGCTGCTCGATGCCGTCGCCGAGGCTTTCCAGGAGGCGCCGCAGCAGGCCACGGTCCTGCCGGGTGTGCTGCTGAACATCGCCGGCGAGGCGCTGCTCGACGGCGTGCTGGCCGCGGCGCGGCGCGCGCCCCGGCCGATGCTGATCGAGGTGCCGGCCTTCATGGCCGCGGCGCGCGAGCAGCCGCTGCTGGCGCTGCGCGATGCCGGGCAGGCCCTGGCGCTGGGCGGCGTGGCGCGCGCCGAGCTCGGCCCCGGCTTGCAGCGCTGCTTCCGCTTCGCGACGCTGGACCTGCAGGACCCCCGGCAATCGAGCCTCGTCGAGGCGGGTCGCGCCCTGCCGTTCGAGGGGGTGGCCGTCGGCGCACGGACGGGCCGGCAGATCGAGTCGGCGCTCGCCGGCTCGGCGATCGCGGTGGCGGGGTGGCCGGTCGACGACGATCTTCCGGCGGCGGCGGGACGCATGCCCCCCGAGCTCGGCGGCATCGTCGAGCTGATGAACCGCATCGAGCGCGAGGAACCGCCCGAGCGCATGGAGGCGGTGCTGACCGCCGATCCGGCACTGGCTTTCCGCCTGCTGCGATACCTGAACTCGGCCGCCTTCGGCCTGCGGGCCGAGGTCACGTCCTTCCGCCACGCGCTGATGATGCTCGGACACCAGCGGCTCAAGCGCTGGCTCGCGCTGCTGCTGGCCACCGGCAGCCGGGACCCGTCGGCCCGGCTGCTGAATGCGGTCGCCGCGCGGCGCGGGCTGATCCTCGACGAGATCGCCCGCGCGGCGGCGGACGAGACGATGCGCAGCGAGATGTTCATCTGCGGCGTTTTCTCGCTGCTCGACCGCGTGCTGCGCCAGCCGATGGACGAGCTGATGCGCAGCCTGCCGGTGCAGCAGCGCGTGCAGCAGTCGCTGCTCGGGGCGGGCGCGTACACCCAGCACCTGGCGCTGGTGCAGGCGCTCGAGCAAGGGGCGGCGGCGGACATCGGCGCGGCCGGCGAGCGCGTGCTCGTCGCCCGCGGCGAAGTCAACCGCGCCCTGCTGCGCGCCCTGGCCCTCGCGCGGGAGCTCGATTGAACGGCCTGGCCGACACGCTGCGGCGTCCGCCGCCGGATGCCGCCGACCCGGCACGGGACTCCTCAGGCGCGCTGGCCGGGACGCCCGATCTCGGCGCGGTCCGGGTGGCCGCCGCGTGGTTGCCGCTGCCGGCGCTGCTGGAGGACTCACGGGGCTGCATCGCCGATGCCAACGACGCGCTGTGCCGGCTGCTCGGCTGGCCGCGCGAGGCGCTGCTCGGCAGCATCGCGACCGCGCTGGTCGTCGAGGCCGACCGCCCGTTCCAGCAACTCGAGCACGAGCGGGGCCGCCGGCTCGCGCTGAACGGCCACCCGCCGGCACCGCGGGAGTGCCGGCTGCGCGACGCGGCGGGCGCCGAGCGCTGGTTCCGCCTGTGGCTGCAGGCGGCCGACGACAGCGGCGCGCCGGAGCGCGAGGGGCTGGTGCTGTGGCTGCTCCAGGACATCTCGGCCGAACACCACCTGCGCGCGCAGGTCGACCGCCTGCAGGACGAGCTGACCCAGTGGTTCGACCAGAGTCCGGCCGGCATGCTGGTGTTCGACGAGGCCGGGCTGATTCTGCGGTCGAACGCGGTGTTCGATGCCTGGGCCGGCGGCGCGCCGGTCACGCTGGGCGATGTGCCACCCGCGGTGCAGCGGCTTCTCGGCTGGGTCGACGGCCGGCTGCGCGCCGACCTGCGGCCGGGCCAGCCGGCGATCGAGGCCGTGGCCGAGCTGCACGCTACCGGCTCCGCGCCCGGGCGGCTGCGGGCGCGACTGCACGCCTGCGACATCGGCGACGGCACCTTCCGCGTCATGGCGCATGTCGTCGACGACAGCGCGGTGGCCGAGCGCGACATCGCCGAGCTGGGCCGGCGGGCCCTGATGCACGCGGCCGGCGTCGACGTGGTGTCGCTGCGGGTGAGCTCGTCGGGCCCGGCGGCGGCGCCGCCCGATACCTCGAGCGAGGGCACGGATCTCGCCGGGGGCCTCGTCGAGCCCGCTTACCGGGCCGCCTACGAACGCCTGCAGCAGGCGCAGCACGACGCGCAGCCCGCGCAGGCGCGCTACCGCGTGCAGCATCCGCAGCGCGGGCGGCGCTGGCTGCACACCCACGTGGAGCCCGGACGGCTGCCCGGTGGAGGCGACGCGATCGCCGTCGTCACGCTGGACGTCACCGACGAGGAGCGCAGCCGGCGCCAGCGCGACGAACTGCTGCGCGAGCTGACGACCATCCTCGACGGCTCGCCGGTGGGCATCGCCTACCTGCGCGACGGGCGGCTCGTGCGCTGCAACCTGCGCTTCGAGCGCATGCTCGGCTTCGTGCCCGGCGCGGCGGCCGGCGTCGCGGTGCAGCACCTGTTCGACCACCGCGGCCCGGGCGCCAGCGGTGTCGACGCCGCGCTGCAGGCGCTGTCGGCCTCCCGTCCGTGCGACATCGAGATGGCGTTGCCGGCGCGGCCGTCCGCCGCCGGCCCGGACGGCGAGCCGCAGTGGTACGCGCTGTCGCTGCGCCGCGCCGAACCGGCGGGCGATGCCGCCGAGGCGGTCGCGGTCCTGGCCGACATCACGCGGCTGAAGCGCCAGCAAGCCGAGGTCGAGCGCGCGCTGCACGAGCGCGAGCTGATGTTCAACCAGTCCGACGTCGGCATCGCGTGGCTGCGCGGCGGCCAGATCGTGCGGGCCAACGCGGCGATGTCCGACCTGACCGGCCTCGGGGCGGACGAGCTTGCCGGCCGCGATGTCTCGACCCTGTTCGGCGACGCCGACGGCTTGTCCGGCGAGGACCGGCTGCGCTCCTGGCTGGCCAGCGGGGCCCGGCGCGTGACCGAGCAGCGCCTGCGCCACCGCGACGGCACGCTGCGCTGGACGCAGCTGTCGGTGCGGGCCGTCGACCCGGGCGCCGCCCGGTCGGACCTGATCTGCTCGTTCGTCGACGTCGACGAGCTGCGCCGTGCCCGCGAGTCGCTGCAGCAGCTGGCGGGCCGCACGCGCGCCGTGCTGGACTCGGTGCTCGTGGGCATCGTCACCGTGGGCGAGAACGGCATCGAGTGGATGAACCGGTCGGCGCGGCGCATGTTCGGCGGCGAGCTGGAGGACTTCGTCGGCGCGCCGATCGGCTGCGTCGCCACCGCCGAGCCGGCCCACCCGCTCAGCCGCACCGACTGGCTCACGCGGCTGGCCGACGGCGAGTCGGAGAACTTCGAGTGCCGGCTGCAGGCCCGCGACGGGCGCGAGTTCTGGGTCGTCGGCAACGCGGTGGCCACGCCGCGCGACTCGGCCGTCGGCCGCCAGGTCACCTTCGCGCTGCTGGACATCGAGGCGCGGCGCCAGGCCGAGGTCAGCATCTCGGGCGCGCGCGCCTCGCTGCAGCGCCTGATCGAGACGGCCCCGCTGGCGATCGCGCTGTTCGACGCGGGCAGCCTCGCGATGGTGGAGTGCAACCACGGGGCCGAGACCTTCTTCGGGCGACCGACCGCCCAGCTGCTCGGCCGGCAGCCCGAGGACTGCCTGGGCGATGCCGACCAGTCCGCCGCCTTGCGGGCGAGCCTGGTGCTGGCCCGCGACACGACCGAAGGCGTGCGCCGGGAGATCACGCGGCCCGGCGGCGACGGGCAGGGCGCGCGGCTGTGGGATGCCCGCTTCGTGCACCTCCACGTGCCCTCGGTGGAGACCGGGCCGGCCCGTCCCGGGCAGGTGCTGCTGGTGGCCAACGACGTGACCGAGCCGCGGGCGGCCGAGCAGGCCCGGCTGCAGGCCGCGATCGCGCAGCGCGAGATGCTCGTGCGCGAAGTCCACCACCGCATCAAGAACAACCTGCAGGGCGTGGCCGGCCTGCTGCAGCAGGCCGCTCAGCGACGCCCGGAGATCGGCGACCCGCTGCTCGAGGCGATCGGACAGCTGCAGGCGATCGCCCAGGTCTATGGCCTGCAGGTCGGCGCCAGCGGCCCGCTGGACCTGGTGGGCGTGCTGCAGGCGATCGCCGCGACCGTCCAGCGCAGCCTGCAGCACGTCATCGAGGTCAGCCTCGGCGACGAGCGCGCGCAGCGCTGGATGCTGCCCGAACGCGAGTCGATCCCGCTGGCGCTGTCGCTCAACGAACTGCTGATCAACGCCGTCAAGCACGGTGACGGCACGCCGGTGCAGTGCCGGGTGGACGCGCGCCCCGAGGACGTGCTCATCGAGATCCGCAACGGCGGCACGCTGGCCGCGCCGCTGGACCTGCGCAGCCAGCCGCCGGGCATGTACGGGCTCGGCCTCGTGCGCGCGCTGCTGCCGCGTCGCGCCGCGACGCTGGACATCGCCGAAGGCGGCGGGCGCGTCGTGACATCCCTCGTCCTGCGGCCGCCGAGCGTGCGCCGTGAGTCCGCCTGAACCGATGGCCGCCGGCGGGGCCGCGACGCCGGGACGGGTGCCGTCCTGGGCCACAATCGCCGGCCATCGAGGTTGAGGTCCGGCTCACCGGGCGAGCGCCATGGCAACCGAAGGCGAAGCACCGCGCAAGGGGAAGATCCTCGTCGTCGACGACGACCGGCTCGTGCTGGCCACGCTGATCCACGGCCTGACGGCCGCCGGCTACCAGGTCATCGACGCCGACAACGGAGACGACGCGATCCTCCTGGCGCGGCAGCACAAGCCCGATCTCGCGCTGCTGGACATCCGCATGGACGGCAAGTCCGGCTTCGACGTCGCGGAGTACCTGCGCGAGGTCGGCCACACGCCCTTCCTCTTCCTGTCGGCCTTCTCGGATCCGGACACGGTGGCCAAGGTCACGCAGCTCGGCGCGCTGGCCTACCTCGTCAAGCCGCTGGAAGTGGGGCAGATCGTGCCGACCGTCGACGCGGCCTTCGAGCGCGCCCGGGTGTTGTCCCGCCAGGCCGGCGCCGCGCCCCCGCCGCAGGAAGCCGGCGATGCGCTGTCGCAGATCGTCGCGCTGGCCATCGGCGTGCTGATGCACCGCTTCTCGCTGACGCGCGGCGAGGCGCTGGCGCGGCTGCGCCGCCATGCCGGCGCCGAGGGGCGCAGCCTGCGCGCGCAGGCCGAGCGCGTCGTGCAGGCCGTCGAGGACCTGGCTAGCCCGGAAGCGTGAAGTAGAAGCGGGCGCCGCGACCCGGTTCGGCTTCGGCCCAGATGCGTCCGCCATGGCGCTGCACGATGCGCTGCACCGAGGCCAGGCCCAGGCCGGTTCCCGGGAAGTCGGTCTGGCCGTGCAGGCGCTGGAACAGACCGAACAGCCGCCCCGCCGTGCGCATGTCGAAGCCGGCGCCATTGTCGACGACCTCGTAGACCGGCTGGCCGTCCTGCTCGCGCACGCGCAGGCCGATGCGCGCGCGCTCCTTGCGGGCGGTGTACTTCCACGCGTTGCCCAGCAGGTTCTCCATCATCTGCCGCAGCAGGCCCGGATCGGCGTTGACCTCCAGCCCGCCGGCGATGTCGACCTCGACCTGCCGCTGCGGTTCCGTGCGGCGCAGGTCGTCGATCACGAAGCCGGCCAGCTGCGAGAGGTTGACCCGCTGGCGCGCCAGCGGCGCCTCGGACAGCTGCGCCAGCGCCAGCATGCCCTCGATCATGGTGTGCATGCGCGCGGCGGCGCCGAGCAGGCGGTCGAGGTGATCGTTGCCGATGCGGTCGAGATGCCGACCGTAGTCCTCCTTCAGGATCCGGGCGAATCCCTCGACGACCCGCAGCGGCGCGCGCAGGTCGTGCGACAGCGCGTAGCTGAACGCGGCGGCGTCCTGCGCCTTGGCGGACGCCGCCGTCTTCGCCGGCGGGTTGGTGTTGCCGTGCGTGCTGTTGCGCGCGGCCAGCCGGGCCCTCGCCTCGGCGCGGCCTTCACGACGGCCGGTCGCCCGGCCGACCCACCAGGCCAGCCCGGCGACGAGGACCAGCGCGACACTCGCGAAGATCCACGGCCCCAGCGCCGCGATGTCGTCGGCCGGTGCGGCGCAGGCCGGCTGCGCGAGACCCGCGGACGCGATGCCGCAGGCCGCCGCCCGCAGGCGGGCAGCGCGGCCTGCGGGGCCCGGGTGTTCAACGCTGCACTGCATTGGCGGCATTGTAGGCAGCCGGTGCGCGGTGCCCGGTCTGCAGCCTGGGGGGCTGCCGCGGCTTGCCGGCCGGGGCATGGCCGGTGCAGCGCACGCGGCCCGGCTCGCCGGCCCGCGCGTCGAGGCCGGCGAGCGTGCCAACCCGGTCGCGGCCACAGCGCCCGGCGTCCTGGACGAGCTGCCAGCGCTGCTGCAAGCGCTTCAAATTGAAAGTGTGCGCATACAGGCCTCGTTAGACGTTATGCTCGGCGAAAAGCGCGTCGAGCCTTGAACCCGCCCCCCGCATCCTTCGGCCACCTCGAGCCCGGCCGGCAGCCGCATGTGCTGCTGGTCGACGACGACGAGTTCAACCTGATGTTGAGCTCGCTGGCGCTGCGCGATCGGGGTTTCGCCGTGTCGGAGGCGGGCAGCGGGCCGGATGCGCTCGACCGGCTGGCACACGAGGTGCCCGATGTCGTGGTGCTCGACGCCGTGATGCCCGGCATGGACGGCTTCGCCACCTGTCGACGCCTGCGCCAGCTCGCCGGTCACGAGCACACGCCGGTGCTGGTGCTGACCGCCCTCGACGACGAGGCATCCATCGCCAAGGCCTACGAGGCCGGCGCGACGGACTTCTTCGTCAAGAGCAGCCAGTGGAACCTCCTGGCCGGGCGGCTGCACTACCTGCTGCGCGCGGCGTTGACGCGCAAGGAGCTCGAGAGCAGCAAGGCCAAGCTCGCGCGCGCCCAGGACCTGGCACGCATGGGCAGCCTGCAGTGGCATGCCGCCGAGCGCGGGCCGTCCGGCCAGCTCGAGCTGTCGGCCGAGGCGCTGCGCGTCTTCGGTCTCGGGCCCGGCGCGGCACCGACCGTGCGCGGCCTGCTGCGCATGGTCGAGCCGGCCGGACGGCGCTCGATCCTGCGCCGGCTCGCCGAGGTTCAGGCCCACGGCAGCGTGCTCGCGACCGACCTGGCCATCGCGCTGCCGGACGGGCGCTCGCGCATCGTCCATGTCGAGGCCGAGCCCGAGTACGGCGACAAGGGCGCGACACGCGGCTACACCGGCATCGTCCAGGACGTGACCGACCGGCGGGCGGCCGAGGACAAGATCCGGCACCTCGCCAACTACGACGCGCTGACCGGGCTGCCCAACCGTCGCCAGCTGATCTGGCGCACCGAACGTGCGCTCGAGCACGCACGCGCCCATGGCCATGCCTGCGCGCTGCTGCTGATCGACCTGGACCGCTTCAAGCTGATCAACGACAACCTCGGCCACGCCGCCGGCGACGAGATGCTCTGCGAGGTCGCGCACCGGCTGCGTTCGTGCGTGCGGCACTGCGAGCAGGTCGCCGAGGGCATGCTGGAGTCGGCCGGCTCGCGCGCGCATCGTGCGCTGGAGGCCGCCGGCCGGCTGGGCGGCGACGAGTTCGTCGCGCTGCTCCCCGATGTCGCCGACGCACACGATGCCCAGCTCGTCGCCACCCGCATCCTGGAGGCCCTGCGCGCGCCGATGCTCGTCGCCGGGCAGGAGTGTTTCATCACCGCCAGCGTCGGCATCGCGATGTACCCGCGCGACGGCGCGAGCGTGCTCGACCTGCTGCGCAACTCCGATGCCGCGATGTACGCGGTCAAGGCCGCGGGGCGCAACGGCCTGACCTTCTACACGCCGGAGCGCATCGGCCGCGGGGCTCGCGAGAAGCTGGCGCTGGAGACGGCGCTGCACAAGGCGATCGAGCGCGACGAGCTCGTGCTGCACTACCAGCCGAAGATCGACACCCGCACGTCGCGCATGGTCGGGGCCGAGGCGCTGATGCGCTGGCGCCGGGACGGCCGGCTCGTGCCGCCGGCCGACTTCATCCCGGTGGCCGAGGAATCGGGGCTCATCGAGCGCATGACCGCGTGGGCGCTCGACGAGGCGCTCCGCCAGGCGAAGGCGTGGTCGGACGCCTTCGGCTTTGCCGAATCGATCGCCGTCAACGTGCCGACGCGGCTGATCGAACGCATCGACCTCGTCGAGCACATCCACCAGGCGGCGAGCGCGCACGGCGTGCCGCACCGCGCGATCCAGCTCGAGATCACCGAGACCGGGTTGATGAAGGAGCTCGCCGTCGTGATGCCGTCGCTGCACCGGCTCAACGCGGTGGGTGTCGAGGTGGCGATCGACGACTTCGGCACCGGCTACTCGTCGCTGGCGCGCCTGACCTCGCTGCCGATCTCCGAGCTGAAGATCGACCGCCAGTTCGTCAGCGACCTCGGCAAGAAGCCGCAGAACAGCGCGATCGTCACCGCGATCATCGCGCTGGCGCGGGCCCTGGGGCTGCGCGTCGTCGCCGAGGGCGTCGAGACCGAGCGGCAGATGGAGGTGCTCAACCGCCTCGGCTGCACCGTGATGCAGGGCTTCCTGTTCAGCAAGGCGATACCCGGCGACGCCGTCGAGGCCTGGCTCGAGCAGATCCTCGAGCGGCGGCGCTCGCCCTGGTTCGAGCGCAGTGACCTGGACCTCGCGCGGACGCTGGCGCCGCGCACCGTGTTCGGGCCCGCCGTCTGAGCGCAGCGGGAGCGGGCCGCATCCGGCCCGATGCCGCTCAGGCGCGCTGCACGCGATCCTGCAGTTCGGCCCAGACGGGCCGCAGCCGTCCCGGCAGCAGCGGCAGGCTGCCCAGCTCGGCGCGGCTCTCGCCGGGCGAGTGGAAGTCGCTGCCGCGGGAGGCGAGCAGCCCGAACTCCAGCGCGGTCTCGGCATAGCGGACCTGGTCGGACGCCGTGTGGCTGCCGGTGACCACCTCGACGCAGCGCCCGCCGTGNNATGCCGCCGGCGCGCGTGATCCAGCGCACCGCATCGCCCAGGCGCGCCCAGCGGTGCGGCACGAAGCCGGGCTTGCCCTCGGCGAGGAAGCGGCGGAAGACCTCGTGCGTGTCGCGGCAGGTGCCGGTCTCGACGATGTAGCGCGCGAAGTGCGTGCGCGAGATCAGCTCGGGGTTGCCGACATAACGCAGGGCGCCCTCGAAGGCGTCGGGGATGCCGGCGCGGGCCAGCTCGGCGGCCATCTCGCGGGCGCGCTCGGCGCGGCCGCCGCGGGTGGCCGCAAGCCCGGCGGCGAGCTCCGCGTCGTCGGGGTCGAAGCCCAGGCCGACGATGTGCACCGTGCGCCCGGCGAAGGTCACCGAGATCTCGACCCCGCTGAGCACGTCCAGCCCGGCCTCGCGCGCGGCGTCGATCGCCCGGGCCTGGCCGGAGATCTCGTCGTGGTCGGTCAGCGCCCACAACTCGACGCCCTGCGCCTTCGCGCGCCGCGCGAGCTCCTCGGGCTCGAGCGTGCCGTCGGAGACGACCGAGTGGCAGTGCAGGTCGGCGTTCAGCAGCACCGGGTCGGTGGGCGGCGGGGGCATCACGGCGGCATTGTAGGAAGCGCGCCCCGGTCGGCATGCCGCAGCGGGCGGCGACCGCCGGCGTCGCAGGGCCTTGTCTCGGCAACGTCCGGGGCCGGCTGCGTGCCCGCCGGGCCGGCGCGTGTCTACTCCTCGTGCAGCGCCTGCGCCGGTTCGACGCGGCTGGCGCGCCAGCTCGGGTACAGCGTGGCCACCAGCGCCAGCGCCACCGAGATCCCGGCGATCGGCACGATGTCCGTGGCCAGCGGCTGGCTGGGCATCCGCGAGACCAGGTAGACGCTGGCCGGCAACAGCGTGGCGCCGAGCGCGCGCTCGATCGCGGGCACGATCACGTCGACGTTCAGCGCGATCCCCAGGCCGAGCGCGACCCCGGCCAGCGTGCCCAGCGCGCCGGCCAGCGCGCCTTGCACGACGAAGATCGCCATCACCGAGCGCGGGCTCGCGCCGAGCGTGCGCAGGATCGCGATGTCGGCGCGCTTGTCGGTGACCGTCATCACCAGCGTGCTGACGAGGTTGAAGGCCGCCACCGCGACGATCAGGGTGAGGATCAGCCCGAGCATGCGCTTCTGTTGCGCGACGGCCTCGAACCACGGGCGGTTGCTCGACGACCAGTCGCGCACGATGGCCGTCCCCGCCCACTGCGGCGCGAGCCGCTGGGCGACCCACGGCGCGCGCGAGGCGTCGGCCAGCCGCAGGCGCAGCCCTTCGGCCTCGTGGCCCGGCATCAGCGTGCGCAGGTCCTCGATGTGCATCAGCGCCCAGGCGTCGTCGTACTGGAAGTGGCCCGACTCGAAGGGCCCGGCGAAGCGCAGCGTCACGGTGCGCGGGATGGTCGACGGACTGCCGTCGCCCCCGGGCGCCGGGGGCAGGACCAGCGCGACCGGATCCCCGGGACTCAGCCGCAACGCGCGGGCGAGTTCGGCGCCCAGCAGGACGCTGCGCGAGCCGGGCTGCAGGCGCCGCAGCGGGGCCTCGGTGCCCTCGGCCAGCCGCGCCGCCAGGCCGCTGACGGCCGGCTCGAGCGCCGGGTCGATGCCCTGGATCACCGCGGCGCGCAGAACCTCGCCGCGGCCGAGCAGCCCCTGCAGCGCGGCGAACGGCGCGACGCCGCGGACCTCGGGATCCTGCCGCGCGATCGCCGTCCAGCCGGCGAGGTCGGGCCGTGCCTCGCCGACGGCCTGCACCTCGACGTGGGCGATGACGTCGAGCATGCGCTCGCGCACCTCGGCGCGGAAGCCGTTCATCACCGACAGCACGACGATCAGCGCCGCCACGCCCAGCGTGATGCCGACGACCGACAGCGCGGCGATGAAGCTGACGAAGCCGCGGCGCACCCGCGTGCGCCCGCCGCGCAGGTAGCGCCAGCCGATCTGCAGCTCGAAGGGCAGGCGGTCGCGGACGGCCATCGGCGCGCTGCCGTCGCGTCAGGCGCCCAGCCGCAGGGTGCGCGCGCAGCGCGCGGCCAGCCCGGCATCGTGCGTGACCACGACGAAGGCGGTCCCCTGCTGCGCGGCGAGCTGCAGCATCAGTGCGAAGACGGTGTCGGCCGTCGCGTGGTCGAGGTTGCCGGT
>DDSQ01000183.1:933-4876 GCA_002343845.1 Planctomycetes bacterium UBA2386 | reverse complement strand
AACTGGTAGACGAAGCCCAGGTGCAGGTTGCGCCAGCGCCCCTGCTCGGCCGCAGCCATGGCGGCGAAGTCGCGGCCCTTGAGCAGCACGCGGCCGCCCGTCGGTGCGTCGAGCCCGCCCAGCAGGTGCAGCAGCGTGCTCTTGCCCGATCCCGAGGTCCCGACGACGGCCAGCGTCTCGCCGGCGGCAACGCTCAGGTTCACGCCGCGCAGCACCGTGACGTCCAGCGCGTAGGCCCCGCTGCCCTCGCGGAAGCGCCGGTGCAGGTCGATCGCCTGCAGCACGGGCTCACTCATGGCGCAGCGCCTCGGCCGGAGCGACGCGGCTGGCGCGCCAGCTCGGGTACAGCGTGGCCGCGAAGGCCAGCAGCAGCGACACCAGGGCCACGGGCACGATGTCCGCCGCCAGCGGCTGGCTGGGCATCCGCGAGATCACGTAGATGCTGCCGGGCAGGAAGGCGATGCCCAGCGCCCGTTCGATCGCCGGCACGATGACGTCGATGTTGAAGGCGACCGCGAGCCCGACCGCGACGCCGGCCAGCGTGCCGACGACGCCGGCCAGCGCGCCCTGGACGACGAAGACGCCCATGACCGAGCGCGGGCTCGCGCCGAGCGTGCGCAGGATCGCGATGTCGGCTCGCTTGTCGGTGACCGTCATCACCAGCGTGGCCACCAGGTTGAACGCCGCCACCGCGACGATCAGGGTCAGGATCAGCGTCATCAGCCGCTTCTCGACCTGCACCGCGTCGTACCAGTGGCGGTTCACCCGCGTCCAGTCGCGCACCGCGACGTCGGCCGGCAGCACCTGCGCCAGGCGCGCCGCCGCCGCGCGCGCCTGCTGCGCATCGGCGAGCTTCAGCTGCACGCCGCTCGGGCCCTCGAGGCGAAACAGCCGCGCCGCGTCGTCGAGGTGGATCAGCGCGAGCGAGGCGTCGAACTCGTGGTGCCCGGACTCGACGCTGCCCGAGACGGTGAACTGGCGCAGGCGCGGCACGACGCCGGCCGGCGTGACCTGGCCGCCGGGCGCGATCAGCGTGACACGATCGCCGCGGGCCACGCCCAGCTGCCGCGCGAGCTCGCTGCCGAGCACGACCTGCCACTCGCCGGGGCGCAGGGTCGCGAAGCTCGATTCGCGCAGCTGCCGGCCGAGCGGCGTGACCGCGGCCTCCTCGGCCGGGTCGATGCCGCGCACCTGCGCGCCGCGCATCGCGCTGCCGTGCGACAGCAGGGCCTGAACCGCGATGAAGGGCGCGGCACCGACGACCTGCGCGCCGGCCGCGCGCGCCGACTCCGCGGTGGCCCGCCAATCGGGCAGCGCGAGGCCGTCGGTGGCGCTCAGCTCGACATGCGGGATCACCGAGAGCATGCGGTCGCGGACCTCCTTCTGGAAGCCGTTCATCACGCTGAGCACGATGATCAGCGCCGCGACGCCCAGGCCGATGCCCAGCACCGAGACGGCCGAGATGAACGAGATGAAGCCGTTGCGCCGTCCGCCGCGGCCGCTGCGCGTGTAGCGCCAGCCGATCTGCCACTCGTAAGGCACGTCCATGGGGGCGCGATCCTAACCCGAGGCCCTCGGCCGGCCGCAGGCCGGCCGCCGCCTCCCGGCGGCCGCGGTGCCGGCGCCCAGAGGCCCGGCCGGCAGCAGGCGCCCTCGAACCCCCGCGCACAGGGTTCCGGGTGGCCCGGGATAATCCGCCGCATGCACCTCGTCGTCCCGTTCGCCGCGCCGTTGTCCGACGCCGGCCGCGCGGCGCTCCAGGCGCTTGCGCTGCCGAACCTGCAGCGCCTGCTCGCTGTCCTGGGCGAGGCGCAGGCCGATCCCGGCGACGAGTGGAGCCTGAGCCCGCCGCACGAGCGCGTGCTGGCGCGGGCACTCGGGCTGGCCCGGCCGGACGACGGCCTGGTGCCGCTGGCCGCGCTGGAGGCGCGCCGCGCCGGCCTGCTGGACGAGCACCCGCGCGAGGGCTGGGCCTGGCTGAGGCCGGTGCACTGGAGCCTGGGCACGGAGCAGCTCAGCCTGCACGACCCCGCGACCCTGCAGCTGGACGCATCCGGCGCGCGCGAGGTCCTGGGCGCGATCGCCGGCCTGTTCCTCAGCGAAGGCTTCGAGCTGCACGACCGCTGGCCCTCGGGCTGGCTGTGCCGCCACGAGGCGCTGGCCGAGCTGCCCACCGCGTCGCTGGACCGCGTCATCGGCCGCAACGTCGACCACTGGCTCGGCGCCGATCCGCGGGCGCGCCTGGCGCGCCGGCTGCAGAACGAAGTGCAGATGCTGCTGCATGCCCACCCGCTGAACGTCGCGCGCGAGGCGCTGGGCCTTCCCGCGGTCAACAGCGTCTGGATCAGCGGCACGGGCCGGACGCCGGCGCGCGAGCTGCCGCCGGGGCTGGTCGTCGACGAGCGCCTGCGCGGCCCCGCGCTGGCCGAGGACTGGGCCCGCTGGCAGCAGGCCTGGCGCGAGCTGGATGCCGGCCCGGTCGCGCAGTGGGCGGCACGCCATGCGGCGACGCCGGGTGCGGCGCTGACCCTGTGCGGCGAGCGGGCCTCCCTGACCTGGACCGCCGCGGGTCGCGCGTCGGCGCTGGGCCGGCTGCTGCGCGGGCTCGGGGCGGCGTGGCGTGCGCCGCGCCCGGCCGCGATGCTGGAGGCCGCGTGAGTGCCGTGCCCCGCCTGCAGCCGCGCGACGTGCCGCCGCGGGCGGCCTTCGCGCTCGAGCAGGCCGGCGCGCATCCGCTGCTGGCGCGGCTGCTCGCGGCGCGCGGCGTGCGCGGGCCCGACGAGCTCGACGACGGCCTGCAGCACCTGATCCCGCCGACCCGGCTGAAGGGCAGTGCCGAGGCCGCGCGCCTGCTGGCCGACGCGATCGAGGAGGGTGCGCGCATCGTCGTCGTCGCCGACTACGATTGCGACGGGGCCACGGCCTGCGCGGTCGCGCTGCGCGGGCTGGCCATGCTCGGGGCGCGGCCGGGCACGCTGGGATATGTCGTGCCCGACCGCAGCGTGCATGGCTACGGCCTGACGCCGGCGATCGTCGAGCTGGCCGCCGCGCAGCGGCCCGACGTGCTGGTGACCGTGGACAACGGCATCGCCAGCTTCGACGGCGTCGCGCACGCCCGCTCGCTGGGCTTGCGCGTGCTGGTGACCGACCACCACCTGCCCGCCGCCCCCGACGGCCAGGTTCGCCTGCCCGATGCCGACGTGATCGTCGACCCGAGCCAGCCCGGCGACGACTTCCCCAGCAAGGCCATCGCCGGCGTCGGGGTGATGTTCTACGTGCTGCTCGCGCTGCGCGCCGAGCTGCGCGCGCGCGGCCGCTTCGACCTGCATCGGCAGCCGCGGCTGGACGCGCTGCTCGACCTGGTGGCCTTGGGCACCGTGGCCGACGTGGTGCGGCTCGATGCCAACAACCGGCGCCTCGTGTCGCAGGGCCTCGAGCGCATCCGCCGCGGCCGCCTGCAGCCGGGCCTGGCGGCCCTGTTCGCCGTCGCCGGGCGGCAGCCGCAGCGTGCACGGGCCTTCGACTTCGGCTTCGCGCTGGGGCCGCGCATCAACGCGGCGGGGCGGCTGGCCGACATGACGCTGGGCATCGAGTGCCTGCTGACCGACGACGCGCAGCGGGCCGCCGAACTCGCCACGCGGCTGGACGCGATCAACCGCGAGCGGCGCGAGGTCGAGGCGGGCATGCGTGCCCAGGCCGAGTCGCTGCTCGAGCGGCTGGCCGCCGGCACCGGGGCGGGCGACGCCCTGCCGCCGGCGCTGGCGCTGTTCGCGGCCGACTTCCACGAGGGCGTGATCGGCATCGTGGCGGGGCGCCTGAAGGACCGGCTGCACCGCCCGACCTTCGTCTTCGCGCCCGGGGCCGACGGGCGGCTCAAGGGCAGCGGGCGGTCCATCCCGGGCTTCCACCTGCGCGACGCGCTGGACCTGATCAGCAAGCGCGA
>DDSQ01000183.1:0-749 GCA_002343845.1 Planctomycetes bacterium UBA2386 | reverse complement strand
GCGGCTGGTGGCCGACAAGCACCTGAAGATGCGCGTGCGGCATGCCGGCCAGTGGCGCGACGCGATCTGGTTCGGGCGCACCGAGCCGGTCGCCGAGGACGTGCGGCTGGCCTACGGCCTGCAGGTGGACGAATGGAACGGGCAGCCGCGGCTGCAGATGGTCGTGGAGGCCTGCGAATGATCGGATGGGACAAGGAGCGGCAACTCGCCGCGGGGCGGTGGCCGCTGCGACGCCTGGGCGTGCTGCTGGCCAGCANNNGGGCGCCTGCGGATCGTCGGCACCGACGGACGGGTCGGCCCGCCGCTGTCCGGCCTGCCGCCGATCGATGCCGGCGGGCAGTGCGGGCTGCTCGATGTCGCCCTGGACCCTCGCTTCGCCGAGAACGCCCGCGTCTGGTTCACCTTCGCCGAGCCGGGCGAGGGCGGCAACTCGACGGCGCTGGCCATGGGCCGTCTTGCGGAGGCCGGGCTCGTCGACGTGCGAACGGTCTTCCGCCAGAGCCCCAAGGTGCGCAGCACGCTGCACTGCGGCTCGCGCATCGTCTTCGACCGCGAGGGGCGCATCCTCGTCGGGCTGGGCGATCGTTTCTCGCGCAAGGACGACGCGCAGACGCTGGACAACCACGTGGGCAAGGTCGTGCGGCTGGACGCCGAGGGCCGTGCCGCGGCGGGCAACCCCTTCGCCGGCACGCCGGGCGCCCTCCCGGAGATCTTCAGCCGCGGCCACCGCAACATCCAGGGTGCCGCGC
>DDSQ01000118.1 GCA_002343845.1 Planctomycetes bacterium UBA2386 | reverse complement strand
CGGCTCGGCGACGTTCCCGCTGCCCGGCGTGATCCCGGTGCTGGTCGACGACCAGGGCAAGGAACTGGTCGGCAACGGCGTGTCGGGCAACCTCTGCCTGCAGGGGAGCTGGCCGGGACAAGCGCGGACGATCTGGAACGACCATGCCCGCTTCGTGCAGACGTACTTCAGCACGTTCCCCGGGCGTTACTTCACCGGCGACGGCTGCCNNGGCTACTACTGGATCACCGGCCGCGTCGACGACGTGCTCAACGTCGCGGGCCATCGCCTCGGCACTGCCGAGATCGAGAGTGCCCTCGTCGCCCACGAGTACTGCGCCGAGGCCGCGGTGGTGGGGTTCCCGCACGACCTCAAGGGCCAGGGCATCCACGCGTTCGTGATCGCCGGCAAGGCGGCCGAAGGCGTGCCCGCCGACGACGTCGGAGCGGTGCTGAAGCAGGCGGTGCGGAAGGGCATCTCGCCGATCGCCACGCCCGATCGCATCCAGGTGGTGCCCGGGCTGCCGAAGACGCGCAGCGGCAAGATCATGCGCCGCATCCTGCGCAAGATCGCCGAGGGCAACTACACCGAACTCGGCGACCTGACCACGCTCGCCGAGCCGGCGGTGGTCGAGCAGATCGTGCAGGGGCATCGCCAGGCGGGCGGGTGATGGTCGGCGAGGGCCCGCGCGCGCTGCAGCCCGACGAGCTCGCGCTCGTCGAGCGGCTCTGCGCCGAGCTCGCCACGTGCGGCAACGCGACGGCCGCGCACACCATCGGCGCGATCCGCGACCAGCAAGGCAGCCTCGATCGCTTCGCCGAACTGCTCACGCGCTACCCGTCGCCGCTGCAGGAGCAGGTTCTCGACGGCAAGCGGCGCGGCCTCGACACGCTGGTCGATGCGATGATGCAGTGCGACCAGGCGTCGTTCCCGTTCCGAGCGCCGACGCAAGCACTCGTCGGCCGCGCGATGAACATGGCGCAGATCAACTTCCTGCGTCTGCTGTGGCACGCGGCCGGCGGCATGCCGGACAGCGAAACGCGCACGTCGCTGCGCGAACACGCGGCGCGTTTGCTCCGTGCGAGCGTGCACACGCGGCTCTGCGAGGAAGTGCTGGTCGATCTCGTCACCGACGGCACGACGCGGCGCGAGCTGCGCGCGCAGGCGGTGCGCAACCTGGCGCAGCTCTGGAGCGACCGGCTGGTGTGGCGGGCGCACGCGTTCTTCCCGATCCTGGCGCAGACGTGGGAGGCGCGGCAGCGCGTGCGGGTGGTCGGCGGGACGATGGCCGGCAGCAGCGAGTTGATGCAGCTGCTGGTCGAGGGCGGCGAGCCCGAGTTCGTCGATCTGCTGCTCGACCAGGACTACGGCGACGTCGAGGTGCAGGCGTTCCGCGAGTTCCTGTTCGGGACGTCGTCGGAAGAACTGGAACGGCTGGCGAAGCGCATGGCCGACGAGGGCCTCAGCAGCATCGAGATCGACAGCCGGTTCGATGGGCAGCGGCTCGATGCGGGGTCGCTGCTGTTCGAGTTCTTCCGGCACCGGCACGTGCAGTGTGGGGCGCGGCGGTTGATGGGGTTGCCGGGGCCGCGGCACACGGCGGAGGGGTACGTGATGCTGGCGTGGCTCGATGCGCAGTGCGGTGGGTGAGGGTATCTGAACGGGGGCCAGCGCTGTGTCGCCGGGATGCGACGGTTGCTCGATGGCATGGTCGCGTGCGGCGCTGGGGGAGTTGCCAGGTCGTGGGCGTGAGGTAGTGTTCGTCGGTCGCCGCACGGAGCAGCCGGCTTGCCCATGAAGACGATCACTCACTCACTCACTCACTCACTCACTCACTCACTCACTCACTCACTCACTCTGCTCTTCCTGGTAGCAGGCGGCGTTGCTGAGACGGGACGGGCGCAGGTCGTGACGACCAGCACCAGCACGGCCTTGCCGGGCGCGGCGCCGGGGAGCGAGCGGTGGATCCTGCTGCTGAAGAATCGCGGCTACAACTTGCAGCAGGCGATCGCGAACATCAAGCAGGCACCGGTCGCCGCGCGCGCGGCGTTGGTAGCGAATCTGCGGGCGCTGGCGCAGACGGATCAGGCGGGGATCGCGCAGGCGGTGCAGGCGGCGGGTGGCGTCGTCGCCCGACACTACTGGCACCTCAATGCGATCAGCATCGAGGTTCCGGCGGTTGCCGTGCCCGCGCTTCGACAGCTGGCGCGTGTGCACTCGGCGTGGCCGGTGCAGGCCCACAGCGCCGCCGATGCCGACCTCGGATCTCCGGCTGTGCCGGCCAGCGAGGTGCTCGAAGCACCCATGCCCGTGGTGCCGCCGCAAGTGGATGCCGTGGATGCCGCGAACCACAACGTCGTGGCGGCGTGGTCCTTGCTCGGCGGGGCCGGCGCGCCTTACCGCGGGGCCGGCGCGACGCTCGCCGTGTTCGATTCGGGCATCGACTACAACATCACCGGAGGGTCGTCGGGGCCTGGGCCGCATCCGGCGTTCGACAACGGAGCGGGGCAGACGCGCGTCGTGGCGCACTTGGTCGTGAACGAAGCCAATCATGTGAACTGCAACCGGTTGACCACCGCACAACCCCGGTTGTGTCTACCTTTCCCACATTCGCCTCCACCTAATGCAGGGACCGTTGGCTACCGGCCCTTGGTGCATGCCGAGACTTGCGGACACGGAACCGCCATGGCGGCAATCTCAGCCGGCTCTTCGTATCAGTCCTTCTCAGGATTTGGACATGCTCCCGACGCGATGATCGTCGACGTAGCCTGCAGCTCGCTAGACAACATCCCCGGCCAACAGCTCTCTGCCGCGAACCCCTGGGTGTTCACCGACGAAGGCTATCTCGGCGGCATCGAAGAGCTGCGCACGTACATCCTGCTCGGGAACGACGTCGATGTCGTCAACCTCTCCATCGCGGGTCGTCCGTCCCCGGACCATCCGGTGAGCGTTGCTCTCGACTCGCTGGCCCGACAGGAGGACCTGCTGATCGTCACCAACGCCGGCAACGGCGGCGACTCCTCGCGCTCGAGCAACGGCTTCTACCACGGACTCGCAGTTGGCGGCGTGCATGCGCGCGTGGTCGGCACGAACCAGAACCTCGCCTTCGTTCCGATCCCGCAGTCCTCGCGTGGGCCGCTCGACCAGAATCCGGGCCGCTACTACCCGGACGTCTGCGCGACGGGCGGCGGCAAGGGGCAGTTCACCGGTGGGGTCCTCGGCTTCCAGTACCCGACGTTCAACAACTGGTTCGTGAGCGGGTGCATGCTCGCTCCGGGGATCGATATCGCTGACCCGGCTGCGCAGACAGGTGGCAACCGCGTGTCGCCGGTCCGGCCCAACATCGGCACCAGCGCGGCGTCGGCGCAGGTGGCGGGAGCTGCCCTGCTGTACCGCGGCTACGTGACTTCCGCGTCCGCCGAGGAAACGCGTGCAGCGATCCTCCTCAACACGGTCGGCACCTACAGCCGCCAGGACGGGGCGTCGTCCGAGCCGGGGGACCAGCACAGCTACACCGGGCGCAACACCTTCGGCCTTGGCTACGTGCGCGACGACGTCCTGGCGCAGTTCGCGACGCGGGACTCGGCGATCCAGCCACTCGTGACGACGGTGACGCTCACGACAGCGACTCCCGTCGTGACGACTTCGTACACCGGCCTCCTGCCGGGCGAGCGCTATGCCGTGGTTTGCTGCTGGCGGCGTTGGCACGATCCCGTGAACGACCTCGTCGTTCCCGAGGGGCCGCTGGCCAACGTCGACCTGGAAGCCCTCGACGTCAGCAATGGTCAGATGCTGGCCCGATCGATCACGCCGGCGAACAGCTACGAGCGCGTCGTGTTCGTAGCGCCATCGGGTGGGGCGGTCACCCTGCGCGTGTCGAGCGCCGACACGGCTTTGCTGACCCCCGCATTGCCGGTGCAGGTGGTCGGGCGCCGGCTCGGGAGCAACCTCGACACCGCAACGACCGATCTGGCGGACCGGGTGCAAGCGGCGTCCGGATCCGTCCAGACCGCCAGTGGAACATGCACGCGAACGGACCGCGACTGGCAGGTCGATCGGATCGTGCCCTACGACTGGGCCTACGGCTCCGCTGCATTCGAGCTGTACGAGCCTTTCAATAATGCACCCTACTTGAACCACCGCGGCTACCAGAACGGGTTTGATCTCGGTTGGGGGCGCCAGTCCACGAGCCAGATGCCGTACCGCGGCCTGATCCACATTCTCTACCGCAACGACAGCGTTGCGAACGTCGTCGGCGGGCCGATGACGATCCGTGGCATTGCGCTCCGGGCGTGGGGTCCGTTCAGCGCACAGGATCTGGTGATACAGGAAATGTGGCTGGCGGAGGGAGGTTGGTGGCAAGCGCCCAACCCCAACCCGCCTACGTTCCCTCCGCAGAGCCCGCCGGTGCCGATGATCTTGCCCTCGGCCCTCAACGCCGTGCAGGTGCTCACGAATCGCACGGTTTCGGCGCCGGCGTCCTTCGGTGTCGGCGCCGCGATGACCACGACCGGCTTGGGCGACTTCAACGTCGTGCTGCCGCTCGACGTGCCGTTCTCCTACACGGGGACCGGCTCGTTGCACATGTGGATCCGGGTGGACACATCGTCGACGGTGCCGGTGTTCGTGGTCGATGGGACGAGAGACGGCCAAGGGCAGCCAGTCGACTACTACTGGTCGGTCCCCTACTTGACGTACCCGTCGTTGGCGACGCCAGGATGGGGCCAGGCCCCGATCCTCGGCCTGATCGCCGACTCCACACAGGCCGCCAGGGAAGTGCGTCTCGTGGCGCGCGGTGAGCCATGGAGCCGTTCGGGCGCCGGGACTGGCAGTGCATTCGATCTGCAGCTGTTCAGCGGTGACGCCCTGGCCCCATGCCTGCTGGGGATCGGCGATTGGAGCAGTGCGCCGATTGCGGTGCCGCCGTGCACGCTCTGGCTGAGCACCGTGACGAACAGTTGGCCTGCAATCACCGACGCGTTCGGCATGGCTCGCTGGGCGGTGCAGCTTCCCCCGGGTGTAGTGCACTCCGACTTCGGACTGCAGGCCGCGGTCTTCCCATCGGGTGGCGGGACGTTCCTCTCAAACGGTCTGCATGTGTTCGTCGGAGGTGGGCTGTGATCTTCTCGCCAAGGTCAAAGACCTGCTGCGGAGCATCGCCGTCCGTGGCGATTCAGCATGCATCTCCTGCAGCATGCTTCGTGGCGCTGCATCTCTTCGCGTCGTTCTCCATGGCCCAAGTGACCTGGACGCCGATACCCAACGCGCCGAACACGAGTCTCGGAGGTGTCAGTGTCTACGCCACTGGCCGCGACCGCGTTGTCTCGCTGGACGGCGCATCACTGTACGAGTTCGATGGTGTGTCATGGACGTTGATGACAGTCCTGCCATTCACATCAGTTCGTTGGATCCAGGGTGACCATCGAGGCTACGTGCTGATAGCTGCCACGACGGGTCAGGTGCAACTGCCGCCTGAACTCTGGGAATGGACCGGATCTACACTTGGTTCGCGTGGACCTCTGCCATCACCGCTTGCAGGCGCGGCCAAAGGAATGTTCGCTACCTTCAGTCCAGTTCCTGGAGGCGAGTCGTGTCAGTTGATGTTCCATGACGGAGTCCAAGGCCCCACGCTGACTTCATGGAATGGAGTGTTCTTCACGCAACTGCCGACGGGCCCAACGGTGCCTCCCACAATCGGGCCGTTAGGCAGCAAGTACTTCTACCTGGGGTTCGCTTACGACGAGAGCATCGACCGGCTTGTGCTATTCGGGCGAAGCCATGTGAGTTCACAAGGCCAAGTCTTGAGTCTTGAGGGTGTCACTTGGGAGTGGTCGGCCAGTAGTGGGTGGCAACTCCTGGGTTCCAGCGGTCCCGTCCTCGGCTGGAACTCGATCTGGTTCGACGCGCATCGTGGCTGCTTGATGCGCATGCAGACGCATGCCGGCGTGACTACGTACTTCCGGAGAACCGGCCCGACCTCCTGGGCTGGCGTTCCTTCGCAAGGAACGCCGATTGCGCCGTACCCGCTTACCGAGAGCTACGACCGCGTGCACAACCGGCTCTACCTGCTGAACGGGACCGGCAACCTCGGCTACATCGGCGACGCCTACCCGAGTGAGTTCGAGTGGCATGGCACGCACTGCACCCAGAACCTCTCCCCAGGGCTCTATCTCACCGAGAGCTGGTCGCGCGCCTGGATCGGCCAGACGCTCTCCGTGAACATCGTCGGCTTGAACGGCCCGCTCGCCGGGCTCGGCATGGGCTTCGACGACCAGTTCTCCAACGGCGTCCCGTTGCCGCTGTCGCTGGCGTCGATCGGCATGCCGTCGTGCTTCCTGAACATCGACCCAGCGGCGACCGCCTGGGCGAACGTCACCGGCACCACCGCCACCATGACCCTGCCGATCCCGTTCACGCAGGCGCTGGTCGGCGTCGAGTACTTCCAGCAACCGTTCGCCGTCGACCCGGGAGCCAACGCAGCGGGCGTCGTGCTCGGCAACTCGATTCGCGGCACCGTCGGCCGCCAGCAGTAGCCTGGCACCGACTCAGTGCGCCGACAACCACGTCGGCCCGTGGCCCATCGCGACTTCGAGCGGCACCGCCAGCTGCGCCGCGCCAGCCATCGCGTCCTTCACCAGCCGCTGCACCTCGGTGAGTTCGTCCTCCGGCACGTCGAGCACCAACTCGTCGTGCACCTGCAACAGCAGCCGCGCCCGGAGCCCACGCTCCGCCAACGCCGCGTGCACCGCCAGCATCGCGCGCTTCACGATGTCCGCCGCCGCTCCTTGGATGGGCGTGTTCACCGCCATGTTCTCGGCGGCGATGCGCTGCATCGCGTTGGTGCTGTCGATGTCCGGCAACGGTCGGCGGCGACCGAACATCGTGCGCACCTCCTTCTTCTCGCGCGCGTGCGCGAGCGAGTCGTCGAGGCAGCGCTTCACCCCGGGCAGCGCCCGGAAGTAGCCGTCGATGAACTTCTTCGCCTCCGGCGGCCGCAGCCCCGTTTCGGCTGCGAGCCGCGAAGCACCCATCCCGTACATCAACCCGTAGTTGATGACCTTCGCCTGGTTGCGCAGCTCGGGCGTCACCATGTTCGGCAACAGCCCGTGCACGAGCGCTGCCGTGCGCGTGTGGATGTCCTCGCCGCGCGAGAACGCGTCGACCAGCGCCTTGTCGCCCGACACGTGGGCGAGGATGCGCAGCTCGATCTGGCTGTAGTCGGCGGACAGCAGCACCCAGCCCTTGCCGCGCGGCACGAACGCGGCGCGCACCTTGCGCCCTTCCTCGGTGCGGATCGGGATGTTCTGCAGGTTCGGATCCTCGGAACTCAGCCGCCCGGTCGCCGCGACCGCCTGGTTGAACGTCGTGTGCACCCGCTGCGTGCTGGCGTCGACCATCGTCGGCAGCGAGTCGACGTAGGTGCCCTTCAGCTTGCTGAGCTGCCGCCATTCGAGGACGAGCTGCGCCACCTCGTGGTGCGGGGCGAGCTTCTCGAGCACTTCGTGGTCGGTCTTGTACTGGCCGGTCGGCGTGCGCTTGGGCTTCGGCATGTCGGCGAGCCGGTGCGCTTCGAGTTCGTCGAACAGCACCACGCCGAGTTGCTGCGGGCTGCCGAGGTTGAACGGGTGCCCGGCGCGTGCGTGGACCCGTTCCTGCAGGCCGTCGATGCGCGCCTGCATCTCGCGCGACAACGACGCGAGGTGGTCGCGGTCGATGGCGATGCCTTCCCACTCCATGTCGAGCAGCACCGGCACGAGGCGCAGTTCGAGGTCGCGGTAGATCGGCTCGACGCCGAGCTGCTGCAGCCGCTCCCGCAGCGGCGCGTGGAGGCGCAGCGTCAGGTCGGCCTCCTCGCAGGCGAAGTTGGCGACCAGGGTCGGGTCGACCTCGGCGAAGGTGCGCTGCTTCTTGCCGGTGCCGACGAGGTCCTTCTGGGAGGTCTTCTTGAAGGCGAACTGGCGCAGGGCCTGCGCGTCGAGCGAATGGGAGGCGATGCCGGGGTCGCAGCAGTAGCTGGCGAGCAGCGTGTCGTCGGCGATGCCACGCAGCTCGATCGCGGCGGCGCGCAGGATGCCGAGCAGGTGCTTGCCGTCGTGCACGACCTTCTTCCTCGCCGCATCGGCGAGCCACGGGCGCAGGGCCGTGAGGGCCGCGTCGCGCAGCGGGTTGCCGGTGTCGAGCGGCACGTAGCAGGCCCGCCCCGGCGCGTCAGCGAACGCGAGTCCGACGAGCTTGCGCTGGCGGATGCTGCCGGGGCTGGCCTCGGCGGCGATCGCGACGAACGGCGCCTGCTGCAGGCGGGCGAGCAGGGCCGGCAGTTCGGCGGTGCTGCGCAGTAGCTGGTAGCTCTGCGCGACCTCGGCCTGCGGAGCCGGGCGCGCCGCCAGGTCGGCGAGCAGGTTGGTGAACTCGAGCCGCTGGAAGAGAGGGCGCAGCAGTTCGGGGTCCGGCACGGCGGGACCGAGCTTCGCCGCATCGACGGCGAGCGGCACGTCGGTGCGCAGCGTGACGAGCTCGCGGCTCAGCAGGGCGAGGTCCTTGTGGTCGGCGAGCGACTGCCGCACGGCGGGCTTCTTCACTTCGGCGAGGCGCTCGTAGACGCCGTCGAGCGAACCGAACTGCTGCAGCAACTCGACCGCGGTCTTCTCGCCGACTTTCGGCACGCCGGGCACGTTGTCGGAGGTGTCGCCCATCAGCGCCAGCAGGTCGATCATCGCCGTCGTCGGCACGCCCCACTTCGCCAGCGCGGCCGGCGCATCGACGATCTCCGGCTTGCTGGTCGAGCTGCGCAGGTTCCACAGCTTCACCTGGTCGTCGACGACCTGCAGGAAGTCCTTGTCGCCGGTGACGATGAACACCGCCATGCCGGCCTCGCGCCCGCGCACGGCCATCGTCGCGATCACGTCGTCGGCCTCGTGCGTCTCGCTCTCGACGATCGTCAGCCCGAAGCCCACCGTCGCTTCGCGGATGTCGGCGAGCTGCACGCGCATCTCGTCGGGCATCTTCTGCCGCGTCGACTTGTACTCCGGGTAGAGCCGGGTGCGCTGCAGTTCGCCGCGCGGTCCGTCGAAGGCGATCGCCACCGCGTCGGGCTTCTCACGTTCGAGCAGCGCGCGCAACGTCATGCAGAAGCCGTAGGTCGCGGCCGTCGGGTGGCCGGTGCTGTTCGTCAGCGGCGAGCGGCCGGTGCCCTGGAACGCGAAGAAGCTGCGGTAGGCGAGCGCCGTGCCGTCGATCAGGAAGAGGCGCTTCTGCATCGCGGCTTTTGTAGCAGCACGGCCGCGTCAGAGCAGGTGTCTTGGCGGCAACGGCGACGCTGCCTTCGAGATCGGCGGGCGCTCACTCTGGGCGAGGGCGAACGGGCCGCGAGGCCGCTGCCGGCTGCGTGCCGGAACGCGGCGATGCATGAGCGTGCTTGCCGGACTCGCGAGGCCTTCGCAGACTCGGCGCCCCATGGGATCCGACCGTACACCGCATTCCGTCGCGGGATGTGGCGCAGGCCAATCGCGCTGGCAGCCGCTGCTGGTCGTCGCGCTGGTCCTCCTGGCGTTCGGACGCTGCCTCACGAACGGATTCACCTACGACGACTTCGGGACGCTGGTCGACAACCCAGGGGTCCACGCGGGTTCGCCGTGGCAGGCGGTGGTCGACCCGGAAACGCACACGTCGATTCGGCCGGTCCGCATGTACCGCCCGCTGCGAACCATGCTGTTCCAGGCCGAGCACGCGGTGTTCGGCATGCACCCGGCCGGGTTTCATCTGGTGAGCCTCGTGCTGCACGCCCTGGTTGCGCTGCAGCTGCTGTGGCTGACCCGCCGTCTGCTCGGCGCCAGTGTGGCGTTGCCGGTGGCGCTCGTGTTCGCCTGCCACCCGCTCGCCAGCGAAGTCGTGGTCTCGATCAAGGCGCAGGACGACCTGTTGGCAGCGAACGCGATGCTGTGGGTGTGTCGGCGGTTCGTGGACGGCCGGGTGACCGGCACCGTGCGTGGCTGCCTGTCGGTCGTCGGGCTTGCGGCGTTGGCGCTCCTGAGCAAGGAGAGCGCCGTCATCCTGCCGGTGCTGCTCGCGACGATTGGTTGGGCGAGGCTGCCAGCCGTGACCACGTTGCGAACTCGCGGCCTCGTGCTCGCCGGGGCGGTCGCGTTCCTGACCGCCGCGTACCTGTTCGTGCGTCACGAGCTGCTGGCTGCCGCCACGGTCGATGGCAGTGCGCCGGCCGCACACCTGCTGCCGACTTCGCTCGCGCACCTCCCGCTCTACTGGCTTCGCGTCGTATGGCCGTTCTCGTTGAGCGCCGACTACTCCGGGGTCCACGTGCTCGGCTTCGGGTCCGGAGTGCTGTGGATATCGGTGTTGACGCAGGCGGCCGCGGCGGCACTGCTGTGGCGCACGCGTTGGCCGGTCGTGCGGGCTGGCGGCGTGTTTGCGTGCCTCGCGCTGGCGCCAGGGTGCAACCTGCTGCCGGGCTATGTCGCGGTGGCCGAGCGCTTCGCCTACCTCTCGATCGCCGGGTGTGTCGCGGTGCTGTTCGGGTTGCACCAGATGGTCGCAGCGCGTTGGCAGGGCGTGCGGTCGAGGCGGCCTCTGTTCATCGCGCTGCTCGGTGTCCTCTGCGCGGGATCGTTCGTGCGGACCGGCGACTGGCGTGACAACGAGACGCTGTTCGGTGCCACCGCAGCGAGCCCGTGGTCGTCGTCGATCATGCAGCGGTTCCTGGTCAACGAACTGCTGCGACAAGGCCGAACGGAGGAAGCGGCGGCACAACTGCCTGCGGACGCGGGGGCCGCGCTCTCGCCGGATTCCGCGCGGGCGCGGCGAGAACGCTCGCAAGCCGCGTTGCTCGCGATGCAGCGAGGCCAGTGGCGGCAGGCAGCCGACGTGCTCGCGCTGGTGGTCGCTTCGCCGCAGGCTCTGACCGGGGATTGGCTGAACTACGGGACGGCCCTGACCAACCTCGGCGACCGCCGGGCGGCGGAGACGGCGTTCGCCCGGGTGCTCGCGGCAGAACCCGAACACGCCGGTGCGTTGCGCATGCTCGGCCGGCTCGCGTTCGAAGGTGGGGACTTCGCCTCGGCCACGGATCGCTTCACGCGCGCAGTCGCGCGTGAGCCAGGCAACGCGAACGCTCGGTACTTCCTCGTGCTGAGCCGGTGGCGCAACGACGACGTCGACGGCGCCATCACGGAACTGCGGCGCGCGGTTGCGGACGGTGTCGACGTCGCGCCTCTCATCGCGGCAGACCCCGCCACCTGGGCGAATGCTCCCGAGGCGCTGCGCGCGGCGTTGCCGCTGCGCTCGCGATGACCGCGGGAGAGCGCGCATTCCCCGGCAACCGATCCGGCTGCGGCACGGAGCGGGCGGCGAAGCGCGTCCGCCGGCCGTCCAGGCTCACATCAGGTACTTGATCGCGACGAAGCCGCCGATCAGCAGCGCCGTGCCGGCGATCGTGACCAGCGCGAAGCGTCGTTCGATGAAGTCCTTGATCGACGGACCGAAGTGGCGGATCAACCAGGCGACCAGGAAGAAGCGCGCGCTGCGGCCGACCGCCGAGGCGATCACGAACATCGGGAAGCTGATCGCGCAGACGCCGGCGAGGATCGTGATGACCTTGTACGGAATCGGCGTGAACGCGGCGACGAACACGATCCAGAAGTTGTGCTGCTCGTAGAGGGCACTGACCTTGGCGACGCTCGCTTCGTTCACGCCGGGCACCCAGGCATAGAACAGGTCGCGGAGCTGGTCCCACGCGAACATGCCGATGCCGTAGCCGGCGATGCCGCCGAGCACCGACGCGATCGAGCACCAGAACGCGTAGCGGTAGCTGCCGCGCACGTTGCCGATGCACAGCGCGATCAGCAGCACGTCGGGGGGGATCGGGAAGAAGCTGCTCTCGGCGAAGCTGAGCACGAACAGGGCCGGCACCGCGTAGGGCGTCGTGGCCCAGTGCAGCACCCAGTCGTAGAGCCGGCGAATGGGGCCACGCCGCCCGATCGTGGGCGGGGTCTCGGGAACGGTCGGCGTCGTCGTGGTCACGGTGGCGTTATCGAACTTCGTCGGCGTGCAACTCGTGCACGTCGAGCTGCACGGGTCCGTCCTCGCTGCGCGCGCCGATGCGTGGCGAGTAGACCGCGGTCCACGGGCCCCGTGTGCGGCACAGTTCTTCGAAGCGCGCGTGCCCGCGAACGACTCGCGCCGGAACGACGCAGCCGTCCGCCACCAACCGCACGCGCACGTCCTGGCCGCGCAGGTCGACGCACGGATTGCCGACGGCGTGCACGCCGCGGGTCACGAAGCGCGGCCGCGGCGCGCCAGCACCGAACGGGCCCAGCAGGTCGAGCCTCCGCACGGTGTGCGGGTCGAGTTCGCTGAAGCCGGCGTGGCCGTCGACGGCGACGGTCGCAGTGGCGACCGGTGCTTGGGCGCAGTGCGCGGCGAACCGTTCGCGGAACGCCTCGAAGCGATCGCGTCGGACCTCGAGGCCGGCGGCGGCGGCATGGCCACCGTGCGCGACCAGCAGGTCGCTGCAGGCACCGAGAGCGTCGCGCAGGTGCAGGCCGCCGGTGCAACGACCGGAGCCGCGCCCGACGTCGCCGCGGAACGCGACCAGCAGCACGGGCCGTGCGGTCGTCTCGGCGACGCGGGCAGCGACGATGCCGAGCACGCCCGGGTGCCAATGGTCGGCGCCGAGCACGATCGCCGGGCCGTGTTCGCGCGCGGCGAGCTGCAGCACCTCGTCCTGCAGCTGCCGTTCGACGCGGCGACGTTCCTCGTTGTGCTGTTCGAGCACCTTGGCCGCGGTCTGCGCCTCGCGGTAGCCCGGCGCGCAGAGCAGTTGCACGGCGTCGTGGCCGTGGCCGACGCGGCCGGCGGCGTTGATCAGCGGCGCCAGGCGGAACGCGATGTCCTCGACCTCGACGCCGCGATGCGACAGGCCGGCGGCGTCCATCAAGGCGCGCACGCCGGGGTTGCGGCTCTGGGCGAGCGAACGCAGGCCGTGCATCACCAGCGTGCGGTTCTCGCCGCGCAGCGGCGCCACGTCGGCGACCGTGCCGAGCGCGACGTAGCCGAGCGCGTCGATCAGGAACTCGCGGAACTCGGAGCTGGTCAGCAGGCTCTGGGTCAGGGTCGAGGCGACCGCGGCCGCGAGGCGGAACGCCACGCCGCAGCCGGCGAGTTCCCGATCCGGGTACCCGGCGTCCGGAAGGCGCGGGTTCAGCAGGGCGAAGGGCGAACAGACGTTGTCGTTGGTCCCGTGGTGGTCGGTCACGATCACGTCGATGCCCGCCGCCTGCAGCTCGGCGATCTTCGCGACCGCGTTGGTGCCGTTGTCGACCGAGATCACCAGCCGATGGCCGCCCTGTTTGATCGCGTCGACGCTCGCGGCCGAGAACGAGTAGCCGTCGGCGCGGGCCGGGATGAACGGCTTGCTGCTCGCCGACAGCAGGCCGAAGAACTGGTGCAGCAGCACGGTGCCGCTGATGCCATCGACGTCGTAGTCGCCGTGGATCAGGATCGACTCGCCGCTGCGCAGGGCTTGCCGGATGCGTTCGACGGCCTTCGCCATGTCGCGGAACGCGAACGGATCGTGCAGGGTGCCGAGGTCGGGTCGCAGGAAGCGCTTCGCACGGTCCGGGTCGTCGAGCCCGCGCGCGAGCAGCACCCGCGCCAGCAGGTCGGGCAGGCCGAGCGCCTTCGCCAGGGCCCGTTCGCGTGGATCGGGCTCGGGCGTCTTCGGAGCGGCGCGCAGCATGCGAGGTGAGGTATGGTAGCGAGCTCACTGCCGATGCACAGAACCGACTCGGACCGTTCGGCGGCGCTGCGCCTGCTGCCGCCCGTCGATGCGATCCTGCGTCTGCCGGCGCTGGCGACGCTGCCGCGACCCTTGCTGGCGCGACTCGCGCGCGAATGGCTCGACGACCTGCGCGCCAACGTGCTGCGCGGCGCCCTCGACGCGACCGCGGTCGAGCGTGCTGCCGCGACCGAGGCGCTGGCGGCGGCGATCGTGGAACGCGCGCGGCGGGCGACCGAGCGGCGGCACCGGCGCGTGTTCAATGCAACCGGCGTCGTGCTGCACACCGGCATCGGCCGGGCGCCGCTGTGCGACGCGGCGGTCGAGGCTCTTGCCGGAGCCGCCGGCTACGCGGTGGTGGAGGTCGATCCGCGAAGTGGCGAACGCGACCAGCGCGAACTCGGCGTCGCCGCCTTGCTGCGCGCGATCACCGGCGCTGGCGGGGCGCTGGTCGTCAACAACAACGCGGCGGCGACCACCCTGATGCTCACGGCGTTGACCGCCGGCCGCGAGGTCGTGGTCTCGCGCGGGGAGCTGGTCGAGATCGGTGGTGGCTTCCGCGTGCCCGACGTGATGCGGCGCGCCGGCTGCACGATGGTCGAGGTCGGCGCCACCAACAAGACGCACCTGCGCGACTTCACCGACGCGACGACGCCGGCGACCGCGGCCTGGCTGAAGGTCCATCCGAGCAACTTCCGCATCGAGGGCTTCGCCGGCACGCCATCGGTGGCCGAACTGGTGGCCTCTGCGGCGGGCCGCGAGCTGCTGGTGCTCGACGACCTCGGCTCGGGCCTGTTCTGGAACGAACCGATCGCCGGCCTCGCCGACGAGCCGCGCGTGCAGCAGAGCCTGGCCGCCGGGGCGACGGTCACCTGCGTTTCGGGCGACAAGCTGATGGGTGGGCCGCAGTGCGGCATCCTGCTCGGGGACGCCGCGCGCATCGCTGCCTGCCGCGCACACCCGCTCTACCGCGCGCTGCGCTGCGACAAGCTGACCCTCGCCGCGCTCGAGGCGACGTTGCTCGTCTATCGCGACGGCGAGCCGCTGCGCGAGATTCCGACCCTGCGGCTGCTCGCCGCCGACCCGAAGGAACTGCGCGCGCGCAGCGAACAGCTGGCGGCGGCGCTGCCGGGGATCGGGGCTGTGGTGGTGGCGAGCGAGTCGTTCGCGGGCTCGGGCGCCAACCCGGCGCGGCCGCTGCCGAGCTTCGCCGTGGCGCTGCCGGGCGGCGACGCGCTGTGCGATCGTCTGCGAGCCGCGCGGCCCGTGGCCGTGTTCGCGCGCGTCGCCGAGGGGCGCGTTCTGCTCGACGCGCGCACGCTGCTGCTCGAAGACCTCGCCGCCGTCGCCGCCGCCGTGCGCGCGGCGGTCGGCGCTGCATCGTCATGACCGACCCCACCGACAAGCGCTTGACCCGCTGGGCATCCGGCTCGGGTTGAGCCGCCAAGCTGCCGCCGGGGAGCCTCGGGCAGGTTCTCCAGAAGCTGGGCACGATCGAACATCCCGACCTGCTCGCGGGTCACCGCGGCTTCGAGGATGCGGGGATCTTCCGTCTCGACGCCGAACGCGCCCTGGTGCAGACCGTCGACTTCTTCCCGCCGATGGTCGACGACCCGCGGTGGTTTGGCCGCATCGCCGCGGCGAACTCGCTCTCCGACGTCTACGCGATGGGCGGCAAGCCGCTGACGGTGATGAACCTGGTCGGCTGGCCGCGCGACCTCGATCTCGAGCTGCTCGGCGAAGTGCTCGCCGGCGGCCTCGAGAAGACGAAGGAAGCCGGAGCCGTGCTGTGCGGCGGCCACTCGGTGATGGACCAGGAGGTCAAGTTCGGCCTGTCGGTGACGGGGATCGTGCATCCGCAGCGGTGGTGGCCGAACGGCGGGGCCCGGCGTGGCGACGTGCTGGTGTTGACGAAGCCACTCGGCATCGGGCCGGCGACGACCGCGATCAAGCGCGAGAAGGCGAGCCCGGAGCTGATCGGCGCGGCGATGGCGCAGATGGCCACGCTCAACAAGGCGGCGTGTGAGGCGGTGCTCGATCTCGAAGTGCATGCGTGCACCGACGTGACGGGCTTCGGCCTCGTCGGGCACACGATCGAGATGGCCGACGGCGCAGCACTCGCGCTCGAACTGCGCGCCGCGGACCTGCCGATCCTGGCCGGCGCTCTCGACGTGGTGCGCGCGGGCGTGATGTCCGGCGGCTGCAACCGGGGCAAGCAGCACTTCGGGCCGCGCGTGCGCATCGGGTCGAACGTCGATCCGGCGCTGGCCGATCTGGTGTTCGACGCCGAGACGTCGGGCGGGCTGTTGCTCGCGGTGCCCGAGGCGATCGTCGGCAAGGTCGTGCAGCGCCTGCGCGACGTGGGGGCGCCGAGCCACGCGGTGATCGGCCGCTTCGGGGACCGGCGGCCCGACGCGCCGGCCCTCACGATTGGCTGACCGGCGGCGGGCTGCTCAGCGGCCCAGCAGCGCCTTCTGCGTTTCGTCGAACGGCGGCGGCGTGGTCTTGCCGTGGTCGTGCAGGGACACGACGACGTCGCACACCGACACCTTCTTGCGCGGTCGAACGGGCAGCCCGTTCTCGTAGACCAGCGTTGCGGGCTTGGCTGCGGCATCCGGCTCGGCTTCTTCCTCCTCGTCGTCCTCTTCGACGACAGCGGCACCGCCGGCGCGCTGCACGATCATGACGCCGGCGGCTCCGCCGCCCTGGTCGGCCTTGGTCCAGGCGCGGAAGCGGATCTGGTGCACGAGGGTCGTCGCCGGATCGAGGAACACGGCGATGTCGACCGTCGACGTCGGCGGCGGCGGGGCGGGGCGCTTCTGCCCGGCCTGCGCGCCGATCGCGGCGAAGCGGATCGCACGCCCGAACCCGCTGGCGGTCACCAAAGCCTCGGGCAGCAGGCCCGACCAGACGAGTTCGGCGATCTGGTCGGCGTTCAGCGTCGCCGACACGATCTCGACCGGGCGGTCGTCGAGGGAGCCGACGGTGCGTTGCGTGACCGCGAGGTCCTGCGCCGCGAGGTGCTGCAGCAGCAGCGGGACGTTCGGCACGAACGACAGCGGACTGCCGTCGGCGAATCGCCCCTGGCGCAGGCGCCAGGGCCGTTCGCCGTCCTTCGCGAGCGTGCGGCCGCCAGCCAGCACCAGTTCGTCGTCGTTCTCGCCCGAGAAGGCGACGCGAAGGTGGTCCTGATGCCAGGAGCCCGTGGTGTCGCCCGACGTGGCCGAGCCGGCGAGTTGGGCGAACGGGTTGTCCGCGGCCTTCTTCTTCTTCTCGTCGGGGCCCCAGCGCAGGGTGAAGCCGGTGTCGGCGAGGCTGGCGCTCTTCTTCAGCGCGGCGACCGCGCGCGCTTCGGCCGCGGTCAGTTCGGCGGAAGCGGCAGGCGGCGAGGACTCGGCTTGCGCCAGCAGGGCCGGGGCGAGCACGAACGAGAGCAGCAGAGTGCGCATGCGGGGCCTCACGAACGTCGGGGCCCGGAACTCTAGACTCGCCGAAAGCCTGGCGCTGCGGTCAGGTGCCGAGGTCGGGCGATTGCGGCGGCTTGCCCGGGTCGGCCGGCGGGACCTTCTGCTCGCGCTCCTGCTGCAGTTCGCGCAGCAGCTTGTTGATGCGGATGCCGCCGCCGATGCCCTCGTCGAACACGAACTCGAGCCGCGGAATCGTGCGCGTCGCGAGCGACTTGCCGACCTCGCGCTGGCAGAAGCCGCGGGCGCGGGCCAACGCTTCGGAACTGGCGGCCTTGGCACGGGCCTCGCCGCCTGGTCCGGCCGCGATCACCGACCAGTAGGCCTTGCAGATCGTGAACTCGGCGTCGAGTTCGACGCGGGCGATCGTCACCAGCCCGAGCTTGGGATCGGCGATGTCGCGCTGCAGGACCTCGGCCAGCCGTTGCTTGATCTGCTCCTGCAGTCGTTGGATGCGGCGTTCGTTCATCCGGGCGAGTCGGGCGAGATGATCTCGAGTTGGTGGTCGATCAGGTTGCCGTCCCGCCACTCGTTCAGCTCGTTGACCAGGTGGTCCATCGTGCTGTTGAGGTGGGGGACGTCGCTGCCGGCGACGACGGCGCCGAGCGTCGCGACGGTCGTGGCGTCGAGGTCGTCGATCTCGCTGATCGAGACGTTGAACGAGCGGCGCAGCCGGTCCTTCAACGCCTTGATCACGTTCCGCTTGTCCTTGAGGGACTCCGCGTACGGGATCTCGAGGCTGAACTGGAGCACGCCGATGTGCAGCATGACCGGGATTCCGTCGTGGGCGGGGTCACGGGTCGCTCGGCGTCATCCGCCGAGCGTGCGCTTGACGAGTTCGATCTGCACGAACTCGAGCACGTCGCCGACCTTGATGTCCTGGAAGCCGTCCAGCGTCATGCCGCACTCGAGGCCGGCCTTGACGTCGCGCACGTCCTCTTCGACGCGGCGCAGGCTGCCGAGCTTGCCGGACCACACGACCGTGCCTTCGCGCGACAGGCGCGCGATGGCGCTGCGCCGCACGATGCCGTCGGTGACGCGGCAGCCGGCGATGGTGCCGAACTTGCTCGACTTGAAGGTCGCCTTGACCTCGGCGTGGCCGATGACGTTCTGCACTTCCTGCGGCGCCAGCAGGCCTTCCATCGCGGCCTTCACCTGGTCGAGCAGCTCGTAGATCACGTCGTAGTAGCGGATCTCGACGCCGGCGGCCTCGGCGGCCTGGCGCGCGCTGCTGTCGGCGATCGTGTGGAAGCCGACGATCACGGCCCCCGACGCTTCGGCGAGGCTGACGTCGGTTTCGTTGATGCCGCCAAGGGCACTGTGCACCAGGTTCACGCGCACCTCGGTCGTCGACAGCTCCTCGAGGCACTTGCGCAGCGGCTCGAGCGAACCCATCGCGTCGGCCTTCAGGATCAGCTTGATCTCGCGGACGTTCTTCTCGGCCAGCTTGGCCGACAACGTCTCGAGCGTGACGGCCGAGCGTTCGGCGCGGCCCAGCTCGCGCAGGCGCCGCTGCCGCTCCTCGACCACTTCCTTGGCCTTCTTCGCGTCCTCGACGGCGAACAGCTTGTCGCCCGGCGACGGCAGCCGGTCGAGACCGAACAGCGTCACCGGCGTGCTCGGGCCGGCTTCCTCGAGGTTGTTGCCGTGGTCGTCGATCATCGCGCGGATGCGCGCGAAGCTCTCGCCGCAGACGACCTGGTCCTTGAGGCGCAGCGTGCCGTCGGTCACCAGCAGCGTGACGACGACGCCCTGTTCGGGCGACTGACGGGACTCGACGACGATGCCCTTGCCGCCGGCGTCGGGCCGCGCGCGCAGGTCGAGGATCTCGGATTCGAGGTGGATGCGCTCGAGCAACTCGGGCAGGCCCTTCTTGGTGACGGCCGACACTTCGACCATGCCGGTCGTGCCGCCGAAATCCTCGGACTGCAGCCCCTTGATCATCAGCTGCTGCTTGACCTGCTTGGGCTTGCTCGACGGCAGGTCGGACTTGGTGATCGCGACGACGATCGGCACGTTCGCGGCCTTCGCGTGCGCAATCGCCTCCTCGGTCTGGGGCATCACGCCGTCGTCGCCGGCCACGACCAGCACGACGATGTCGGTGAGTTGCGCACCGCGTGCGCGCATCGCGGTGAACGCCGCGTGGCCCGGGGTGTCGAGGATCACGATCGACTTGCCGTCGTCGCCGGTGACCTTGTAGGCGCCGATGTGTTGCGTGATGCCGCCGGCTTCGTGCTTGGCGACGTCGCTCTGGTGCAACGCGTCCATCAACGACGTCTTGCCGTGGTCGACGTGGCCCATGAACGTCACCACGGGCGCGCGCAGCATCTCCTGTTCGCCCTCGGACTCCTCGACGAGCTGTTCGACCAGCTCGTCCATGGCTTCCTTGTGCTTGACGATCTGGATGTTGCGCTCGAGTTCGAGGCCGACCAACTCGACTTCTTCGTTGGTGAGCAGCGAGTTGATGTTCTTGCCCATCACCTTCAGCTTGAGCATGAAGGTCTGCAGCAGCTCGACGACCGTCACGCCCAGTGCGGCGGACAGCGCCTTCATCGACACCGGTTCTTCGACCTCGACGACCTTGGTCGGGTCGATCGTCGGCGCGACCTTGGTGCGGCGGGCGCCGCCGGGGCCGCCGCGGCTGTCGCGCATGCCCGGGCCACCCCGGTAGCCACCGGGGCCGGCCGGCGGGCGGCGCACGCCTCCGGACTGCTGCGTCGGGCGCATGCCGCTGCGCTGCTGCAGCTTGGCAAGCGCCTGCCGCTTGATGTTGCCGGGACCCGCGGGCGCCGAGCGCTGCTTGGCATCGCGGATCTGGTCCTGCGCCAGTTCGATGCGGCCGACGATCGTCGCCTTCTTCTGCGGCACCAGCAGCTTGCGCACCGCGTCGCCTTCGTCGGCCCGGGCCGCAGGCGCGACCGGTTCGGGGGGAGCGGCTGGTGCTGCGGCTGGGGGCGGCGGCGGCGGCGCGACGGGTGCCGGTGGCGGCGGCGCGGCCACGGCCGGCGCGATCGGAGGGGGCTCGACCGGCGCCACGCTCGCGACGACCGCGGGCGCGGGCGGCGGAACTTCGACCGGCGGCCGCGGCGGCGCCTTGCGCACGAGCTCGACGACGGGTTCGGGCTCAGGTGCTGGCGGCGCGATGTCGTCCGCGGCTTCGTCCTTCTTGCCGGGCAGCTTCTTCGGCGACGGCTTCGGCAGCGCCTTCTTCAGCGCGGAGTCCTTCGCTTCCTTGCGCGGAGGCGGTGCCGGCTCGGGGGCGGTCGCCGTGTCGTCGACCGCCACTTCGGTGGGCGCCGTCAACGACTTCTTCTTCAGGATGCCCGGGGTGGGAGGGGCTTCCGTGCCCGCCGGCTGCTTCTTGAGGCCCTGTGCCGACAAGCGGGCTTCGACCATCATCAGGTCGCCGTCGTCCAGCACCGTCATGTGCCCCTTGACCTTGTCGAAGCCGATCTCGCGCAGCAGCTTCGCCAGGTCGGGACCCTTCATCCCGTAGTCCTTGGCCAGCTCGAACACTCGTACCTTTTTCAATCGGCTTGCTCCTCCCGTCGGCGACCGACGCGCGTCGTGCGCGCCGCGGGAATGTCCTGGTGGATGCTAGGGGGTGCTTGGTCGGAGAACTGGAAAGGGCGCTCAGGAAAGCGAGTCGCCAGCGTTGCCCGCGGCGTCGCCGCCGCCCGCTTCGGGGCGGTCCGGTGCTGGCGGCGCCTCGGTGGCGGTTCCGCCGCTGCCGTCGCCGGCCGTTTCCTCGGCAACCGAACGCTCGAGTTCGGCGCGCGTCATGATGTCGATGTCCCAGCCGGTCAGCTTGCTCGCCAGGCGAACGTTCTGGCCCTTGCGACCGATCGCGAGCGACTGCTGGTCCTCGCTGACGATCACCAGCGCCTTCTTGGCCGGCGGATCGAGCGTGATGTCGCCGACTTCGCTCGGCTTCAGCGCGTTGGCGATCAGCGTCGACGGGTCGCTGTTCCAGCGGATGATGTCGATGCGCTCGCCGTTGAGCTCGTCGATGATCGACTTGATGCGGTTGCCGCGCACGCCGACGCAGGCGCCGACACAATCGACCTTGTCGTCGGCCGAATCGACCGCCAGCTTGGTGCGGTAGCCCGGCTCGCGTTCGATGCGGCGGATGTTGATCGTGCCGTCGGCGATCTCGGGCACTTCGAGTTCGAACAGCGCGCGCACCAGGTCGCGGTGGGTGCGGCTCAGGATCACCTTGACGCGCGGCCCGACCTTCTTGACCTCGAACACCAGCGCGCGGATGCGTTCGCCGATGTTGTACGACTCGCTGCGCACCTTTTCGGCGCGCGGCAGGATGCCCTCGGTGGTGCGGCCGAGGTTGACGATCACGGTGTCGCCTTCGAAGCGCTGGATCGTGCCGCTGACGATCTCGCCGATCTTCTTCTCGTACTCGGCGAACACGACGTCGCGCTCGGCCTCGCGGATGCGGCCGGTGATCGCCTGGCGCACCGACATCGCGAAGATGCGGCCCTGCTCCTCCATCGACACGTCGTAGTTGCAGACGAACTCGCCGGTTTCGCGGTCGAGGGCGATCTCGACGTCGTCGACGCCGTATTTCTTCGCCAGCGCCTGCGCCATCGCCTGCTCGATGGCGACGATGAGCGCTTCCTTGTCGATCTCCTTGTCGCGCGCGATGGAGTCGATGAAGCGAAGGATGTCGGAGTTGTTTGCCATGGCCGGCGGCGGCGGTTCGGCGCGATGGGAGACGGTGGGGGGAAAAAGCCAACCCGGGCAGTCGGCAGAATCCCCGCACCCCGAACCTGGATTCGGGGCTTCCTGACCGGCGGTGTGCCGTTCGCGGAGCGTCTGCCGACTGTCCGGGCTAGCCGGGAGATCGGTACTCGCGTCCGCCGGGCGGCATTCGCGAGGGCGGAGATGCTAGCCAGGGCAGCAGGACCGTCAAGCCAACGTTCCGCAGGACACGCGGTTACCTTCGCTGGCCGCGGGCTAGAGTGGGTCGTCTCGATGCCCTCGCTACGCCGACCGCTGCGCCTGCGCCCGTTCACCCTCGCCGACGCGAGCGCGATCGAGTCGTGGCTCGATGGCCATGGCTTGTCGGTCCCGGCCGGCGCCCTGCGCCGCCAGTGGCCAGAACGGCTGCTCGCCGATGCCCGCATCCGCACGTCGATCGCGGAGGCCGATGGCAGCCGGGTGGGCTTCGTGCGGTTCGACTGCGGGCCCGACCAGATCGCCGAAGTGACGATCGTGGTCGCTCCCGGCCTGCGGCGTTCGGGCTGCGGCTCGGCGATGTTCGCGGCGGCCCTGCACCAGGCACGGGGGCTCGGCCTGCGCGCGCTGGTCGCGTCGGTCGACGTCGGCAACGCCCCTGCGCTCGCGTTCTTCGCCGACCAGGGCTTCGTGCAGGACGGCATGGTCGGCGACCGGATCCGCATGCGGCGGCTGGTGCATGCCGGGGTGCACGCCGAGCCGCTCGACATCGGCTGACGGTCGCGGCGGGCTGCTACGGCAGGCCGGTTTGGATGCGGACCACCGGCGCGCGTGAGCGATCGTCACACAGTTGTGTAACTCGGTTGCGTGCGGGGTGCGCGACGGACGCCCCTGCCTAGCCTGTTGCGTCCTCCCGACCCGATCCCGAACGCACCCATGATCCACACGCGTCCGATCCTCCTTCCGACCCTCCTCCTCACGGCCGTCTGCCGCGTGATCGCGCAGGACGGCAGCGCCGCCCTGCCGATCGCCGGCGGCCCCGAGAGCGTCTTCTCGCCGTTCTACGACCTCACGATCGTGCACGTGAACACGCCCGGCCACCCGACGAACGTCGTTCCGGGAGTCGGCGCCCCGTTCCGGGCCGGCGGCACTGGCACTTCGGCGTTCGAGCGGCCGTGGATCTGCTCCACGGGAGCGAACCTCGCGATCAATGTCGTCGCCGGCGCGCCGGCGGTCACGGCCGACGACGACGTGCTGCTGCGCAACGGCGCATTGCTGCTGCGCGAGGGATCGCCGGCTCCGTGGGCTGCCGGCCAGAACGTCGGCACCATCGACCCCGACCTGGCGATCAACGCGGCGGGCCACGTCCTGTTCGGCAACAACGTCGCTCCTGCGACCACGTTGGACGACTACATCGCGTTCTTCGACGGTTCGACGTGGTCGGTGCTGGCGCAGGAAGGACAGCCCACGCCGGCCGGCGGCACGTGGAGTTCTTCGATCGACAGCGCCGCCCTGACCGACACCGGGGCCACCTACTGGCGTGATGGCGCCATCGGCGGCCTGCCGACGGCCAACAACGCGATGGTCACGCTGGCCGGTGTGGCGGTGCAGTTGCAGAAAGGCATCACCGTGCCGCTGCTGCAGGCGGGTGGCGCCACGAACACGTGGGAGAACTTCAGCCTCAACCGGGTCTACACCTCGCCGGATGGAACGCAGGTGATGGTGCTCGGCGACACGAATGGGCCGACGACAGGGGACTTCGTGCTGACGATCAACAACGTCGTCTTCATCCAGGAAGGCCAGCCGCTGCCCGGCAGTTCGTTCGTCAGCAACGTCAGCACGATCGGCAAGGCCTGGTTCGACGGCGCCGGCAACTGGTACGCGCGCGGCTCCAACGCGGATGCCAACGACTGGATCGTGCGCAACGGCGTCCTGCTCGCCGACTCCTCGGGTGGCAGCGAAGTCGTGGCGGGGTCGGGCGAGTTCTTCGACGATGCGACGTTCACGGCCTGCTTCTTCTGCATGGACGGCAACACGTTCGGCCAACGCGTGTTCGGCGGCGTGACCACCGCACCGGCGACATCGAACGGCGTGCTGGTCTTCGAAGACGCGACGGGGTTCCGCCGCGTCATCGCCCGCGAGAGCGATCCGATCGACATGGACGGCAACGGGCTGTTCGACGACGACCGCTTCTTCAACACCTTCGGCGACGACGACGTGCTGCTGCAGAACGACGGAACCGTCGTCTTCACCGCCACGCTCAAGAACGCGGCGGGCGCCGCCGTCGACCAGGGCCTGTTCCGGCTGGTGCCGCGGTCGGCGAGCTGCACGCTGCGCAACGGCAACAACATCAACCCCGTCGCCCTGACGTGCGTGACGCCGCCCGTGCTCGGCACCACGTGGAGCCTCGCGGTGACCTCCGGCCCGCAAACCCTGGTGACCGGCGTGTTCCTCTCCACGGCGCCGGTGGCGCCTACGCCGCTGCTCGGCTACGAGCTGCTGGTCGCGTTCCCGGTCGCCGAGATGCCGACGACGTTCCCGCTGCCGGCGGCGATGAAGTTCCTCGGCCTCGAGGTCTTCCTGCAGGGGCTGCGCGTCGACTGGAACGGCTTCGACTACGTCTACGTGCCGACCAACGCCCAGGACGTCGTGCTCGGATTCTGATGCGGTCGCTGTCGGCGATGCCAGCGTCGGCTTGACCGACGCGGGCGTCGCCGGAAGCATGCGCGGCCCCCGAGGTCGCCATGCAAACCGTCTCCGTCAGGCAAGCGCTCGCCGGCCAGGTCGCCGTCGGCAGCAAGGTCGAAGTCCGCGGCTGGGTGCGCACGCGGCGCGACAGCAAAGCGGGCATCTCGTTCGTCCAGCTCAGTGACGGCAGCTGCCAGGGCACGCTGCAGGTCGTCGCGCCGAACACGCTGGCCAACTACCAGGACGGCGTGTTGAAGCTGACCGCCGGCAGCTCGCTGATCGCGCGCGGCACGCTGGTCGCGAGCCAGGGCAAGGGCCAGTCGGTCGAAGTGCAGGCCGACGCGATCGAGATCTGCGGGCTCGTCGACGATCCCGAGACCTACCCGGTCCAGCCCAAGGAACACACGCTCGAATTCCTGCGCGAGGTGGCGCACCTGCGGCCGCGCACCAACACGTTCGGCGCGGTCGCGCGCATCCGCCACGCGGCGTCGTTCGCGATCCACCAGTTCTTCACCCAGGAGGGTTTCTTCTGGGTCAACACGCCGATCATCACCGCCAGCGACGCCGAAGGGGCGGGCCAGATGTTCCGCGTCAGCACGCTCGACGTGCAGAACCTGCCGAAGGACGACCACGGCAAGACCGACTGGAAGAAGGACTTCTTCGGCCGCGAGACGTTCCTCACCGTGTCCGGCCAGCTCAACGTCGAGGCCTACTGCCTCGCGCTGTCGAAGGTCTACACCTTCGGCCCGACGTTCCGCGCCGAGAACAGCAACACCACGCGCCACCTCGCCGAGTTCTGGATGATCGAGCCGGAGATCGCGTTCGCCGATCTGGCCGCCGACGCCGACCTCGCCGAGCGCTTCCTCAAGCACGTCTTCCGCCACGTTCTCGCCGAGCGCGCCGACGACCTGAAGTTCTGCGACGAGCGCATCCAGAAGGGCGTGATCGCGCGTCTCGAGACGTTCCTCGCGCAGTCGTTCGAGCGGCTCGACTACACCGCCGCGATCGAGGTCCTGCAGCGCGCCAAGAAGAAGTTCGACTACGCCCCGCAGTGGGGCATGGACCTGCAGACCGAGCACGAGCGGTACCTGTGCGAGGAGCACGTCGGCCGCCCGGTGGTGGTGATGAACTACCCGGAGGCGATCAAGGCGTTCTACATGCGCAGCAACCCCGACGGCCGCACCGTCGCGGCGATGGACATCCTCGCGCCCGGCATCGGCGAGATCATCGGCGGCTCGCAACGCGAGGAACGGCTCGACGTGCTCGACGCGCGCATGCGCAAGATGGGGTTGGACCCTGCGCACTACGGTTGGTACCGCGACCTGCGGCGCTACGGCACGGTGCCGCACGCCGGCTTCGGCCTCGGCTTCGAGCGGCTGCTCGTCTACATCTGCGGGCTCGCCAACATCCGCGACGCGATCCCGTATCCGCGCGTGCCGGGCTGGGCGGCGTTCTGACGGGAGCCGGCGCTCGGTCCTCCATGCGCGCCACGCTGCTGCTGTCGATGCTCGCGGTGTGGGCGCTCGCCGCGGCGGCGTGGCCGCAGTTGCCCGCGCGGGTGCCGATCCACTTCGACCTGGCCGGTCGGCCCGACGGTTGGGCCGCGCGCAGTGCGTTGTGGTGGTTCCTGCTGCCGGCGTTCGCGACCACGATCGGCGTCGTGATGGGGTGGCTGCTGCCGCGGTGGATGCTGGCGATGGCGCGGGCCAACTCGCGCTGGCTCAACATGCCGCGCAAGGCGGAGTTCATGGCGCTGCCGCTGGCGGCGCGCGAACGCGCGGTGCAGGCGCCGGTCGATTGGCTGCGCGCGCTCGTCGTCGGCGTGCAGGCGCTAGTCGGCTGGATCGTCTACGGCAGCGCGCGCGTTGCGGCGGGGGACTGGCAGGCGCTGCCGCCCGCGGTGTCGTTCGTGCTGCTTGGCGCCGTGCTGGCCTGCGCCATCGGCCTCGGCATTGCCGGTGCGCGGTCGGTGCGGCGCGAGGTCGAGCGCGCCAGCAGCGGTTCGCCGTAGACGATCGCTACGGCCCGAGGCCGCTCGGCAGTTCGGGCTCGTCGCCGGTGCCGGTGAGCACGCGCCGGAAACACCAGAAGGTGAGCCCGGCGACGGCAGACATCGAGACCAGCATGAACGTCCAGCCGAGAGCGTTGAGGGTCGCGAGCATGGCAGTCTCCTTCAGTCCTTGACCGGCAGCCGGCCGTCGAGATCGAGTCCTTGGGCGCGCCAACGTTTGGCGCCCACCGCGGTGATGGCGAGGATCGCGCCGATGGTCAGCAGGATCAGCACCCACGTCTTGCGGGCGTCCGCCGAAGTCTCGGTGTCGGCCCACAACGTCCGCCAGTAGCCCGGGACGTCGTTGATGCAGAACCCGACGATCACCACCAGCAGGAACGCCGGCGACACGTACTTGATGATGAAGCGGAATGCGGTCGGGATGCGCATCTGCGCGCCGTGATGCGCCTCTTGCAGGCCGCGGTCGACGCCGAACACCCAGCCGAACGCGATGATCTGCACGGCGGCGACGACCAGGATGAAGAACGTGCCGACCCAGAAGTCGATGGTGTCGAGTGCGATCAGGTTCTTGCTGTACCACAGCACGAAGAAGTTGCCGGCGAGCCCCCAGGCGGTGACCGCGATCGTGGACTGCACGCGGTTGATGCCGAGACTCTCCTCGAGGAACGCCTTGGTCGGCTGCAGCATCGACAGCGAACTGGTGATCGCAGCGAGGAACAGGATCAGGAAGAAGGCGGCGCCGAAGAAGTTGCCGCCCGGCATCTGCGCGAACACCATCGGCAGCGTCTTGAAGCCGAGGCTGACCGAACCGCCGGAAGCACCTTCCATCGTCGCCGCGACGCCGATGAACACCACCGAGGCGGTGACGGCGATGGTGCCGCCGAGGATCACCTCGAAGAACTCGTTCGTCGACGACGACGTCAGGCCCGACAGCACCACGTCGTCCTTCTTCTTCAGGTAGCTGGCGTAGTTGATGATGACGCCGAAGCCGACCGACAGGCTGAAGAAGATCTGGCCGGCGGCTGCCAGCCAGGTCTTGAAGGTCCAGAGCTTGTCGAAGTCCGGGTTCCACAGGAAGCCGAGCCCGTCGCTGACCGACTGGCCCGTGGTCCCGGCGGGCGAGTCGAGCGTCAGCACGCGCGCGAGGATGACGAAGCCCAGGATCGCCATCACCGGCATCGCGTACTTGCAGACGGTCTCGATGCCCTTCGAGAGCCCTCGGAAGACGAACCAGATGTTGATCGCGGCGACCAGCAGGAACGTCCAGACGATCGGATGCACGCCGTCGGTGAACAGCGCGCCGTTCGCCTTGGCGCCGGTGATCGTCGCGAAGTAGCCGTGCGTCGTCTCGACTTGCGCCGCCATCGGCGCGTTGCCATCGACGCCGATGCCGCCGCTCAGGTACTGGAAGACGTAGTAGAGGCACCACGACTCGACGAGCACGTACCAGAAGTAGACGCCGATCGGGATCAGCACGCCGAAGCCGCCGAGGTAGCGGCCGACGGCGCCCTTGCACCAGACGCCGAGGATCGCCGGCGCGCTGTGGAACCCCTTCAAGCCGCCGTAGCGGCCCATCGCCCACTCCGCCCAGCCGATCGGGATGCCGAGCAGCAGCAGCGCCAGCAGGTAAGGGATCAGGAACGCGCCGCCGCCGTTCGCCGCCGCTTGCCCCGGGAAGCGCAGGAAGTTGCCGAGGCCGACCGCCGAGCCGGCGACCGCGAGGATGACACCGAGGCGCGAGCCCCACTGTTGCGTTGGTTGCTTCGTCATGCGCGAGCGAACGAGCGATTGAGCGTGGCGGCGGGACTGTCGCGTTGGCGGCAGGTCGATGCAACGAGACCTTGCGAGAAACGCCCGGCCGGCGCGCCCGTGGGCCCGGCCCTTCCCTCGCCGATGCGTGCTCGCTCCAATGCGCCGCCCGATCACCCATGGCCAGTTCGAAGTCGAAGCAGAAGCACCCCAACGCCATCCACCTGACCGTCGTCAACGTGCCGCGGGCCGCGCGCTTCTACGAGGAGAAGCTCGGGTTCAAGACGATCGAGTCCTTCCCGCCCGAGAAGCCGGTGTGGGCGAACGTGGTGCTCAACGGCCAGTCGATCATGCTCGGCGAGTTGCCGTCGTTGCAGGAGGCGCGGCAGTTCGGGATGGACCAGGCGGAGATCGAGGTGCTGAAGCAGGACGCGCGCGCCTTCGCGCGTGGTGGGCCCGGCACCGGCGTCAGCTACTACGTGAAGGTGAAGGACGTCGACGCGTTCGCGCGCCGGCTCAAGAAGCGCCGCGTCAAGCCGCTGCTGCCGCCGAAGACGCAGTTCTACGGCATCCGCGACGTGCAGGTGACCGACCTCGACGGCTACCGCCTGGTCTTCTACACGCCGGCTGCGCCCAGCAACCCGCCGGCGGGCTCGGCATCGCCGGCGTGAGGGGTTGGTGAGGGTGCGGATCGCTGGCTAGACTCGCGCGGGACCGCGTCCGCCCCTTCGGCCGCGGTGGCTCGTTCCATCGCTTGCGGAGGTTGCCTTGCGCGCACTCGCTGCCGTCGTTCCGTTCGTTGCCATGGCCGTCCTGACCGCACCGCTGGCGCGGGCGCAATGGGCGACGTTCCAGGACCAGACCGCGACGCGTCTTGTCGCCACGTCGGGTCTCGGCTCCGCCGATCCGCAGGAGAAGGACTACGCGTACGCCGACTTCGATCAGGACGGCGACATTGACCTGGTCTGCGTGCGCAAGCAGCCGGCGTCGACGAGCGGCCACTTCCCGAACGTGCTGTTCATGAACGAAGGCGGCGTGCTGCGCGACCGCACGGCGCTCTACGCCAGTGCTTCGCTGGTGCCGGGCAGCAGCGGCATGCTCGATGCGACGAACGACCGCGACGTGCTGGCGATCGACGTCACCGGCGACGGCTGGCTCGATCTGGTCACCTGCACCACGCTGACCTCGACGATGCCGCAGTACATCCGCGTGCCGCGCGTCTACGTCAACCTCGGTGACGACGCCGTCGGCAACTGGCAGGGGTTCCTCTACGACGACATGCTGCGCATCAGCGACGCGAGCTGGGGCGGCAACCACCGGTTCTGCGCCGTGGCCGCGGGGGACATCGACAACGACGGCGACCTCGACCTCTACTTCGGCGACTACGATCGTGGTGGCGGCCCGGATCCGAACGACCGGATCATGCGGAACAACGGGGCGGGCTACTTCACCGACGTGACGGCGACGCAGCTGCCCAACCCGCTGAACGTCTCGAACTTCGTGACCAGCGCGCAGATGGCCGACTTCAACCTCGACGGCCGCATCGACTACGCGCGCAACAACGTGGTGGGGGTGGACATCACCTACAACAACGGGGCCGGGGGTCCCGGCTTCTACGGCACGCGGCAGGCCGTGTACTCGGGCGCCGCGTACCACTTCAACCTCGGCGACCTCAACAACGACGGGCTGCCCGACATCGTCGTCAGCGACGACGGGCAGGATCGCTACGTGCTGAACGAGGGCGTCGTCGGTGGCGTGGCGACCTGGGGACCGTCGCTGGCCTTCACCTACAACGGCGGCGGCACTGACGACGGCTTCGGCGGCACGAGCCGCATCGTCGACCTCAACAACGACGGCTGGAACGACGTCCTGATCGCCGACTTCGACGTCGACTTGACGGGTTGCGGCCGGCGCACCCACATCTTCCGCAACCTTGGCAACGCGCCGAACGTGACGCTGCAGGAGCAGCTGGTCGGTGGTGCGGTGTGCGGCATTCCGACCGGAATGCTGAGCGGCACCTACGACATCGCGGTCTTCGACATCGACGGCGACGGCTGGAAGGACATGGTGATCGGTCGATGCACCGGCACGCAGGTGTGGATGAACGTGCCGCCGACGGGACTCGCGTTCTCGTACCCCAACGGGCTGCCGACGTTCATCGACCCGGGGGTGAGCCACCCGCTGGTCGTGCAGGTGGCGGGGGTCGGTGGCGCCGTGCCCGCCGCCGGTACCGGCGTCGTCCACTGGTCGATCGGCAATGGGCCGTGGCAGCAGGCGCCGATGCTCGATCTCGGTCCGGGCCTCTACCTGGCCTCGCTCCCGGCGATGACGTGCACCACCGCGATCCGCTACTACGTGCGCGTCAACAGCCAGACGAGCGTGACGTATTCCGACCCGCCGACCGCGCCGACCGCGAGCTTCTCCGCGGTCGCCGCCGCGGATACCCAGCTGGTCTACGAGAGCGGCTTCGAGTCGCCGGTCCTCGGTTGGACCGTGACCAACACCGCGCTGACCGGCGGCGCCTGGGAGATCGCGACTCCGAACGCGACCAATGTCGGTGCGCAGTTCGCAGCGCCGCCCTTCGACGCCGAGAACCTCGCGACGGCGACGAAATGCTGGGTGACGCAGAACGGGGTCTTCGGCGGGCTCGCCAACGACGCCGACGTCGACGGCGGGCCGACCGACCTGATCTCGCCGCCGCTGAACTTCGCGGGCAGCGATGGCTTCATCAGCTACCGACGCTGGTTCTTCTCGAGCACTGCCGAGGACACCCTGCTCGTGCACGTCAGCAACGACGGCGCCACCTGGGTGCAGGTCGAATCGGTGGCGTCGACGGGGAACAACCAGTGGCTGCAGCGCCAGTTCCGCGTCAGTGACCACGTGCTGCCGACCAACCAGGTGCGCGTCCGCTTCCGCACCTCGGACAACCCGAACAACTCGACGGTCGAGGCGGCGATCGATGTGTTCCGCGCCGAGGCGTTCCGCTGCTCGCCGTGCCAGGAGATGATCCCGCTGGCGACGAACGGCAACGCGCTGATTTCCGTGTGCGGAGGTGCGCTGCCGGTGCCGGGCACGTGGGCGACGCTGCAACTCGTCAGCCTGCCGGTCTCGAGCCCGGCGTATGTGGTGTTCGACCTGCCGCTGCTGCCGACGCCGTGGCGCGGCGGCACGCTGCTGTCGCCGGCACCGATCCTGTTCGGCGAAGTCCTGGCCGATGCGTTCGGCAACTGGGAAGCGTCGCTGCCCCTCGGCGGCCTGGTGCCGCCCGGGATCGCCGTGCACGCCCAGGCGGTCTACCTCAGCGCGCCGCATCCGTTCGGCACCGGCCAGACGAACGTCGTCAAGCTGCAGTGGTGAGCCGGTGCGGCGGNNCCTCGCCCCGCCGTACGCAAATGCGTATCGAGGCAGCCGCTCCGGCGGCTGTCGCGCGCGCCGGGACGAGGTAAGCTCGGTTGCCCTCGTCTCCCCAACCCAGTCCTCCGCGGAGTTTCATGCGCGCACTCGTCACTGCTCTCTCCACTCTCGCCGTTGCCACACCGCTCCTCGCCCAACGCGTCGCCGAAGTCGAACCCAACGACTCGGCCGCCACGGCGCAAGCCGTCGCGCTTGGCGTGCAGATCGACGCCAACCTGATCGCGGGCGAGTCCGACTGGTTCGCGTTCACGACCGTAGCGGACGGCGAGATGCGCTTCACGACCAGCGGCGGCATCGACACGCGCATCGAGATCTTCGACGCCACCGGCGTGGTGCTGTTCGCCGGCAACGACGACTCCCGCTCCCTGCAGAGCGACATCACGATCAACCTGGTTGCCGGCGCGTACGCTGCCCGCCTGTTCGGCTTCACCACCACGACGGCCGGCGCGTACTCGCTCGACATCTCGCGCACGTCGCCGCTGAAGGCCTACACGGACTTGGAGTCCGAACCCAACGACACGGTCGCCACGGCCAACTTGCTGATCGGCGGCTTCATCAACAACGCGCAGGTGTCCGGCAGCTTGAGCAGCGCTGCCGACATCGACGTCTACCAGATCATCCTGGCGGCCCCGAAGTCCGGGCTCTACGTCCAGGTCGGCGAGGGTGACGCGCCGTGGATGAGCGGCCACCGTGTCGAGTTCTGGGACAACAACGGCGTCTTGGTGCCGGCGGCGACGCTCGGCGTCAATGCCCTCGACTCGGGCACCTACAACAGCCGTTCGAGCGCGCAACGCGTCTGGCCGGCGGGCACCTACCACGTGGTGGTCCGCGCTCGCGCTACCGCGCCCGCCTACAACCCGATTCCGCTCGGCAACTACCGTCTGGAGATCGGCGTCATGCCGATCGGCACGGGCGTCCAGGTTCCAGAGGCTGCGGAGCCCAACAACACGATCGCGACCGCAACTCCGCTTGCGCCCGGCGACGTCGGCCTCGGCAGCATCTCGAACTCGACCGGTGCGGACCCGACCGACCTCTGGGGGCCATTCGTCGCCGGCCCCAACGGCTCGATGCTGACGTTCCAGACCACGGGCGTTCCCGTCGGCGGGATCCTCGACACGACGATCCGTCTGTGGCAGGTGGCCTACCCGGCGACGGTGCCGCCGACGTTGGTCGTGCCAGCGACCGGCACGTTCAACCCGACGACCGTGACCTTCACCACCGGCAACATCCTCGAGACGGTGGCCGGTTCGTCGCACGCGCGCGGCGTCACGACGTTCTTCATGACGGGGCAGGTCTACTACCTCGAAGTCGTTAGCCCGGGAACCACGGCTGCGCAGACCGGCAGCTACACGATCGAAGTCAGCACGAACCAGGCGCCGATGTTCGTCACCAGCAGCTACACGATCCTTGCGGCGAACGGGACCTGCGGCGTGGCGCCAATCCCGGCGCTGACGCGCCAGTTCACCAATGAGGCGCCGACCGTCGGCCAGACGTTCGTTCGCCAGGCGACGAACCTGAACGGCGTCGCCGCGCTGCAGGTGCTGGGTCTCGAGAGCGTGGCGCCGATCGACATCGTCGGCCTCGGGTTCAGTCTCGGGGCGGTGGGCAGCTGCTTCCTGAACGTGAGCCCGGACCTGGTCAACGTCATCGCCGCTGGCGACATCGTGTTCAACGTGCCGAAGAACGTGTCGCTGCGCGGCGCCTACGTCTGGGAGCAGATCGTCGACGTGCAGAGCATCAGCCCGGTCGACCTGCAGATGGGCAACTACGCGCGCATCCTGATCGGCGAGCGAAGCTGGTAGCCCGACGACGCGGGAATCAGCGCGCGCCGAGGCCGGCGCGCAGCCGCGCCGCCGAAACGGCGGCCGGCAGCGAGTTGATGTACATGTCGCCGCCGAGCTCGAGCCCGGCCATCTGGCCGGTGCGCGGCTGCAGCTCGAAGTGCCAGTGGAACGCCGTGCGCGGCACGCGGTGCAGCCACATGTTGAAGGCCGGCCGCTTCAGACCGTTGCCGACCGCCGCGAACAGCGCGTGCAGTGCCTCGACGAGCGAGTCCAGGTCGGTGGTCAGGAAGTCGTCGTCGCACCGGGTCGGCAACAGCCAGGTCTCGTGCGGCAGCTTCGGCGGGTCGGGCGCCAGCACCATGTGATGCGCCGTGCGCGCGATCAGACGGCCTTCCGCGCCGGCGGTGGCCATGGTCGCGCACCACGGACAGTGGGCGAGTTCCGCGCGGCGACGCTGCTCCAGTTGCAGGCGTGGCGGCAGGTCGGGCAGCCCGAGGATCTGGCTGTGGTTGTGCGCGATCGATGCACCAGCGAGCGCGCCGACGTTCTTGAACCAGTAGCCGCAGGCGATGCCTGGTCGCGACTCGAGTGCTGCGATGCGACGCTGCGTCAACGCCAGCACCTGCCGCCAGGTCGCCCGATCGAGGTCGGCGGGCTGATCGCAGTGCGCGCGACCCTCGGCGATCACTTCGTGGTGCGCGTTCGCCGGGTACTTGTTGGGGAACGCGCGAACGGTCCAGCCCGGGCCATCGGGCCGGCTGCCGGCGTCGCGCACCGCGTCGACCTCGGCCGGCGTCGCCGCCTCTTCCCCCTGGCAGAACGGGCATGCGGCGGTGCTCGCATGCGAGCCGGTGAGCATTGGCCGCTGCTGCCGCTGCGGCGCCATCAGGATCGGCCGCCCGGTCGTCGGATCGACGAGCGTCTGCGGGGCGGAGCGATCGACGTCGGCCATCGTGCCGACGATAGCCGGCACGATGACCCATGCCAGCGCACCGTCAGGGCGTGATCGAGCGCACGTGCAGGGCGCCGGGCAGCGCCTGTGCGGGGTTCTGCGCCTGCGGCCCGAACGCGCGGAAGCGTGCCCGCAGGGTCACGCGCGCACCCGGTGCGTAGACGAACCAGCGCTGGGCGTTCGCGAACTCCTCGGCGAGCGGTGGTGGCGCCAGTTCGAGACCGTGCACGAGCAGGGACGCGCCGCTGGTGGGCAACGCCAGTCGCCCGTCGGCGGGCACGACGAACTCGGCCCGTACGTGATGGTCGGCGAAGTAGCCCGTGCTTGCCGTCGGCAGCGACGAACACGCCGAGCCGGCGATGGCGAGCAGCGACGCAGCGCCTACGATGCGGCGATGAGCGGCGGCATCGCGCTGCGCGGCAACCTGCTGGCCGTGACCTGGTCTGCGTCGCGCGGGCATGTGTTCCTGTTCGACGTGGAGGCGCGGCAACGCGTCTCGACGTGGACGCTGCCGCCTGGCGCGTCAGGCTACTCGGACGCCGCCGGCGTGGCGATCGACGACGCCTACCACTTGTTCGTCGCCGACCCGCAGAACGACCGCGTGCTGCACTACAGCCCGTTCGGGCGCCTGTTGGCGACGTTCGGTGCTCCGGCTCCCGAGGTCGGCGACGCCGGCCGCGACCGGCCGGGCGTGCTCGATCGCCCGTACGCCGTCGCGGTGCACGGCGATGTGGTGTACGTGGCCGGGGGGGATCAGCCGCGGCGGCGCGCCGTCCAGCGGTTCTCCCGCGAGGGCGCGGTGGGGAAGCCGCTGGCGGCCCGCGGCGATCCCGACGCCCGCTTCGGCGCGCCGCGGGGGCTGGCCGCCGACGCTGCCGGCGTGCTGGTCGCCGACACCTTGCGCGGTGCGCTCCTGCGCTACCGCGGCGACGGCACGTTCGTGCACGAACTGCCGTGCGGCGCGCCGGGGGCTCTCGCGCGGCCGATCGCCGTGCTGCCATGGCGCGGCGGCGCCTGCCTGTTCGTCGATCGCGGCGACGCCACCGGCTTGCGCGCCTGCGATGCCTCCGGCGGTCCGCTCGCGCTTCCAACGGACGTCGGCCGCTGCGACAAGCCGCAGGCGCTCGCCGCCGACCGCTGCGGTCGGGTCTACGTGCTCGATCGCGATGGCGAGCGCGTGCTTCGTTTCACGCCCGACCTGCAGCTCGATCAGGAGCTGCTCGATCTCGGCGAGTGGTTCGACGGCGCGGATCACGATGCAGCACCGGGTTCGTGAGGTTCGTGATCACGCCGTTGTGAAAAACTCTCGGCAGCGTGCTTGCGCACGGGCGAACGATCGCTAAGAGTGTGGGCGCTGGTGCGGTTGGGTGCGTTTGGGCGGTCAGCCTCGTCCGTGGATGTGGACAACGATTCACACCTGGACCGGGTGCCCTCGCGCCGAGTTGCCCCGGCTCGTCCCGTTCGTTCTCGATGGGATTCCGGCGGCCACCTCCCATGCAAGGGCCGTCGGCGTCCATGGCCTGGAGGGCTCTCCTTGGATCGTATCCGCATCCGGGGTGGCCGCGACCTGCGCGGCACCGTTCGTGTTTCCGGTAGCAAGAATGGCGCGCTGCCGATCCTGGCGGCGTCGTTGCTCGTCGACGGTCCGATCGTGCTGCGCAACATGCCGCGGCTGACCGACGTCGAGAACCTGCTGCGCATCCTGTCGAAGCTCGGCGTCGTGCACGCCTGGCGCGGCGACACGCTCGAACTCGAGGCTCGGGACAAGACCGTCTACACCGCACCGTACGATCTCGTGCGCACGATGCGGGCGAGCTTCGTCGTGCTCGGGCCGTTGTGGGCGCGGCGTCGCGTCGCGCGCGTGAGCTATCCCGGCGGCTGCGTGTTCGGCCATCGCCCGGTCGACCTGCACCTGAAGGGTCTCGCCGGGCTTGGCGGCAAGATCGAGCACGTCGACGGCTACGTGACCTTGAGCGGCCGGCCGAACGGCGGCGTGGTCTTCCTCGGCGGCAACATGGGCTCGACGGTGCTCGGCACCGCGAACGTGCTGATGGCGGCGACGCTCGGCACCGGCACGACGTTCCTCGAATCGGCGGCGATGGAGCCGGAGATCGAGGACCTGTGCCACTTCCTGAACGCGTGCGGCGCCCGGATCTCCGGCATCGGCAGCCACCTGCTCGTGATCGAGGGAGTCGAGACGCTGCACGGCTGCGAGTGGCAGATGATCCCCGATCGCATCGAGGCCGGCACGTTCCTGTGCGGCGCGATCATGATGAACAGCGACGTCGTGGTGCAGAACTGCAACCCGATGCACATGCTCGCGGTCGTCGACCGCCTGCGCGCTGCCGGCGCACACCTCGAACTCGGGCGCGACTTCATCCGCAACGTGCCGATCGCGAGCGGGCGCCTGCGCGCCTGCGACGTCACGACGATGGCCTATCCGGGGTTCCCGACCGACCTGCAGGCGCAGTTCATGGCGCTGATGACGCGCGCCGACGGCGTGTCCGTGATCACCGAGAAGATCTACCCCGAGCGCTTCATCCACGCCGCCGAACTGCAGCGGCTCGGCGCCCGGATCCGCCGCGAGGGCGCCTCGGCGATCATCGAGGGTACCGAGGAACTGCGCGGCGCGCCGGTGATGGCGAGCGACCTGCGCGCGTCGGCGAGCCTCGTGCTCGCCGGCCTCGTTGCGCGTGGCTCGACCGACGTGCGGCGCGTCTACCACATCGACCGCGGCTACGAGAAGATCGAAGAGAAGCTGCAGTGCATCGGCGCTGACATCGAACGCATCAGCGAAGGCTGATCCGCTCGCCGCAGCACCGTCGGTCTCCGGAGCGCGCGTCGTTCAGGCGCCGAGTGCCTGGCGCACGGCGCGGACCACGTCGGTCACGTCGTCGTCGGTCAGTTTCGCCGACAACGGCAGCGACAACGTGCGATCGCCGATCGCCGTCGCCACCGGGTAGTCCTCGGGGCGCCAACCGAACCGCTGGCGGTAGACCGACAGGTTCGGGATCGCCCGATAGTGCACGCCGGTGCCGATGTTCTGCTGGTGCAGCCGCACCAGCATCTGGTCGCGGGTGACCCCGCAGCGCGCGCGGTCGATCTGCAGGATGAACAGGTGCAGCGCGTGCCGTTCGTCGGAGGGCAGCGGGGCCGGCAGCCCGATCGGCAGGTCGGCGAACTCGCGCAGGTAGCGCTGCCAGATCGCGAGCCGCCGCCGCCAGTACTCCTCGATGCGCGTGATCTGGTGCATGCCGATCGCGGCCTGCAGGTCCATCATGTTGTACTTGAAGCCGATCTCCTCGACGTCGTAGTGCCGGTAGCCGTCGTCGGTGAAGCGCTTCCAGGCGTCGGCGGACATGCCGTGCAGGCCCATGCGCTTGACGCGCTGTGCGAGCTTCTCGTCGTGCGTCAGCACCATGCCGCCTTCGCCGGTGACGATGTTCTTGGTCGAGTAGAACGACAACACGCCGAGGTCGCCGATCGTGCCGGCCTTCTTGCCGCGGTACTCGGTCTCGATCGCGTGCGCGCAGTCTTCGATCACCTTGAGGCGGTGGTCGCGCGCGATCGCCATCAGGGCGTCCATGTCGCACGCGCGTCCGGCGAAGTGCACGGGCAGCAGCGCCCGGGTGCGCGGGGTCAGTCGCCGCCGCACCTGGGCCGGGTCGAGGTTCATCGTCACCGGGTCGACGTCGGCCAGAACCGGTACCGCCCCGGCATGCACGATCGCGTTGACCGTCGCGCAGAACGTCATCGGCGTGGTGATGACTTCGTCGCCCGGTTGCAGGCCGAGCACGACGCACGCGAGGTGCAGCCCGGCGGTGCACGAGTTGAGGCCGACCGCGTGGGTCACGCCCTTGTAGGCAGCGACGCGCTTCTCGAACTCGGCGGCCTTGGGGCCGGTGCCGAGCCAGGCCGCGCGCAACGACGCGACCACTTCGTCGATCTCGGGCTGTTCGATCCGGGGTTGGCCGAAGACCAGGTAGTTCGAACGCATGGGAGCGGGGCGAGACGGTAGCGGTCGGAGCGCGGCGCGGGAATCACCGGCCCGGTCGGCGACCGAGCCACGCGATCACGAACGCGACCAGCCATGACAGCACGAGGTCGTGGAAGCGCGGGGCGAGGACCGGGGCGAAGAAGCCCACGATCGCCATGCCACCGCCGGCAACGATCGACGCGAACGCCCAGCGCGGCGCGACCGTGCCCCACGCCAGTCGCACGAGCAGCAGCGGCCCGAACCCAGAGCCGAGCGCGCCCCAGGCGAACAGCACGTTCTTGAACACGTCCGCCGGCAGCGCCAGCGCGGCGCCGGTGGCGAAGACGCCGATCGCGAGCACGGTCGCGCGCGCCAGCGTCAGTTCGCGCGACGGCCGGCCTCGGCCGAATCCGAGGTCGTGGGTAAGGCTGCTGGCGCAGACCAGCAGGTGCGCATCGACGGTGGACATGATCGCGGCGATCGCCGATGCGAGCACGACGGCGTCGAGCAGTGGCGAGAACAACTGCCGGCTGGCCTCGTACATCACGTTCTCGTGTTCCCCGGGCGGCAACGCCCAGCCGGCCGCGCGCGCGGCGAAGCCGAGCACGAGCATGCCGCCGTAGAGCAGCACCGCCCAGCTGATGCCGACGGTGCGCGCGATCGCCATCGAGGCGCCCGGCGCCATGCCCATGAACTTGTTCACGGCGTGCGGCTGGCCCGGATAGCCGAGCCCGATCCCGCAGAGGCCGAACACGAACGCCAACGCCTCGGCGCCGTGGCGCGTCCCGGACAGGCTCAGGTAGCCGGGGGCGTCGATGCGCGCGACGGCGTCGACGAAGGCCGACGGGCCGCCGAGCAGCATCACCGCCGCGATCGGCAGCACGACGGCGACGCCGACCATCTGCAGGCCCTGCACCATGTTGTTGATGCTCGACGCGAGATACCCGCCGGCGAGCGTGTAGGTCAGCGTGACCGCGGCGCCGAGCACCACGCCGAGCGTCTGCTGCGTCGTGAACGCATGCGTGAACGCGAGGCCCGCGGCCTGGAGTTGCGCGGCGACGTAGAGAGTCAGCGCGCCGAGCGTGAGCACGGACGCGGCGACGACGATCGCGCGCCGGCCGGGTCGCCCCGGTTCGCCGGCGAGGAACTGCGTCAAGGTCAGGGCCGTTCCGGTCTGCGCGCGCAGGCGCGGCGCCACGAACCACCAGTTCAACACGAAGCCGCCGACGCAACCCGGGATCAGCCACAATGCCGCGAGCCCGTGCAGGTAGGCGAAGCCGCTGACGCCGACCAGGCTCCAAGCCGTCGACGAACTGGCGTTCGCCGCCATGGCGCCGATCCAGGGGCCGAGCGTCTTGCCGCCGAGGTAGAAGGCGGCGACGTCACGCGTCCGTCGCTGCGCGACGAAGCCAAGGGCCAGGATCGCGGCGAACCACGCGACGAGCGCCCACAGGATCGCCGTGGAGCGTTCCATCTCCCGACACTACAGTCGCGACGCTCGGAGGATTCCATGCCCTCGTCGTCACGATCCGATCGCTTCTCGCAGTATCTCCGCTTCCGCAGCGTGCTCGACGACCCGTTCGTCGAACTCGACTTGTCGCACGGAGCGCTGACCGAGGCGGAAATCGAGGGGTTGGCGGCGCCGCTGGCCAAAGCACTCGGGGCGATGCAGCGGCTCGAAGCAGGCGCGGTGGCCAACCAGGACGAGCAACGCATGGTCGGCCACTTCTGGCTGCGTGCTCCGGGGCTCGCGCCCAAGCCCGAACTCGAGGACGCGATCACCGGATCGATCGCCGGCGTCGAGGCGTTCGTGCAGGCCGTGCACAGCGGCCGCATCGCCCCGCCCGAGGGCGGCACGTTCACCAAGGTCGTGCTGTGCGGCATCGGCGGCAGCGCGCTTGGCCCGATGCTGCTCGCCGACGTGTTCGGGGGGCCCGAGGCGCCGATGGCGTTGTGCGTGCTCGACAACACCGACCCCGAGGGCATCGACCTGCAGCTCGAGCGCCTCGGCTCGCTGCACGACGCGCTGGTCATCGTCATCAGCAAGTCGGGCGGCACGCCGGAGACTCGCAACGGCATGCTCGAGGTCGAACGCGCGGTGAAGCAGCAAGGCCTCGCGTTCGCGCCGCGCGCGGTCGCGGTCACCACGCCAGGCTCGCTGCTGCACGCCCGCGCCGGGCAGGAGAAGTGGGTGGGCACCTTCCCGATGTGGGATTGGGTCGGCGGCCGAACTTCGATCACCTCGGCGGTCGGCCTGTTGCCCGGCGCCTTGCTCGGCATGGACGTGCGTGCGTTCCTGGCCGGTGCGGCGGCGATGGACGATGCGACGCGCAACGCCGACGTCTGGCGCAATCCGGCGGCCATGCTCGCGGCGTTCTGGCATCGGCAGGGCAACGGCCGCGGCGAACGGGCGATGGTCGTGCTGCCGTACAAGGACCGGCTGCTGCTGATGTCGCGGTACCTGCAGCAGCTCGTGATGGAGTCGCTCGGCAAGGAACACGACCGCCACGGCAAGGTCGTGAACCAGGGAATCGCCGTCTACGGCAACAAGGGCTCGACCGACCAGCACGCCTACGTGCAGCAGCTGCGCGACGGTCGCCACGACTTCTTCGCGGTGTTCGTGCGCGTGCTGCAGGATCGCGCCGCGGGCCACTTCGAGGTCGAGCCGGGCGTGACGTCGGGCGACTACCTCGACGGTCTCTGGCAGGGCACGCGGGCCGCGTTGTTCGAGAAGGGGCGTGCCTCGGCGACGATCGGCATCGACCGCCTCGACGAACGCACGCTCGGCGCGATCGTCGGGCTGTTCGAGCGCGCGGTCGCGATCTACGCCGAACTGGTCGACGTCAACGCCTTCCACCAGCCGGGCGTCGAAGCCGGCAAGAAGGCGGCGGCGAAGGTGCTCGAGCTGCAGAAGAAGCTCGTCGCGGCGCTCGGCACCACGCCGGCGACGGTCGCGGCGCTGGCGGCGAAGGTGGGGGCCGACGCCATGGAGTGCTGGCCGGTGCTGCAGCACCTCGCTGCGAATCGCCCGGAGGTGCACGTCGTGCACGGGCATCTGCCGGGTTCGGCGACGTTCCGGAAGGCCTGACGGATGCCAGCCAGCCGCCGTCGTCGGAGCGCCAGCCGCGCCCCGCTCGCGTTCAACCACGCGATGCTCTACGTCGCCGACGTCGCGCGCGCGGTCGCGTTCTATCGCGACCACCTCGGATTCCGCGTCGTCGACGAGTATCCGGGCGCCTACGCGCGCCTCGCCGCGCCGCAGGGCAACGCGACGCTCGCGCTGCACGTCGTCGAGCCGAAGATGCGGCTGCGGCCGCGGGACGAAGGCGTGCGCCTCTACTTCGAGGTGCGCGGGCTCGCTGCGTTCTGCAAGCGGCTCGCGGCCGCGGGAGTGGTCTTCGATCAGGCGCCGAAGGCGATGCCGTGGGGCTGGCAGCATGCCTACCTGCGCGACCCTGACGGCCACGAACTCAGCCTCTACTGGGCGGGTCTGGCGCGCCTGCGGCCGACGCGCATGCGCGGCGACCGGTGACGTGCGCGAGGTCGCCATCCTGCTGCTGCTCGCGGCATGCGCCGTCGAGGCGCCGCCCGCCGTCGCCACGCGGTTGCCGCTGCGCATCGAGTTCGCGCCGCCGCTCGCTGCCCCGGCCCTGCTGCGTTGGGAGCACGAATGCGGCGACGTCGGCGAGATCCGCAGTGGCTGTGCGGGCGTCGAGCTGACGCTGCCGCCGGGCCCGGTCGTGTTCGAACTCGTCGTCGCGGGACGGCGGCACGAACTCGTCGTGCGCGTCGCGGCGGCGCTGCCGTTCGTGGTCTGGGACCTCGCACCCGGTGGGGGCGATCAGAGCGAACGGCCGAGCCAGTCGACGTCGTGCAACGCCAGGGAGTAGTCGGTGCGTTCGAGGCCGGTGGCGAACCTCGCCAGCAAGCGTGCGTCGGCGGGCACCGGTCCGTCGCTGCGGCAATCGAGCGTGCACTCGTCGTTGCACGACGACCACCCGCGGATGGTGAGCGGAGCACCGCCGTCGCCGATCGCCAACTCGAGCCCGAGGAGGCGCGGCCGCGCGGTCAGCAGGCGGAGTTCGATCGCGGTGCCGCCATCTTCCTCGGCTTCGCAGCGCAGCACTTCGGCCCCGGCGACCGTCCCGCGTGCGCCGGCGACCAGTTCCTCGAACCCGAGGTCCAGGACCTCGCTGCCGTCGCTGGTGGTGGCGGTCACGCGCGCGGCGAGTTCGGCGAGGCCGCGGGCGGCGTCATCGGGGCGCAGGGCAAGATCGAGGTAGACGGTCGAGCCGTCCGTGGTGGTCTTCGGGAAGTGGCACTGCCGGTCCCACTCCTCGGGCGGGGTGATGTCGGCGCCGTCGTCGGTGATCGCGCGTTCGAGCAGCGCGCGGTCGAGCGACAACGCGCGTTGCGGCAGGTCGGCGGCGATCGTCAGCATGATGCCGGCGTCGCTCTGGCCCTGCGGGCAGAGATCGCGGGCGCCGTCGGCCTCGCGCACGACGCGGGCGGCGACGATGCGCACGTTGGCGAGCGGCGTCGCCGGGCCGCAGGCCGGGACGGCCGCGCCCAGGTTCGCGAGCAACTCCTCGAATGCCGGCTGCACCGCCGCGAGTTCTCGTTCGAAGTCGAACTGCGCCTTCGCTCCTGGTGCCGTGCGGGCGGCGATCGTGGCGTCGGCGCCGAGCAGCTCGAACAACCGCTGCGGGCCGTCGAGCCCGCCGTCGTCCAGCACGCTCTGCATCAGGGCGTCGTCGGTCATCAGCCGGTCGAGCAGCGCCACCAGGGACGCGCCGTGCAGAACCGCTTCGACCGTGCGCTCGTCGATGCGCTTGCCCCGGATCGTGCCGGCGATCCGACCCGGCAGGTGCACGACGACCGTGCACGTGAGCCCACCGAACATGCCGTCGAGGAAGTCCCGCGCGCCGGCGAGCTTCTGCCGCTCGTCGGCCAGGCTTGGCCGCAGCGCCGACGCGTTGGGACTGCCCGCGGATGCGTCGCGCGCGCGCTCGAGGCGTGTGTGCACCGCCACGCTGCCGTCGGTGGCAGCCTCCAGCGCGAGGTCGACGACGTTCACGTGCAGGCCCTGGCAGTGGAAGCGCACTGCCGCGAGGTCGCGGAACCAGGCGGTCCCGGTGAACACCGTGCGGCCGTCGGCCGCGGTGCAGTCCACGTCGGACCATGCGGCGACGCCCTCGGCGCGTTCGATCTCGCTGCGCCGGAACTCGTCGGGCGGCGGCACGCCGTCGCCCGCGGGGCCGGTCCACTGCACGCAAACGCGGCCGCTGCCGTCGGGATTGAGGGTGAACTCGTGCCGGAGATCGAGGCTCATCGTGCTGGGTTCTTCGACCGTGGTCGCCGGCGGACCGAAGTGGTTCGCCGGCTGGCAGTGCCCGCCCCTTGTCGCTAGGCTCCTCACGCTTTCCCGACCCCTGCGGAGAAAGCAACTTGGCTGAGTTCCTCGGCGAAGGCCTCACCTACGACGACGTCCTGCTGGTGCCGCAGATGGCGCAAGCCCTGCCGCGCGACGTCGACACGCGAACGCGCCTGTGCCGCGGCGTCACCCTGCAGGTGCCGATCGCGTCGGCGGCGATGGACACGGTCACNNCGGCGAGGTCGACAAGGTCAAGCGGTCGGCGAACGGCGTGATCCAGGACCCGGTGGCGCTGCTCGCCGACGACACGGTGGGGCGCGCCAAGGACCTGATGGCGGCGCACAAGATCAGCGGCCTGCCGGTCGTCGACGGTCGCCGGGCCGTCGTCGGCATCCTCACGCACCGCGACCTGCGGTTCGTCGACAACCGCGACACCAAGGTCGGCGCGGTGATGACGAAGACCAACCTGGTGACCGCCGTGCCGGGCACCACGCTCGACCAGGCGCGCGCGATCCTGCGCCAGAACAAGGTCGAGAAGCTGATCCTCGTGCAGACCGACGGGCGGCTCGCCGGCCTGATCACGATGAAGGACA
>DDSQ01000145.1:46830-47021 GCA_002343845.1 Planctomycetes bacterium UBA2386 | reverse complement strand
ACGCGGGTGCTGCGCGAGGCGGTGCTGGTCGCGCACGCGCGCCAACGCCACCGGCAGACGCAGCGCGGGGTGTTCGTGCCGAACGCCCGCCTCGGCGACCGCGCGCTGGTCACCGCCTGCGCCGCCGACGATCGCGCGCTGCACGCCGTCGACGAAGTGCTGCGGCTCCACCACCAGAGCGGCCGCGGCCG
>DDSQ01000145.1:16112-46793 GCA_002343845.1 Planctomycetes bacterium UBA2386 | reverse complement strand
CGATCGGCGAGGCCGACGTGTTCGAGGCGGCGGCGCTGCGCGGGTTCGCGCGGGCTGCGCGCTGCTGACTACCCGTCGCGCGGAATGCGCACGATCGGCTCCTTCGCGGGTTGGATCGGTCGGCCCAGCCCGCGGCGGCGGTCACCTTGAACCCGGACGAACGTGAGCCACAACAGGACGTCGAACCTGCACAGGGCGGAAGACGGATACCGGAAGCGGGCCGTCGGTGTGCTGACCGCGTTTTTCGACGCGAACCGCGAGCAAGTGTTCTACTCGCGCCAGTTGGAGGTGAAGTACGAGCGTTCGTTCTACCACTGGATCATGAACGCTGCGGTGCACGAGGTGCGCGATCGTGGGTTGATCGAGGTCGAAGAGGCCGAGGGCGTGCTGCTACTGCGGCACAAGTCCTATCGGTTCTTCCGGCGACGCGCGCGCGAAGTGCTGGATCTCATCGGCGAGTATCGGCGGGAGGGTGTGGTGAAGGCGGTCGGCGAGAGAGGGGAGCAGTTGGTGCTCGAGGCGTTCGCGAAGCATCAGTTCGTGCAGCGTGGCCGCAACGGGAACGAGTTCAACGGCAAGCGGTGGACCACGACGAACCACAACCTCGACTTCCTCTTCGAGCGCGACGGGATCGGCTACGGCGTCGAGGTGAAGAACGTCCTCGGCTACTCGGACCTGGGCGAGGAGATCGCCACGAAGATCGAGCTGTGCCGTGCTCTTGGCATCCGTCCCGTGGTGGTGGCACGCTACCTGCCGAAGGTGTGGATCAACGACCTCTTCAAGGCGGATGGCTTTGGCCTTCTCTACGACGTGCAGCTGTATCCGCCGTTGCTGCGCGACCAGGCGGAGCGGCTGCGGAACGAGTTGGGCTTGCCGGTGGAAGTCGTCGGCGCGCTGCCAGACGGATGCATGAAGCGGTTCCTGGACTGGCACGAGGAGAACCGGGACCCGGAGTTGAAGGCGAGGCGGAAGGCCGAGCGGGCGGCCGCAAGGAAGAGCCCCAAGGCTGGTGGTAGTTCGTGAATTGGGCAGGCGATTCACGGAAGGCGATGCGGAAGCCAAGTCGCCGCCACCACTTACGTCGTATCCCCTGAATACTTAGTTGCTAGGCACTGCCCGCCCACGAGGCTCCCAGACACCACTCCCAGCCTGCTGCCGAGCCTGTACCGCAGCAGTCCAGCGCCGGAGACCTGTCAATCCCTGGCACCGTTGCCACCGACGCGACACGAAGCATGCGCCCCGCTGGCAGGGCCTTCGTTACTCGGTGGCGCGCTGCTGACTACCCGTCGCGCGGGATGCGAACGACCGGCTCCTTCGCCGGTGCCGGAGCAGGTGCCGACACCGCGGCTCCGCGCGAGGCCGGCGCGTTCGACGCCCCACGCGGCAGCGGCTTCGCCAGCGGACCCTGCAGGCGCGGCGCCAGCGACTGCGCCTCCAGTTCGATCGTCCGCCGCAAGAACGCGAAGTCCGCACCCAGTTCGTCCCACGCCTGCTCCGGCGCCGTGCAGACCAGCACCAGGAACTGATCGCCGTGCGCGAGCACGTCCAGCGAAGCGCGCGTGGCGACGCCGCCTCGCCGGCCCGTGGCGATGAGCTGCACGCACGGCCGGTCGCGGATCGCATCCGGCGCCCGCGAGCGGATCGCCAACTCCGGCTGCAGCAGCCCGAACCAGTTCGCCACCGCATCGGCGGCGACGTCGAGCGGCGTGCCGGCGGCGAGATGGTCGAGGCGCGTCAACGACGCGCTCGCCGTGTGCGGGGCGCAGGCGAGCACCAGCTGTCCTGGCGGCGCGCCTTCCTGCACGACCCAGGCCGGGTTCGGCACCCAGAGTCCGAACGTTCCGCCGGCGTCGGCGGCGATCGCCGGCGCGATCGCGGCGCGACCGACGGCAGCGCGCGCGTTCGCCGCTGAAGTCGGCACCGCCACCAGTGCCGGTCCCGAGAGTTCCCGCCGCAGCGTGCGCGCGCTGGCGTCGACCCACTCGGCGTTGCGGCCGTTGACGCCCGTTTCGGCGAACTCGGTGATCTGCACCGAAACGCCGTCGATCACGACCGCACGGCGGCGCGCGCCGTCGTAGCTGCGCACCACCAGTTCGTCGCTCGCCGGATCGAACAGCACCGCGGCCGGCATCGCCTTGCCGGCGGCCCGTGCGTGTTCGCGCGCGAGCAGCGGGAACGTCGCGGCCTTCGGCCAGGCGAGTTCACGCTCGGCGCGGCCGTTGCCGTCGAGGCGGCGCACGACCAGACGATCACCGATGCGCACGGCCTCGACGATGCGCTCGTCGACGACCCGTTCGTTCTGGCCACTGTCGTCGAAGCCCAGGCGCACCGCCGCCAGCACCGGCTCGGTGATGCGCTCGCGGAAGTAGGCGCTGGCCGGCTCGCCGGCGGCGTCGAGCGTGGCGAGCGACGTGACCTGGTAGCGGCGCGCGCCCTGGCGGAACTCATACTCCTCGTTCACCGCGGAGCCGCCGTCGCGCGCTGTCACCGCACACTGCAGCCAACCGACCGCCTCGCCGCCGGCGTCGTGGAGCACGAACGCCTCGCTGCGCGGTGGCAGCGCACTCCCGGCCGCCACCGCCGGCGCCGTGCCGCGCCGGATGGCCGCGATCTGCGCCTTGCCGATCCCGAGCACCGCCCCGGCCTCGAGTTCGAGTTCGACGTAGCCTTCGACTTCCGCGGTCACGCGTCCGACCAGGACCTCGCCGTTCCTCATCTCGACGACGTCGCGAAGAGCGCCAGCCGTCACCGTAGGCGACGGGTCCTGGCAGCAGGCGAGCAACAACAGGCCGAACGGGTGCATGCGATCCTCCGCCCCCGCTATCGAACCGCCGATGCGATGGCCTTTACCGCGCGGCGAGGGATTCCGGGACCGCCGGAGGCGGCGGGCGGAACGCGACGAATGCTGCGGCGGCGCCGAGCAGCAGCAGCGGGGCCAGCAGCAGCCAGCCGGGCACGCCGAGCACGTCGGCCCAGAACCGGAAAGCCAGGTGGCGGCCGTTGCGGTCCTCCCAGCGGACCGGGGCGAGGCTCTGGCGTTCGCTCTGCGCCGTGGCGCCGAACACGGCGGCGATCGCGCGGCCGTCGCGCCGGCCGTAGCCGTCCTGTTCGAACTCGCCGCGAGCGCTGGCGAACGCGTAGCGCCAGTTCGCGAGCAGCGGCGTGTAGGCGGGCATCCAACTCACCGGATCGGCAGCGTCTTCGCCGTCGGCAGCGATCCCGCGCGACGATGCAGCCTGGTCGGCGAGTTGCTTCACGCCGCGCACCGGGGCGAGCACGCTGGTGACGGCAGCGAAGAGGCCGAGGCCGACCAGGATCCACCACGCCCTCGGCCAGCGCCGCCACGGCGTCGTCTGCGGCAGCACGATCGCGAGCAGCAGCACGAGCCCGTGCGTGACGTACCGCGCGCCCCAGCATTCGCCACCCTGCCAGCCGCGCGCACGCGCGAAGAACAGCAGCGGGAACAGGAACGTCGCCCACGCCACCCACCGCCAGCGGATCGGGCGACCCCACTGCGCAGCGAGCGGCAGCGCCAGCCAGACCAGCGGCGACAGCCAGGCAACACCGCGGCCCGCGGCGAACAGGATCTTGGTCACGCCGAGCCACACCGGCTGGTCCAGCCAGTCGTCGACCTGCGGGTAGCCGGTGTCGAAGACGTTGCCGAAGCGCGCGTGGTTCACGGCGAGCAGCAGTGCCGCCGCCGGCAGCACGCCGAGCGTGAACGCAGCGATCGGTCGCCAACGCCACGGCCGCAGGCATCCGGGCAGCAGCAGCGCGCCGAGCGGGATCACCAGGGCCGCGTTCTGGTAGCGCAGCAGCACGGCAGCACCCGCGCACAACCCGCCGACGAACGCGGCCCGCGCGGTGGCGCCGCCGTGCACGTTCGCCACGGCGAGCAACGTCGCGAGCAGGAACACCAGCCCCGGCCCGTCGGACAGGGTCTCGCGGCCGAACGCGAACGCCTGGGTCGCGAACAGGATCGCCGCCGCCGCGAGCCACGCGTCGCGTTCGCTCGCACCCAGGCGCCGCGCCAGCGCCCACAGCAGCAAGACCAGCGATGCCGCGCACGCCGGCGGCACGACCACGGCGATCAGCCCCTGTGTCAGCACCGGGCTGCCCATCACGTGTTCGAGCGTGGTCGCCGCGAGTTCGGGCGGCTGCCGCGGCGCGATGCAGCTACGGAACGCTGCGTCGACGCCCGGGAACGCGCGTTCGAGCGCGTCACCGGCCGCCGCGAACGGCACCAGCAGCAGCACGTGGCCGATCGGGAACCAGGTGTAGGCGACGCCATCGCGCCCGACCTTGCCGGAGATCCCGCGCGCGATCGCCTCGGCGGCCATCTGTTCGCCGAGCGACGCTGCGCCCTGGTCGGCGCGCAGGATGCCGCTGTCGCCGCGGGCGACAAGGTTGCGCGCCGCGAGCAGGGTGAAGCCGGCGTCGGTCGTCTCGAAGTTCCCGTGCGCGACGGTGGCGAACAGGCACCACGTGAGCAACCACACCGCCACGAGCCGCCGCCATGCGCTCCGCACGCCGTTCATCGGCCGCCCCCCAGCGCCTGCACGTCGACACCGAGGATCGGCAGCGCCCAGAACCACAGCACCGGCACCAGCAGCAGCGCCGCGAGCAGGTCGATGCAGAACCCCCCGCGCGCCATCTGCCCGAACGTGATCTGCCGNNGGCCACCGGCAGCATGAAGCCGCACGACGCCGCGAGCACCGCGGGCAGCATCAGCACCAGCGGGTCGAGACCGGCCGTCTTCGCCCCCGCGGCGAGGATCGGCAGCAGTAGCGTCGCCACGGCGGTGTTGCTCGCGACCTCCGACAGCAGCGTCACCAGCACGACCATCACCAACAGGAACAGCGCCGGGTGCATCGCATCGATCATCGGCTCGAGCGCCGCGCCAAAGGCCGCCGACAGGCCGGTCGGCCCGAACGCGTCGGCCATCGCGATGCCGCCGCCGAGCAGCAGCAGCAGGTCGAACGGCAGCTTGCGCGCAGTCTCCCAGTCGACGAGCGCCTTGCGATCCGGCGTGCCGGCCGGGACCAGGAACGCCAGGATCGCGGCGAACACCGCGACCGAACCGTCGGCGATGTAGCGGTCGCGCTGGCCCGTGGGCACCAGCCAGTGCGCCCAGCCGTGCAGCACTTCGCCGCCGCCGAGCTGCACGTCGCCGCGAGTGATCCACGCCACCACCGCGAGCCCGAACACCGCGGCGGTGCGTCGTTCGGCCGGGCTCCACTTCGACAGCGCGCGCGCCTCCTGCAGCAGTTGCTCGCCGCCGCGCAGGCGAATCCCCGGCACCGGCAGGGCGAACCGCACCAGCACCTGGCTCGAGAGCAGTGCCAACAACACCGCGAACGGCGTGATCGCCAGCATCCAGGTCAGGAACGACACCGGCCGCGCGCCGGCTGCGACCATCGGCTCGTAGTTGGCGAAGAAGATCGCGTTGGGCGCAGTGCCGATCGGCGTGGCCATGCCGCCGATCGACGCGCCGAACGCGATCGCGCACATCACGCAGGCGCCGAAGTTCGACATGGCGCGGGCCGGCAGTTCGTCGAGCGCCCGCATGCGTTGCACCAGCACGGCGCCGATCGGCAGCAGCAGCAGCGCCACGGCGGTGTTGTTGATCCACATCGACACGCCGACGGCGGCGAGGAAGAACCCGGTCACGAGGCGGCGCGGGTTGGCGCCGAGCGCGCGCACCACGCCGAGCGCGAACCGGCGATGCAGGCCGCAGCGTTCGACGGCCTGCGCCAACACGAAGCCACCGCCGAACAGCCACAGGATCGGATCGCCGTAGCCGCGCGCGAGTTCGGCGGTCGACTGCACGCCGAGCAGCGGCAGCAGGGCCAGCGGCAGCATCGCCGCGGCGGCGATCGGCATCGCCCCCAGCAACCAGCACGACGTGGTCAGGGCGGTGACGAACAGCAGCCGCTGCGCCGGGCCCGGGTCGGTGCCGTCCGCGAACGGCAGCCGACCACCGAGCCAGGCGCAGACCGCCGCGATCGCCAACGCCACCAGGATGCGGCGCCAGTGCACGTCGCGTTCGGTCAGAACGGGCGGGGTCACCATGCCCCGCTCACCTGGCACCCACGGCACCACACAACCACTGCAGGTAGGCAGGCAAGCCGCCGTCGACGGCCACCTCGACGATCTCGGGCACCTCGTAGGGGTGCAGCTGCACGATGCGCGAGCGCAGGCGCTCGCGCATCGTGGTCGTCGTCTTCAGCACGAGCAGAGACTCGTCGGCGACGTCGACGCGGCCCTGCCAGCGGAACACCGACGTCACGCCCGGCAGCACGTTCACGCAGGCGCAGATCCCCTCCTCGACGAGCGCGCGAGCCAGCGGTGCAGCAGCAAGCCGGCCGGCGACGTCGGTCTGCGCCGGGGCCGTGCACAGGACCAGCAGGGCTGCGGTCATTTGCCGCGCGCGAGACGTTCGGCGAGGGCGGGGTGCAGCCCGGCGGCGAGGATCTTCGCCTGCGTGCGGCGGAAGTCGTAGGCAACGCGATGGATCTCGACCTTGCCGTCGTCGACCACCGCGAACGCGGCGCGCGCATCGCCGTCGCGCGGCTGACCGACGCTGCCGACGTTGACGATGCACGGGCCGTCGAGCGGGAACACCCGCTGGTCGTCGGTCGCCTGGGTGAAGCGGAAGTCGGGCCGGTGCACACCGGGCCAGTGCGTGTGGCCGACGAAGCACGGCCGGTCGATGCGCGCGAACAGCTGCTGCATCTTGTCCGGCTCGAGGAAGCCGTCGCTCTTCAGCACGTACTCCATCACCGGATCGCGCGGCGAGCCGTGGAAGAACAGGTAGCCGTGGTCCTGCATGCGATCCGGCAGCGTGCGCAGGAACTCCCACGCGGCGCGCCGCCGCGGTCGCATCCACGACGGCTTGAGCTGTTGGCGCGTGAAGAACAGCGCGTCGCGAGCGAGCGGGTTGAAGTCGTCGAGTTCGTGGAACAGCCCCCAGTCGTGGTTGCCCTGGATCGTCCACTTGCAGCGCCGCATCACCGCCAAGGCCACCGGCAGCGGGTCCGCGCCGTAACCGACGACGTCGCCGAGGCACATGACCTCTTCGACGCCGAGCGCGTCGATCTTCGCCAGCACCGCCTCGAGCGCTTCGAGGTTGGCGTGCAGGTCGGAGATCAACGCGAAGGAGGTCACGCTCGCCCCGCCGCGGCCAGCGCCTGCTGCACGGCCGCCTCGATCGCCACTTCGGCCTCGGCAAGCGGCATGCGCAGCGTCGCCCCGGCGGCCTTCTTGTGGCCGCCGCCGCCGAAACGCGTCACGATCGCCTGCACGTCGATGTCGCCGCGCGCCCGCAGCGAGCACTTCACCGCGCCGTCGAAGCGCTCCTTGAGCAGCGCCACCACCTCGACGCCCGTGACCGAGCGCAGCGGATCGAGCACGGCGTCGGTGTCGAAGTCGGCGCGGGCCGCGCGGTCCATCAGCACCTTGTCGAGACTGGCCATCGCCAGCTTGCCCTGCAGGCGGAAGCGGTGACGGGACAACGCCTCGGCGAGCACGGCCACGCAGTCGGGGTGGTTGCGGCGGTAGAGCGCGTCGTAGATGCGACTGCCCTCCACGCCCGCGGCGACGAGTTCGCTGGCCAGGGCGAACACTTCGCGATCGGTGTTGCTGTAACGGAACCAGCCGGTGTCGGCGACCAGCGACAGGAACACGCCCTCGGCGGCGGCCCGCCCCAGCGGCACGCCCATCTCCCGGTAGAGCCGTGCCACCAGCGCCCCGGTCGCGGCGGCCGTCGCGTCGACGTAGCAGACCGCGCCGTCGCCGGCATCGCCGCCGACGTGGTGGTCGATCACCGCGATCGTCGGGGCCGTCTGCCGCAGCCGCGCGGCGAGTGCACCAGTTCGCGAGAGCTGGTTGCAGTCGAGCAGCACCACCGCGTCGAAGCCGGGCAACGGTTCGTCGGTTCGGGCGTGGCCGAACGGCGTGTGCTGCTGCAGGAAGTCGAACGAGCGGCCGATCGGGTCCGGGTTGACGATGTGGACCGCCTTGCCCAGCGTGCGCAGGAGGTGCCACAAGGCCGCTTGGGCGCCGAGGCAATCGCCGTCGGGGTTCTCGTGCCCGGTCAGCAGGAAGCGCTTCGTCGTGCGCAGGAAGTCCAGGAACGGGCTCAAGGCTGCGGTCGACTGTACGGCCCGCGCCGCAGCGCCTCAACGACTCGGAGCGCCAGGGACCCGGCGACCACCGAGGAAGACGGCCACCGGCTCCGTTGCCCCTGCCACGAACGGCTCCAGCGTCGCCGCGAACGTGCCGCGCGCCGGGATCGCGACGAAGTCGGCGGGGCCGCGCATCCGCAGCTGGCCGCAGGCCGGCAGACCGAGGGCGCGCCCGCCGTTCTGCGTGGCCATCGCCAACAGCTCCGCGTCGCGCAGGTCGGGCCACAGCGCCCGCGCCCGCGCCAGTTCGCGCCGCATCGACAGGGCGACGTTGCTGGCGCGCGAATCGGTGCCGAGCGCGACCGGGATGCCCGCCCGCAGCCACGAGGCGACAGGCGGCGGTGTGCGTCGAAACCAGTCGATCGTGCCCGGGCAGACGACGATCGACGCCCCGGCACCCGCGATGCGCGCTCGGTCGCCTCGCTGCAGTTCCTGGCAGTGCACGAGCAGCGTGCGCGCGTGCAGCGCACCGAGGCGCTCGAGCCAACGCACGGCGCCAACACCGGGCGCGCGAAACCCCGTCGGCAGACGCCCGAGCCGGCGCAGCAGGTCGGCGAACGGCCCCTGTCCGGTGGCGAGGAACTGCTGTTCTTCGGGGACTTCGGCGCAGTGGATCGCGAGCCAACGACGGCTCCGCGACGCCGCCGAGAACAGCGCGGCGGAAACCGAGTACGGCGCGTGCGGCGACCAGCCGCGCGGCAACGCGGCGTGCGCCTCGACGCGTTCGCGCAGCAGCCGCCGCGCGCCGCTCCCGTCGAGGTGGAAGCCGGTCAGTTCGCGGTAGCACCGCCCCCGCAGCGGTCCACGCGCGAGGACCGCGGCGCTTTCGCCGGTCGCGTCGATCTCGCCGACGGCCGCCGTGCCGTCCGCGGCCAGCGTCGCTCCTGCCTCAGCGACGGCAGCGCGGCGTTCGGCGGTCGTTGCCGACGCCTGGCCGGCCATGACGGCCGACAACCACGGCACGAACCGGCGCTCGGCGACGCGCAGCGGCGCCAGCTGCAGGTGGGCGTGCGCGTTCACGAGGCCCGGGACCACGCCAACGTCGGCAATCGCACCGCGCGGACGCCGCAGGGCCACGATGCGCCCCGACCGGTTCCAGACGATCTCGCCGGGAGCGAGCGTCGTTGCCGCGTCGACCACGACGAAGCGAGCGGCGAAGGCACCGCCGCCCGCCGGCACCCGGCTCACGTCTGCGCGAAGACGCGCAGTTGGCGGATCACCTGATCGGGGAAACCCGCGACGTTGTAGAGCAGCGAGAACCGGAAGCCCGTGACCGCATCCTGCTGGATGCCTGGTCCGGCACCGGTGCCGATGCCCTCGCGCCAGCCCTTGATCGTGCCCGGGATCGGCGCCGTGCCGGCCTGGTTCATGGTCGCGCCCTGGAACATGATGATCACCGGGCCGTTCGGATCGTTCGCCTTCACGTCGCCCGGATTGCCACGGTCGGTGTAGGTGATGTCGATCGAGCCATTGCCGTCGAGGTCGACGTCGAGTTCGTAGCGCAACCAGGTCGGCGGGAACACCTGACCCGTGCTACGCCACTTCGAGAGGTCGCCGGACAACGCATCGCGATCGGTCAACAGGCCGGAGTTGTCGGCGGCGTTGTAAGCCGGCACCGTGGCCGGAAGCCCGCCCCAGACGACCGGGTTGGGCGATTCCAGACGGTAGAACCCGCTCGAGCCGGCACCCGCCTGCTGCTGCACGTTGAGTTGCGTCGGCGCCGTCGAGATCGTCACGCCGAGCGTGCGGCTGCCCTCGCCACCCGAGGTGTCGATCAGCCCACCCATCGTGAGCGTGCGACTCGACTGCAGCAGCACCGAGCCACCGGAACCGCCGCCGCCCGGGGACGACACGCCGAAATCGAGGTCGGCGATCGTGTTCGCCGGATTGTCGCCGTTGATCACGACACCGCGGCCGCCGCGGGCAAGGATCTTCCCGGTGCTGAACACCGTGAGGTCGCCGCCGACGCGCACCGCGACAGCGCCACCACCGCCACTGCCGCCGTGACCCGCCATGAACACGTCGGTCGTGACCAGGGAGAGGACGGCGAACGTGTGGCAGCCGCCACCGCCGCCGCCCGAGCCGCCGACCGTGTAGTGGAGCAGCGATGAGTAGCCCACCGGGGGCGCCACCGGGAATGGCAGCAACGGGAACGCCACGCTGGCTGCCGGCAGCGGTCCAGGCGTCGGCTGCAACGCGGGCGGTCCCGGTGGAATCAGAGGCGTGCCCGGCAAGCCACCGGCAAGCATGAACCCGCCGCCCGAGCCGCCGCGCGAGAACTCGTCACGGTAGGTGATCGAGGCGCTGGTGCCGGTGATGAACGGCGCGCCGGCGTTGGCGGTGAGACCGGAGAGCGGGTTCATCTCCGAACCGCGCCCACCGGTACCCGCCTCCGACCCCGCGTAGGCGTGGGTGCCGGCGATGAACACGTCCTGGCCGTTCTGACCGTTGTTCAGCAGTCCCGTGGGGCCGGTACCAGCGCAGTCCTGGCCACCGTTGCCACCGGCGCGGCCACCGGGCCCACCGACACCGCCGGCCTGGCCCGGCACGATCACAGAGACGGGGACGCCACGGGCATTGAACGTCGAGACGCGCTGCCCAGCGAGCGTTCCCGACGTGGGCACCGAGTGCGGCATGTCGATCGCGCTGACGTCGATGGTCCCGCGGATCTCGCACTTGCCACGCACGAAGATCTGCGGCGCGACCGGACCGGCGAACTTGAGGGTGATTCCGTCGGCGAGGATGAAGTCGGTGAAGAAGAACCGGCCGTCGATGACCGTGAAGGCCTGCCCGCTCGGCGTGTTCGTCGCCGGGATCTGCTGGCTCTGCGTGCTCCACAGGAACACGCCACTCCCCTGTGGGACGCCGAGGCTGGGCGAGAACGAGCCGTGACGGCCGTCGCTGCCGACCTTGCCCGGCCGGGCACCGTTGTTCCACAAGCCACCGGACACCAGTTCTTCCTGGTTGGCGGGCGTGTTGAACGTCTCGACGATGGTGATCGGCGTCGACACACCGGCCGTCGTCAGCAACTCGAACTCGGCCGGCACGCACGGCTGGCCCGACAGATCGCGAACGTCGGCGGAGACGAAGATCGTCAGGCACGACAGGCCGGGCAGCTGCACGGGCGGGCGCCATGACACTTCGGTCACCGGCTTGCCACCGACGAACTGCACGGCGAGCGTCGGCAGGCCCTCGAGCGCAATGCCGGCGGCGTCACGATCGCATTCGCCGCTCGGCAACGTCGGCCGCAGCACGGCGCGGATCGGCGAGCCCGACGACAGCGGCGACAACAGCGGCGTGGTGTCGATCAGTTCGCTGAAGCGCAGCACAATCGTGGGATCCAGCGGCACGTTGACGAGCGTCGTCGGCGCGACGAGCTCGACCGTCGGCGCCTGCTGGTCGGAGTCCCGGATGCCGAGCGTCGCCCGGACGGTGCAGGTGAACGCCTGCTTGAGGCCGTCGCCGGCGAGACTGCGCACGCCTTGCGCCGCCGTGTCGCCGCCCGCGAGGCTGATGATGTAGGTCTCGTTGCGCAGGAACCCGAACGTGCTGATGCCTCCTGCCGCGCTGACCCGAGGCTCGAAGCTGACGACGTTGTCGACGACGAGCAGGTCGCCATCCGGAGCGACGCCGGTCGCGGTGCGGATCGACACGCTGGCGCCGTTCACCGAGTTCGGATCGACGCGGTCCGAGAACTTGAAGCTGAGGGTCTGGTTCTCGGCGATCTCGGTGATCGAACAGCCCGTCTGCGAGCAGCCGAGATCGCAACTGATCAGACAGAACGACTCCCCGCCGATGCACTTGATGCGCAGCGTCGAAGTGCCGGAAGAGCCGCCACCCGAGCACGCCGCGAACGCGAGCACGGCAGCGCCCAGGAGCAGCGGAGCGATCGGGAAGGCCGAGAACACGTTGCGCATGGCAGTGCGAGGGAGAAGGGGATCAGTTGCGATAGACGACCACGACCTCGTCGAGCGTGATCGTGTTGCCGAGCGTGAAGTCGGCCGTGAGGATGAACCGGAAGCCGTTGAGTCCGTCCGAGGCGATGCCCGTCACGGGGCCAGCGGTGCGCACGCCCTCGCGCCAAGGACCAGTACTCAGCACGTTGCTGCTGGCGACGTCGATCTGCGCGGCCTGGAACAGGGCGCGCACCGGCGCGCCGACGCCGGCGATGACGGTCGACACCGCGGGGTCGTCGCTGAGCAAGAACGGCGTGCCGTCGATCGTGCCGCGGATCTCGTAGCGAGCGAACTCGGGACCGAAGGACAACTGCGTCGAGTAGAACTTCGAGCGGCAGGCGACGAGGTCGTCGCGCTCGCTCAGCACCCCGACGTTGTCCGACGTCGCCGCCGGCTGCATCGAGACGAGCTGGGTGAGGGCCGGCAACACCGGCGCCTCGAGGCGCACGTTCCCGGGCGCGCCGTTGCCGCCGGCGATCACCACGATCACACCCGCCGGCGCCGCCGTGCCGCCGGGGTTGCCGCTGGCGCTACGGTTGAAACTGCTACCGGTCCCGCCGCGCACGTCGATCAGGGTGCCGGTGATGTCCGTGGTGTTCCCCGACTGGAGCACGATCGAACCGCCCGAGCCGCCGCCGGCCGGCGCCGCCTGCGCCACCGTCACAGTCCCGATCGAATTCGGCGCGCCGCCGCCGGTCGCCACCAGCTTGGCCGCCGGTGCCACGCGCAGCGAACGCCCGGCGCGCAGCGCCATCGCGCCGCCCCCACCACCGCCGCCCATGCCGGCGACCCACCGGTCCTGAATCGAGGGGAGCCCGAGCGAGCAGCAGGCATGCGACGCCGAACCACCGCCGCCCGAACCTCCGGCCAGGAAGTGCTCGGAAGCACGCGTCAAGCCGCCGCCGGCGGGGAAAGGCAGCAACTGCAGCGCAGTGCCGCCGGTTGTCGGCGGCCCCATGATCCCCAGGCGCGACAACACCGAGAAGGTGCTCAGCGTCGGCGGGACCAGCCAGGCGACCGTCACGGTGATCGTGTCCGCGGTGTTCGAGGCGACGGTCCGCGTCTGCCCGACGCCGACGCCCGCCGTGACCGTCACCGACCGCCCGACGAACTCATCGACGATCCAGGCTGCGCCAGCGACCGTGATCGTGGTCGCGCCCGCCCCGGTCGACAGCGTCGGGAAGCCGACTTCCGGGTGGTTGTTGCTGATGACCCTCCCGACGTCTCCTGGCACCAGGAAGCCGCCGCCCGAGCCGCCGGCGGCCGCCGACGGCGTGAAATAGAGCGACGCCGTGGTCGTGCCGTAGTAGAGCGCGGAGTTCAGCCCGCTGGCCGGGAACACCGTCGAACCACGACCGCCGGTGCCGACGCGCGAGCCGAAGTAGCCGTGGCCGGCCAGCAGGTTCGCGTCCTGGCCGTTGACGCCCTGGTTCGCCGCCGTGGCGCCGGTCGTCGTCGCCTGCACCGCCGAGATCTTGTCGCCGCCCTTGCCGCCGGCACCGCCGAACGCACCACCAGCCGCTCCGGGCTGGCCGGCCACGAGTGCGACCGTGGGCAGGGTCGCGTTGGCAAGCCCGCCGACATCGATGTGGCCGAGGACGTCGATCACGCCGCTCACCGAGACGATCGGGGGCTTGGTGCCGATGAAGCGCAGCCGCGCCGCGCTCGGCACCACCATCGAGCTGAACTGGAAGCGCCCGTCGGTGACCTGGATCGCGGCACCCGACTGCGTGTTGGATGCCGGGATCGTGGTGCTGTCGGTGTTGAGCGTGAAGACGCGCTTGCCTTCGACGAAGGTGTTGGTGTCGACGCAGAGCGACGTGCTGAACGGGCCATGCCGGCCGTCGCCGCCGATCCGGAAGAACGTCGCCGTGCCGCCGACCCACTGCGCCCCGGACGAATCGGTGTCGAGGAAGGTCTCGTCGGCGAACGTCTCGGTGATCGCGAAATCGGCGAGCGGCACGACCTCGGTCAGGAACGAGAACGCCTGCGGCTGCGCGGGCCGGCCCGACAGGTCCTGCACACCGTCGGTGACGGCGACCTCGACGCAGATGTTGCCGGGCAGGATCTGGGCAGGACGGAACGACAGGATCGACACTCCGCGCCCCGCGTCGAAGTCGAGTTGCTGCGTGCCGGCAAGCGTCTGCAGGTTCGAGTTGGGATCGCATTCCCGCGCGCCGGACAGGCCGATGCGGGTTCGGCGCAACGAGAACTGGACCGGGCTCTGCGTGCCGCTGAGGAACGGCGTCGCATCGATCATCTCGTTGAACTCGAGGACGATGTCGGTGTCACGCGGCGCGGAGGTCAACTGGCTCGCGTTCGGCACGATCAGCGTCGCGGACGGGGCTACGCCATTGAGGTCGACGATGCCGAGCGACGCCGTCAGCGTGCAGAGCAGGGTCTTCTCGAACGCCTTGCCGGACGTGCTGCGCACGACGGCCGTCTGGCTGTCGCCGCCGGGAATCGTCAGCGTGTAGGTCTCGCCCGCCGAGAAGCCGAAGAACGTCTGGCCGCCCGAGATCGACAACGTCGGCACGAACTCGACCTGCTTGCCGTTGACGAAGAACTCGCCGACCGGCTGCTCGCCGCTCGCGGTGCGGAAGCGGATCGAGGACGACGAGACGGTGTTCGGATCGACGTCCTCGCTGAACTGGAGGATGACGATCTGGTTCTGGGCGATGTCGGTCTGCGAGCACCCGTTCGCGGTGCAGCCGAGATTGCAGCTCGCAAGGCAGAGGACCTTGGGGTTCTGGCTGTTGCAGGAGAACGAGACCGTCGCACTGCCGGGCCCACCGCCCGAGCACCCTGCAAGACCGCCCAAGGCAAGGAGTAGTGCAAGCGAAGGACGGCGTGCGGACATGTCGGCCATGGAACGGGGACCAGGAGGGCAGATCGCGCCGGCGCCGAGAGGGGAGGTCGGGGACCGGTCGATGGCAACAGCGGCTTGGGCGGGCAAAGAGACCATAGGGAGGGCACCGGTGCAAGCGCAGGCACCGGGGGACATCGGGCCTGGCGATGCGGGCGAGTTGACCGCGACCAACGACAACTTCCATGCCCGCAGCGGGCGCGACTGCCCCCACCGGGACATCACGGCGCATCGCCGGTGCCGCCGCAGGCTTCCGGCGCCCCGATCGTGCCGCCGCGCGCGTGTTCGAAGGCGCAAGCACCCCGCACGGTGCGCAACGGCACAGCACTTCGTTCGGGATCGAACATGCCGTGACGCCGGGGCCAGCCGTCAATAGCCTGCGACCATGACCGCTGCCCCGCCCGCTCCACGCTCGCCGCTGCTGGCAGCGACCACCCTCGTGCTCGCCGCCGCGGTCGTCGCGGCCGGCGTCGTGCTCTGGCGCCAAGGGCTGCAACTCGAGTCCCTGGGCCATCAACAGGCGAAGAGCACCGAGACGTTGCAGCAGGTGCTCGGCGAAGTGACGCGCATGCGGCTCGAGCAGAGTGCAGGCAGCAAGGGACCGCAGGCGTTGCTCGAGAAGCTGCGCACCTACGCGCCGCTGGTCGCCAACTCGCGCACGACCGAGCCGGACTTCCGCAACGCGCAGAAGGAACTCGACGCGGTGATGATGGCGTTTTCGACGATCGGCCAGGACGCGTGGAAGCCGATCCAGTCGCGGCTGTCGCAGCTGCTGCCCGAGAAGGACTTCGACGAGATCAAGCAACTGCTGCGCGCGAGCACCGTGGTCGACAAGGCGGCCGGCACCCAACAGCTCAAGGAGATCCTGCTCGGCCGCAAGCTGCCGTCGCCGCGTCTGCGCTGGTTCGCGGCGCAGCACCTGAGCGAGACCGACCTGCCGATGGCACGAACGCTGCTGCGGCAAGTGCTGCTCACCGAGTCGCATCGCGGGTTCAACGCCGGCCACGCGCAGGCGTTTCCCGACGCCGCCGTGCCCGACCGCGCCGCGATCGCCAACACCGGCTTCTTCAACTTCGTGACGGCCTACGTGCGAACCGCCGACCCCGAGATGGAGTCGACGCTGCTGATGGTCCTTGGCCGCGTCGAACACGACGTGGTGACGATCCAGGAGTGCGTGAAGGCGCTCGGCGAGAAGAAGTCGGCCGCGGCGGTGCCGGTGATCGAGAAGCTCTACACGTCGCCGCCGTTGCAGCAGGAGAACCCGGTGTTCCTCAACCACTGCCTCACGGCGCTGGCGGACATCCAGGGGCGCAGCGCGCGGCCGTTCCTCGAGCAGGCCCTGACCAAGGCGTCGTCCGACGTCGTGCAGAAGCACATCCAGTTCCTGCTGAACAAGATCGGCTGAGGCAGCGGTCGCCTCAGGCCGGCAGGAACTCGATCGCGCCGCCCGGCAGGAAGTAGAGGATCACCATCTCGCCGCCGCGCACGGTCGGCACGTGCACCGAGCCCTTGCCGTAGACGACCCAACCGGCGGGGTGCCCGTCGAACTGCGGCGCCCCCTTGGTCGTGATGCACAGGTCGATCTCGCCGTTGCCGTGGCGGTGCTTGGGCCCGGGCACGTCCATCAGCACGGCGTCGACCGAGAACCCGAGCAGGTCCTTGGCGACGCGGCCGAATCGGATGCCGCCGCTCGCCTTGGGCAGCAGCCAGTCCGAGCCCAGGTTGGCGATCGCCGCCGCTTTCACGGCCTCGACCGCGGCGCTGCGGAACGGCAGGGCGCGTTCGCACGCAGCCGCCGCGTCGCGCGCATCGACGTCGAACCCCTGCAGTGCCTGCGCCAGCGGGCGCAGCAGTTCGACGAACTGCTCCTTGGTCATCGTCTGCGTCATCGTCGTCGCTCCTTGCCGCCGTCTGCGGCCTTCGCCTCGGGGCGGAACACCTGCACGACCGCCGGGTTGCCTTCGAGACGCGGTCCGCCGATCAGGTCGATGCAGTACGGAATCGCCGGGAACACGGCGTCGAGGCAGACCCGGATCGACGCGGGCTTGCCCGGCAGCGTCACGACCAGGGCGGTGCCGAGGATCGCCGCCGTCTGCCGCGACAGGATCGCCGTCGGCACGCCAGCGCGCAGCGATGCTGCCCGCATCTGCTCGCCGAAACCCGGCAACTCCTTCGTGCACACGTCGCGGATCACTTCGGGCGTGACGTCGCGCGGTGCGGGACCGGTGCCGCCGGTCGTGCAGATCAGGCAACAGCCGCCGGCCGCGAGCTCGCGCAGTGCGATGGCGATGCGGTCGGGTTCGTCGGCGACCAGACGCTTGTCGAAGTCGCACGGCGTCGCGAGGTAGTCGCGCAGCGCCGCTTCGATCGCGGGCCCCGAGGCGTCGGCGTAGACGCCCTGGCTGGCGCGGTCGCTGATGGTGACGATGCCGATGCGCGGGCGCGACACGGCGACCTCAGGCCGACGGCGGCGCGCCAGCGTCCGGTTCCGGGGCGGGCTGTTCGCCCGCGGCGACCAGGCGCTTCACGTGGATGCGGAACTCGCCGCGTTCCTCGGGCTCGGCGAGGCGCCAGCGGCCTTGTTGCCGCCGGCGATCGATCGCCTGGCCGGGCATGGTCACCGACGTCACGTGCTTGCCCTGCGGGGTGAAGACGTGCACGCGACCCTTGCCGCCGAGCACCACGATCGTGTTCTGGTCGAGATCCCACAGGATCGCGTCGTCGGTGGCCTCGCCAGCGTCCGGGTAGGCGCGCGGCGTCGGCCGCTGCCCCTCCTCGCTGCGTTCGAGACCGTGCTGCGTGCGGCGACCGGTGTTGCGCGTACGATTGCGCAGTCGTTCGGCGAACTCCTGCAGCATCGGCAGCACGAACGCCTCCTCGTCGACCTCGCCGTTCTGCAGCTGCCCTTGCAGGCGCAGCGCCTCGACGTCGAGGTGCCGCTGGAAGCGGCTCATGATCTGCAGGATCGCCGGGTCGGCGAGGTCCATCGGATCGACGGCGCCGACTGCGTGCAGCCGCAACCGCACGCGCCCTTCGAGCGTGGTGCCGCGCAGCAACTGGAAGCTGAACGCGCAGCGGCCGGCACTGCTCAGCACGCGGAACAACCCGGCGTCGACCTGGCCGAGGATCCGGAACACCGGCGAGTTGCTGCCGAACTCGGCGAGTTGCTGCGTGCGCAGCACGCGGCCGAGGGTGACGCGCGTCAGCACGACTTCGTCGCCCGCGAGCAAGCGTTCGATCTGCGGGTCCTTGCGATCGATCGCCATCGTCACGAAGTCGGCGAACTGCGGCTTGCCGGTCGACGACCAGCCGTCGAACACCTGGCGCGGCTCGGTCGGCCGGCACCCTTCGGCGTGCGAGCTGCCGGCGAAGTAGCTGTAGACGGCGCCGGGTCGCAGCGCCTTCTCGTGCTCACGCACTTCGCGCACGCGCTTGCCGATCTGCTCGACCGCGGTGCCCGCGGCGTGGCGCACGTCGTTGCCGCCGTCCAGCGGGATGCGCAGGTTGAGTTCGAGGTACCGCGGCATCGCCAGCGGATCGACGCCTTCGACGCGCAGCAGCGTGTGCGCCATCTCGGCCAGCGCCTGCACCGCCGTCAGCGCCGCGTGCTGCGAGTCGCCGCGGTGCCCGTGGTGGTGCCGTTGGTGGCGGCCGTGCTGGCCATGGTGCCCATGGTGGCCCGGATGCGGGCCGCGCTCCGCGCGCGGTTCGGTCGGCGGCGACGCACCGCCGTCGGCCGATGCGGTCGACGCATCGCCGGGCGCACCACTGCCGCCGCGCCGCCGTCGCCTTCGGCGCCGGCGCCGCCCTTCGCCGTCGGTGCCGGCGGGCGCGTCACCGCCTCCCCCATCGGCAGCTTGCGTCGTCGCCACGACCTCCGCACCGGCCGCAGGCGGCGGTGCGTCGTTCGCGGGCGGTGCTTGGGGGGGCAACGGCGGGGTGCCGGCGGTCTCGGGCTCGTTCACGGGGCGACGAACGATGCGCACAACGACGCGCCCCCACAAGGCCGCAGCGCGCATTTCCCTTCGCCGCGGCGGCCTGCTTAGATCCCTCCCACCGCATGCCGCGCATCCACGATTCGATCCTGTCCGTCGTCGGCAACACGCCGATCGTCCGCCTCGCGCGCATCGGCCGCCAGTTCCGGCAGGAGCTGCTCGGCAAGTGCGAGTTCCTGAACCCGGGCGGTTCGGTGAAGGACCGCATCGGCGTGCGCATGCTGCTCGACGCCGAGAAGCAAGGGCGCATCAAGCCCGGCGACACCCTGATCGAGCCGACGTCGGGCAACACCGGCATCGGCCTCGCCCTCGCCGCCGCGGTGCGCGGCTACCGCGTCATCATCACGATGCCGGAGAAGATGTCGCGCGAGAAGCAGGTGGTGCTCGAGGCGCTCGGTGCCGAGATCATCCGCACGCCCACCGAAGCGGCATGGGACGCGCCCGAGAGCCACATCGGCGTCGCCCGGCGGCTGCGCGAGGTGATCCCGAACGCGCACATCCTCGACCAGTACGGCAACCCGTCGAACCCGCTCGCCCACGAAGAGGGCACCGGGGCCGAACTGTGCGACCAGCTCGACAACCGCTGCGACGCCGTGGTGATGACGGCCGGCACCGGCGGCACGCTGACGGGCGTCGCGCGCACGGTCAAGAAGCGCATCCCCGGCTGCAAGATCATCGGCGTCGACCCCGAGGGATCGATCCTCGCGGGCCCAGGCCCGATCAAGAGCTACAAGGTCGAGGGCATCGGCTACGACTTCATCCCCGACGTGCTCGACGTGAAGCTGGTCGACCGCTGGGTGAAGACGAACGACAAGGACAGCTTCCGCGTCGCGCGCCAGCTGATCCGCCAGGAAGGACTGCTGGTCGGCGGTTCCTGTGGCGCCGCCGTGTGGGCGGCGATGCAGGTCGCGAAGGACTTCCCGGCCGGCGCGCGCATCGTCTGCATCCTCGCCGACGGCATCCGCAACTACCTGACCAAGTTCGTCGACGACCGCTGGCTGCGCGAGAACGGCTTCCTCGAGGAGGACTGGGCGATCGGCACGATCGCCGAACTGCTGCGCGCGATGGGCCGTCGCGAGGTCGTCACCGTCGATGTCGCCGACCCGCTGAGCAAGGCGGTGACGCTGTTCAAGGAGCGTGGCTTCTCGCAGGTGCCGGTCACCGATCGCGGCAAGCTCGCCGGCATCCTGACCGAGTCCGACGCGCTGCGCGTGTTGGTCGAAGGCGACGCGACCGCGAAGACCTCGATCGCCGAAGTCATGGTGCGCAAGGTGTCGACGATCGCACCGCACGCCCCCGCGAGCGAACTGCCGCGCATCTTCGAACGCGGCGAGGTGGCCCTGGTCGTCGACGACCAGCGCGTCGTCGTCGGCATCGTCACCAAGCTCGACATGATCGAACACCTGACCAGGAAGCCCTCGGTATGAGCATGAACTTCGCGCGCGAGCAGTCGCTGCTGCGGCAGCGACTGGCTGGCAAGGCCGTCCCCGGCGCGGCCCTGCCGCCCACCGACGGTGAGACGTTCCTCGGCGCGCCCCCGGCCGAGATCGACGCCGCCGCCGAGGCACTCGGCGCCGCGTGGCCGCAGATGGGTCGGGCGCAGATGACCGCCTTCGTGCGCACGTTGTGGAACAGCAAGATCCACGAACTGCGCGCCGTCGGCGTGCGGCTGCTCGCCGCGCGCGCCGCGCTGCTCGAACCCGCCGACCTGCCGCTGCTGGAGTCCTTCCTGCGCGACAGCGGCAGCGAGGATCTGCGTCGCCGCCTCGCCGGCGACGTGATCGGCTCGATCGTGCAGCGCAACAAGAAGCTCTGGCGCGACCTCAAGCGGTTCACCGCCGACGCGACCCTGCGCCTCGCCGGCGTGCGGGCCGCGGCGCGCGCGCTCGCGAACGACGGCGAAGCGTTCCCGCGCTACGCCGAACTCGTCGAACCGTTGCTCGCCGTCGCCGACGACTCGTTGCAGAAGGCGATCGACGACGTCATGGCCGGCGCTGCCGAACTGCATCGCGACGCCGTCGTCGCCTTCGCGGTGCGCCACGGTCGTTCGGTGGCGCTGCCGAAGGTCCGGGCCAAGAAGGCCGCCGTGCCGGCCCTGAGCGCGCCGACCGGCAAGCGCCCCGTCGCCAAGGCGAGCGCGAGCAAGCCCGCAGTCAAGCTGGCCCCCGCGAAGGCGCCGAAGAAGAGCGCGCGGGCGAAGGCGCGCTGAGCGACGCGCCTACTTCAGCTTCTTCGCCAAATCCTGGTTGTCCGGGTGGCGCCGCGCGCCCTTGCTCCAGGTCTCACGCGCCTTCGCCGAGTCGCCACGCATCTCGTACAGGTTGCCCAGGTAGACGTAGGTCTCGGCTTGGTGCGACTCGGCCGGCATCGCGTCCTGTTGCTGCACGAGCCGTTCGAAGTGCGTGATCGCGTCCTTCTGCTTGCCCATCACCGGCGGCCAGAACGTGTAGCTCATCGCCTTGGTGAACCGCGCTTCCCAGTGCCGGTCGTCCAGCGCGAGGATGTCGTCGAACACCTTGTCGGCCTTGATCGACAGCGGCCACTTGCTCTGGTCGAGCTGCAAGTACGAGAGGTAGGCGCTGGCAAGGTCCATCTGCACCTTGGTGTCGTTCGGCGCCGCCTTCGCCAACGCCTCGAACTTCTTGATCACCTCGTCCATGACCCCGGCGTCGAACGCCTTCTTCCAACCGGTCGGATCCTCGAAGTAGCTCTTGGCGAGCAGCCCGAAGTCGGCGTCGAGATCGAACGGCGTGCCCTTCGGAGCAACACCGGTCGGCGCCGTCGCACCCCCCGAACGCTGCCGCAGGTAGGCCTCGACGGCCACGGCGATCTGCTCGGAGTCGAGCGAGGCCGCGGTGCGCTCGGCGGGCGCCGGGTCGGAGGCCGCGGGACGTGGCGCGTTCACGACGGCATCGACGCGCGCGCGCAACTCGGCGACTTCGTCGGCCAGGCGGCGTTGGGCGGACTCCATCGCCGAACTGTTCTGCGGCGCGGTCGGCGACTCGGGGCGAGCCAGCCAGGTGACGACGAGCGCGGTGGCGACGGAGGCGGCAACCGCGGCGGTGATGGCAGATGCACTCATGAACGGTCCTTCGTACTCGGGCGGAGGGAACGGGGAGCGCGACGATACAGTGCTTCGCCCCGACTATTCTGCCTTGTGAGAGTCTTCGACACGCACTGCCACCTCGGCCTCGACGGCAAGGTGCCGCCCGCCGACGAGCATGCGCGCGCCGTGGCGGCTGGCGTCACCGCGATGCTCGTCGTCGGCGTCGACGCGCCGAGCAGCCGCGCGGCGAGCGAACTCGCCACGCTGCCCGGCGTGCGCTGGAGCAGCGGCCTGCACCCCAACGACAGCACGCGGTTCGACGCCGAGTGGCCGGCGATCGCGGCGCTGGCGCGGCAGCCCGGCTGCAGCGCGCTCGGCGAGACGGGGCTCGACCTGTTCCGCGACCGCACCCCGCTGGCGGTCCAGGAACGTTCGCTGCGCGCGCACCTGCAGCTCGCGCGCGAACTCGACCTGCCGGTGATCTTCCACTGCCGCGACGCCTTCGCGCCGCTGTTCGCGGTGCTGCGCAGCGAGCCCAGGGTGCGCGGCGTCATGCACTGCTTCTCCGGCGGCATCGACGAAGCGCGTGCGGCACTCGACCTCGGCCTCTCGCTGTCGTTCGCCGGGCCGCTGACCTATCCGAAGAACGAGGCCCTGCGCGCCGCGGCGGCCTTCGCGCCGGCCGAAGCCCTGCTGGTCGAGACCGACGCGCCGTTCCTGCCGCCGCAGCGCCGCCGCGGCCAACGCAACGAACCGGCGTTCGTCGTCGAGACCCTCGGCGCCCTCGCCGCCGTGCGTGGCTGTTCGCTCGCGGACGCGGCGGCCACGACGTTCGAGAACGCCTGCCGCCTGTTCGATCGCCGCGGCGTCACTTCGGCGGCGCCGCCGGCCTGAGCGCCCGCAGCACGCGCGGGTCCATCGGCGCCTCGCGCTGCGCGGTCAGCAGTTCGGCACGCGCTTCCCGGCGGCGGCCGAGCTGCTCGAGCACGGCGGCGCGTTCGAGCCGCAGCTCGAGCGGCGCCAACCCTCGCGCGATGCTGGCGTCGTAGTGCGCGAGCGCGCCCGGCAGGTCGCCAAGACCTCGACGCGCGTCGGCCGCGAGGCGGAAGACGTAGGCCTTCGGCGTCGCGATCTGCAGGCACGACAGCGCCAGGTCTTCGGCGGCGGTGAAGTGCTGGTCGCCGCGGCCACAGCGGCCGGCGAGCAGGTGCGCCCGCGCGTGCAGCGTGCGCGCCCAAGGATCCTGCGGCGACACTTCGCCGAGCTGCTGCGCCATCGCCAGCGCCCGCTCCGGATCGGCAGCGGCGTCCGGCACCGCGACCAGCGCTTCGACGTAGTTGCGCAGCGTGTCGAAGTGCGCGGGGTAGAGCGCGTGCGCGCGGGCCAGCGGCTCGACCGCGCCCGCGGCATCGCCGGCGCGCAGCGTCGACGTGCCGAGCCCCCACCACGACCGGAACGAGCCCGGGTTGTGCGCGATCTCGACGCGCCAGAGTTCGCGTTCGTCGCGGTAGGTCCACGACCGCATTGCCGAGTGCACGATCGCACCGAGCAACACCACCGGCACGGCGAACCGGACCACGGTACCGCGGGCGAACGTGGTCCGCATCGCCCGCAGTGCAGGCACCGCGGCGACGGCGACCAACACGAGGCCCACCATCGGTCCGTAGAGCCGGTGCTCGGCCAACGGCATGTTGAGAGGCACCACGATCCACGGCATCGCCACCGCCCAGGCGAGCACCACACCGATGCGCCGCATGCCCGCGCCCGTTCCGGGCCAGCAGGCCGCAACCGTCAGCGCCAGCATCGTCCCCCATCCTGCGAGCACCGCGGGCGCGGCGAAGGAGGTGCGGAACTCGACCACGGGGTCGAGCGCGAGCCGCCACGGCCACAGCGCCTGCAGCACGCAGCCCGGCAGCAGCGTTCCCATCGTCGCGAGTTGGACCGTCAGCGAACGCCCGTGCCCGCTGGTCGGGTCGTCGCCGGTGCGGCCGAGCAGCTGCACGGTCGCTTCGCCGAGCAGCAGCTTGCGCGCGACGAGGTAGACGACGACGGCGACGACGATCGGCACCAGTCCCAGCGCCGCGTGGCGCCATCGCGACCAGGCCATCCCCGCGCGCCGCAGCCAGAACGTCTGGGCCGCCGCGACCACGGGCAGGACGACGCCGGTCTCCTTGCTGCCGCACGCGAGTACCGCGCCCACGAGCATGCCCACGACCGGGAGCAGGCGGCCACCGGACCGTTCCCACGACAGGTGCGCGTGCAGGGCCAACAGCATGCCGAACGCCGCGAGCACTTCGCTGCGCGCCGACACCAGGTTCACCGCTTCGGACGCGAGCGGATGCACGGCGAACAGCGCCGCGACGACGGCACTCGCGCGCAGCCGACGCGACAGGCGCCACGCCCACGCGAACAGCAGGACGGCGGTGCCCGCGTGCAGCAGCACGTTGCCGGCCTTCAGCGACCACGCCGCCGGGCTGATCGCCCAGTTGACGGCGAACGACGTCAGCAGCGCCGGCCGGTACATGCGGCCAAGCCCGCTGCTGAACGCCGACGGATCGGTCCAGAAGCGCCCGACGTTGCCCAGGTCGTGGATCGCCGGATTGGCGTAGACCGAGTGCAGGTCGTCGAAGACGTAGTCGCCAGCGAGGGCGGCGCCGTACGCGAGCCACGCCAGCACGAACACCAGCAGCGCCGCGCGCCAGACGGCGCGAGCGACGAACGCACGGTCGGTGGTCATGCCGCGACCTCCGTCGGCGCGAGGCGCACGAGCAGGTCGAGCCATCGCGTCGCGAGCCGTTCGGTGCCGAAGTGGCGGTCGTAGGCCGGACGCGCGCAGGCGGCGGCGCGGACCACGGCAGCGCGGTCCCGGGCCAGCCGGTCCAACAGCGCGGCGAGCGCGCGCGCATCGCCGGCGGGCGAGCCAAAGCACGCGCCGCTGCCGGCGAGCCACTGGTCGATCGCCGGCGTGTCCGCGGTGACCACCGGGCGGCCGGCGGCGAGCGCGTGCACGACCTTGAACGGCACCACGCGCTGCGCCTTGCCGCCGTGGCCGAACACGCCGGCGACCAGATGGCACTGCGCGAGCAGGTCGCGGAGCCGCGACGAATCGACGAACTCCGGTTCCAACGTCAGGCGATCTCCGAGATGCGCACGCGCCCGGTCGCGCAGCGCGCGCTCGCCGCCGGCGAGCGTCAGGTGCACGTCGCGCACTTCGGCGACGGCGTCGAGCAGCACGGCGAGCCCGTGCAGCGGCACGCCGGTGCCGAAGAACAGGACCTGCAGCGGCCCGCTCGCCATGGCGGGCAGCGGCGCCGGCGTGCCTGGATCCGGGTCGTGCACGGGCAGCCACGCGAAGCGTTCGGGCGGCAGCCCGGTCAGGTCGGCGACGTAGGCCGCGTTCGCCGGGGTGTCGAGCAGCACGAGGTCGGCAGCCGCGCACGCGGCGCGATCGAGGTGCTGCAGCCAAAGCGCGCCGAGAGAACCCGGATGCACGAGCCGACGGTCCTCGACGACGGTGTCGTAGGCCGACAGGAACAGGTCGAGCACGACCGGCACGTCGCAGGCCGCCTTCACCGCCGCGACGACCGAGTGGCCCGGATACGGCACGACGACGCAGCGTGGTCGGCGATCCGCACAGGCAGCCCGCAGATCGCCGATCAGACTGGCCAGGCGGCGGCGCTGCTGCCACCAGAACGTCGGCCAGCGCCATGGCGCCTGCAGCAGCCGCTGCTTGCGCCGGCCGAGGCCCGGCTGGCGGCATTCGCGCACGTCGATGCCCGCGGCCAAGAGACCCTGACGCAGCGACGTCGCGCGCGGATAGCCGGGCCCCTCGTCCCAGGCGCCGCAGAACAGCACGTCGCCGTTCACGACTTGCCGTGGTCGCGCGAGAGGTTCTGGAAGCGCAGCGCCGCGATCTGCTCGGCGATCAGGCCCAGCGCGAACAGCAGGCCCGCCTGCGTCAGCAGCAGCACGGCCATGTTCGTCAGCCGGCCGTCGCTGAGCCAGGTGTGCAGGTACCACAGCACGCCGACCGCGGCGGTCGCGAGCGACGCCGGCAGGAACACGCGCAGCGGCGCGAACATCGTCGCGATGCGCAGGATGATCAGGAAGAACCGGCTGCCGTCGGCGAGCAAGCGCACGTGGCTCTTGCCCTGGCGCGGCCGCACGCGGAACGGATGGAAGCCGACCGACCAGCCGCCGCGCAGCATCGACATCGTGATCGTCGTCGGGTAGCTGAACGTGTTCGGCAGCAGCCACACGAGGTCCTTGACCACGTCGGCGCGCACGAGGCGGAAGCCGCTGGTGAGGTCGGGGATGCGCCGGCCGGAGACGTAGCTGGCGAGGCGGTTGTAGACGCGGTTCGCGAAGTTGCGGTGCAGGCTGCCGCCGCTGCCGCCGCGCGAGCCGACCACCATGTCGTAACGTTCGGCGAGGGCCAGCATCGCCGGCAGTTCGTGCGGCGGGTGCTGGCCGTCGCCGTCGAGCAGCAGGATCCAGTCGCCCTTCGCCTCACGGATGCCGCGCTTCACGGCTGCACCGTTGCCGAGGCTCTCGGCGTGGCGCACGACGCGGGCGCCGTTCTTCGCCGCGATCGCGGGCGTGTCGTCGCTCGAGCCGTCGTCGACGACGAGCACCTCGTGGAACGGCAGCGCGGCCCCGTGCAGCACGGCGCGCACTTCGGAGAGCAGGGCCGTCAGGTTCAGCTCCTCGTTGCGCGCCGGGATCACGACCGAAAGGCGTTGCACACGACGGCGGTCCGCAGGCGCGCCCGTGAGCGCGCCGGGGTCGCCAGCGAGCGGCGCCACCAGCAGTTCGGGGCGCGCCGTCGGCAGCTCGCCGACCGCCATCAGCTGCGCCAGAGTCTCGGGGTGCGCCTTGCCCGGGGGGGACAGCTTTGCCGGCATGCCCGGTGGTATCGGCAGCTCGCTACCGCCGACCGGAGCCGCCGCCCGAAAAAGCAGCAAGCCCGCGCCCGGCATCGCTGCCGGTCGCGGGCTTGCGGGCACCACCGGCGCGGCCTGGCCGCGCGGGCGATGCCGGATCGGTCAGTTGACGACGACCCAGGTGTTGCCGTCGACGCCGACGGTGTTCGCGGCGACGGCCGCGCTCATCGCGATCGTGCCGGTGCCGATGAAGGCCGCGTCGTAGTCCGGGACCGTGCCGCCGGTCGCGTTGCTGTACTGCACCGCCGCCGCGTTCGTCGCCAGGACGTCACCGCTCTGGTTGACGAAGAACGTGCGCTTGCCGCTGTTGCCGTACACCTGCGGCCACGCGTAGCAGCACCACAGCGTCTCGGCCTGGCCGGCATCGACGCCGTTGTCGTTGCCCGTGTCGCCACCGGTCGCGTCCTCGGCGATGCCCGCGGCGGCGTCGTCCGGGAGGAACATCTGGAACGTGTAGCCCGAGCGAGCGACGCGCGCGGCCGCGACGTTGCCGAACGCCGTCGACAGGACCGGCGGGCTGATGCGCTGCGTGCCGCCGCGCACCGTCTGCGCGCCCGACAGCTCGCCGAAGTAGCCGTACTCGCCGGCGCCGTTGTTGTTGACGTCGATGACCGACGACGCCTGGCACTGCGACTGCGCCGAGCTGATGTTCTTCAGCGTGGCGATGGCCGCCGATTCGTTGGCGTTCAGCCGCGCGCTGAGGAGGTTTGGAATCGCGATGGACGCGATGATGGCGATGATCGCGACGACGATCATCAGTTCGATGAGTGTAAAGCCCTGTTCCCGCTTCATTTTGGTTCTCCGTGACAACTCTCCGACGACGATCGACGTGACCGCCGCCCCCTTCTGCACCCGGACCGGACTCAGCGCGCTGGTGCGGCCATGCCCGGCTCGGTGATCTCCCGGAATCGCGCGTGCGTGGCCACCGCCGACCAGGCGCCAGCGTCGTTGTCGAGCTGTCGCCTAACCTCGGCCGGCTGTGCCTTCGCAGCACGCTCCAGAAGAACGAGACTGGTATCGACGTCCCCCCGCGACAACTTGAGCCGCGCCCGGTGGTAGTCCGCGATCGGAACCTGCGCCGCGGCGCGTTCCAGGGCCGGTTCGGCGAGGTCGGGACGTCCTGATTCGAGACACTGCACGGCGGCCTGCACCGATGCCATGGGATCCGCCTGTGCGTCCGCGAGCACCGGCAGCACACGCTGCACGGCGTCGGCGGCACGGCCGAGCTGCTGCAGGATCGCCGCTTCTTCGATCACGCGCTGATGCCCGTAGCGGGCATCGAGCGCCGCGGCGTGCCGCCCGAAGACGGCCAGGGCCTGCTCGAAGCGGCCGGCCTTCGCCAGCATCCGGGCCTGGTTGAACGACAGCACGTCGCGTTGTTCGGCGCCGCAGTCGGCACAGGCGGCTGCGCGCTCGTAGCAGGCCGCGGCCTCCTCGAAGCGGCCGCGCAGCATGTGCGCGAAGCCGGTGAACTCGGCGGTCACGGCCATGCCGGGCTGCAGGCGTTCGGCAGTCGCCAGGTGCTGCTCGGCGGCCGTGATCATGCGCTCGCGCGAGTCGAGCACCGCGCCTTGCTTGTCGCGCTCCGGAATGCCGTGCGCGAGCCGCAGCTGCACGTCGGCGCTGCTCAGCAACGTCACGACGTCGGCATCCGTCGAGCCGAGTTTCCAGAACAGGCCGAGCGTCCCGAGCAACGCCGCCGCCCCGCCGTAGAGCAGGGTTCGCGAGAGGGTGTGGTTCATCGTCTGGTTCCCCGGATCAGCCGCCCGAGAGCTTCTCCTGCAGCTTGAAGATCGGCAGGAACACCGCGAGCACGATGCCGCCGACGATCACGCCCATGATCGCGATCATGATCGGCTCGATCATCGACGTGAGCCCCTTCACCTCGGCCTCGACCTGCTGGTCGTAGAACTCGGCGATCTTCTCGAGCAACGCGTCGAGCGCGCCCGACCGTTCGCCGATCGACATCATCTTGACGACCATCGGCGGGAACACGTTCGACTTCATGAACGGATCCGACAGGCTCTCGCCGTTGCGCACGCTGTCGCGCGCGTCGTCGACGATGCGCGAGATCACGAGGTTGCCCGAGGTGTCGGACACGATCTCCATCGCGCCGAGGATCGGCACGCCGCTCTTGACCAGAGTCGAGAACGTGCGCGCGAAGCGCGACAGCGCGACCTTCTTGAACAGCACGCCGAACACCGGCAGGCGCAGCATCACGTGGTCGCGAGCCAACGCCCCACGCGGCGTCTTGCACGCGGCCTTGATGGCGACGAACGCCGCGAACATGCCGCCGAAGATCAGATACCAGTAGTCGCGCATGAAGAACGCGATGTCCATGATCACGACCGTCAGACCCGGCAGCTCGACCTCGAGCGACTCGAACACCGGCTTGAACGACGGCACGATGCCGATCATCAGGAACGAGGCGATGCCGATGACCAGGACCAGCGAGATGACCGGGTAGGTCATCGCCGACTTGATCTCGCTGCGCAGATGCGCCGCGGCCTCGAGGTACTCGGCGAGGCGCGTGAGGATGATGTCGATCTGGCCGGAGACTTCGCCGGCGCGGATCATGCTGACGTAGATGTGCGAGAAGACGCGCTTGTGCGGCTCCATCGCCTTCGACAGGTCGGACCCGGAGCGGATGTCGTTGACGACCTTGTCGAGGCAGAACGCGAAGCCCGGGCTCTCGGCCTGATCGGCGAGGATCTCGAGCGCTTCGAGCATCGGGATGCCCGCGCCGAGCATCGTCGCCAGCTGCCGCGTGAAGACCTCGAGCTCGCCCTTCTTGCACGACGCGCGCTTGGCTTGCTTCCGCTTGTCGCCCTTCGCCTTGCCGAACCACGACGCCAGACCGCCGGCCGCGGCGACGTCGATCGGCTGCAGGTTGCGGCGGCGCAAGTCGGCCACGGCGTCGGACTGCGAGGCCGCGGTCACCGAGCCCTTCACCACCTTGCCGGCAGCGTCCTTCGCTTCGAACTTGAACTTCGTCGTCATGATCCCCTACCCCTGGTTCCCTGGATGCAGGTTCGCCGCTGGCCTCAGTCGGCCATCGTCGACGCCTCGATTTCTTGCAGACTGGTCTTGCCGCGCGACGCGTTGAGCAGGCCGCAGCGGCGCAGCGTCAACATGCCCTCGCTGAGCGCCTGCTTCTTGATGTCGGCGATGTGCGCACGCTCGACGACCATGCGTTTGACCTGCTCGGACATGCGCATCGTCTCGAGCAGCGCGAAGCGACCCTTGTAGCCCGCGTTGCAACGTGGGCAGCCCACCGGCTCGTAGATCTCCATCGGCTGCTGCAGGTCCTGTTCGTTGAAGCCCAGTCGCAGCAACGCGTCCTTGGACATCTCGACGCGCTTCCTGCAGTTGCTGCAGAGCTTGCGGGCGAGCCGCTGCGCGCAGATCAGCAGGGTCGAACTGGCGACCATGAACGGGTCCATGCCCATGTCGACCATGCGCGTGATCGTCGACGGCGCGTCGTTGGTGTGCAGCGTGCTCAGCACCTGGTGGCCGGTCAGCGCGGCCTTGACCGCGATCTCGAGCGTCTCCTGGTCGCGGATCTCGCCGAGCAGCACCACGTCCGGGTCCTGGCGCAAGATCGACCGCAGGGCACCGCTGAAGGTCAGACCGGCCTTGACGTTCACCGGCACCTGGTTGATGCCCTCGAGCTGGTACTCGACCGGATC
>DDSQ01000145.1:0-16076 GCA_002343845.1 Planctomycetes bacterium UBA2386 | reverse complement strand
GGTGTAGAGCGACACCGTCTTGCCGGAGCCGGTGGGACCGGTGACCAGGATCATCCCGTAGGGCTGCGCGCAGGCCCACAGGTAGTCCTCCATGCACTTCTGCTCGAAGCCGAGCGACTTGATGTCGAGCGCGAGGTTGCTCGAGTCGAGGATGCGGAAGACGGTCTTCTCGCCCCAGACGACCGGCAGGATCGACACGCGGAAGTCGATCGCCTTGTTGCCGATCTTCATCTGGAACTTGCCGTCCTGCGGCTTGCGCTTCTCGGCGATGTCCAGCTTGGACATGATCTTGATGCGCGAGGTGATGTTGTTCTGCATGCGCTTGGGCAGCGTCATCGCCTCGCTCATCGCGCCGTCCTTGCGGTAGCGCACGAGCACCTTCTTCTCGAACGGCTCGATGTGGATGTCCGACGCGCCGGTGTTGCAGGCGTCGAGGATCATCTTGTTGACCAGCTTGACGATGGGCGAACCCTCGTCGCTGAGCGCGGAGAGGTCGGTGCCCTCCTCATCGATCTCGGCCTCCTTCAGTTCGACGTCGGCGCCGTCGAACGAGCCGAGGATGCCGTCGACCGACTCGGTCTCCTTCTGGTAGCCCTTGCCGCGGGTCTTCTCGATCTCCTCGGCCGTGCTGACGACGACGCGCAGTTGGCAGCCGGTGACCGTGCGGATGTCGTCGAGCTTCAGCACGTCGAACGGGTTGGCGACGGCGACGGTGATGATCGAACCGATCTTGTCGACCGGGAAGATGCCGTACTCGCGGGCCACGGCTTCGGGCACCGACTCGAGCACTTCCTTGTTCACGCTCAGTTTCGCGAGGTCGATCGGTGCGACGTTGGCCGCCTTGGCGATCAAGGCCACCAGTTCCTGCTCGGTCGCGACGCCCTTCTTGACCAGGACCTCGGTGAACGGCCGCTTCTGCGCCAGCGCCTCGGCGAGCAACGTCTCCCCGGTCGGGCCGTCGAGCTTGCCCGACTTCTCGAGGATGCCGCGCAGCTTCTTCGCGAATTGGCTCATGGCTCAGCGCACCGGGCGTTTCGACGACAACCCGCTGCTCCCCGCACCGGAGCGCTCCATCAACCGCTGGAAGTCGGCCTCGTCGCTGCTGCTGCCGATGGCGTCCTCGTAGCTGATGGTGCCGGCGCGGTAGAGCTCGAACAGCGACTGGTTCATCGTGCGCATGCCGGCAGCGCCGCCGGTCTGCACGATCGACATGATCTGGTGCGCCTTGTTGTCGCGGATCAACGCGCGGATCGCCGGGTTCACGATCATGACCTCGGCGGCGAGCGCGCGGCCGCGGCCTTGCGCGCGCGGCACCAGCTGCTGGCAGACGACGGCCTGCAGGGTGAACGACAGCATGGTGCGGATCTGCTGCTGTTGGTGCGCCGGGAACACGTCGACGATGCGGTTGACGGTCTGCTGGACGTCGGACGTGTGCAGCGTCGCGAACGTCAGGTGGCCGGTCTCGGCGAGCGTCAACGCCGCCTCGATGGTCTCGAGGTCGCGCATTTCGCCGATCAGCACGACGTCGGGGTCCTGGCGCAGCACCGACTTCAACGCCTTCTCGAAGCCCAGCGTGTCGGCGCCGACCTCGCGCTGGTTGACGAGGCAGTTCTTGTTGGCGTGCAGGAACTCGATCGGGTCCTCGATCGTGACGAGGTGGTTCTGCCGCGACTCGTTGATGTAGTTGACCATCGACGCGAGCGTGGTCGACTTGCCCGAGCCCGTGGCGCCCGTGCACAGCACCAGGCCGCGCGGCAGGTTGCAGATCCACTCGCAGACCTTGACCGGCAGACCGATGGTCTGGAAGTCGTAGACCTCGAACGGGATCACGCGGAGCACCGCGGCGACCGTGCCGCGCTGCAGGAACGCGTTCGTGCGGAAGCGGCCGAGGTTGGTGACGCCGAACGAGAAGTCGAGCTCGAGGTTCTTCTCGAACTTGGCGACCTGGTCGGCGCCGAGCACGGAGTAGACGAGCTTCTTCGTCGCCTCCGGCATCAGCGGCTCGTAGTCGGTGTCGACGAGCTTGCCGTCGATGCGGATCTTGGGCGGCGATCCCGAGGACAGGTGAAGGTCCGAACCACCGCGCTGAACCATCAGGTTCAGCAGCTCTTCCATCGAAACCATGGCAACGCGCTCCTGTGCACGACCGGTCGGCGTGACCGGTCGCCCCCGGTATCGGCCCGGGACGGCTGCCGGATTGAGCCGGAGCCGGCGAGGGCCCGCGCAGGCGGCGGGCGGAGGCGGGCGCGCGGCCGTCGACTGTCGCAGAACGCGGCAGTCGGCCCACGCGGTGTCGCGGCGTCAGTGGCCGCTGTGGTGCTGATCGACGATCGCCTTGCGCTTCAGCACGATCTCGGCCTGCAGGTTCGGCGGCACGGCTTCGTAGTGCGCGAACTTCATCGTGAAAGTGCCTTCCCCCGCCGTCATCGACCGCAGTTGCGTGCTGTAGTCGAGCATCACCGCCAGCGGGCACTGCGCCTTGATGGTCTGCACGCCGTGCTCGACCTCCATGCCGGACATGCGGCCCCGGTGGCTCGACAGGTTGCCGGCGACGTCGCCGGTGAACCGTTCCGGCACCTGGATCACGACGTCCATGATCGGCTCGAGCAGGATCGGACGCGCCTTCATGTAGCCATCGTGCACGGCGCGTTCCCCAGCGATCTGGAAACTGAGCTGGTCGCTGTCGACGTCGTGGTACTTGCCGTCGTGGACCTCCACTTGGACGTCGACGACCGGGAACCCGGCGAGCGCCCCCTTCGCCATGAACTTGCGCGCGCCCTTCTCGACCTCCGGGATGAACTGGCGCGGGATCGCACCGCCCACCACGGCGTCGACGAACTCGAAGCCCTCGCCGTGCGCCTTGCTCGCGACGCGCAGGTAGACCTCGGCGAACTGGCCGCGCCCGCCCGTCTGCTTCTTGTGGCGGTGGTGGCCTTCCGCACGCGCGGTGATCGTCTCGCGATACGGGATCGTCGGCGGCCCGTGGTCGACGTCGACCTGATGCCGGCGATGCAGGCGTTGGAACGTGATCTCGAGGTGCAGCGGACTCATGCCCGTGACCAGGAACTCACCGGTCTCCTTGTCGCGGTGGTAGTGCAGCATCGGATCCTCCGCCGCGAGCTTCTCGATCGCGTGGCCGATCTTCTGCTCGTCGCCGCGAGCCTTCGGCCAGACGTGCCGCGCGTAGGTCGGCTCGGGGTACTTCGGCCGCGGGAACACCAACGGAGCGCTCTCGACGGTGACGGTGTCGCCATGGCCGAAGTCGTCGATCTTGCTGATGGCGAACAGGTCGCCGGCCGACACCGCCGGGATCTCCTTGGTCTCCTTGCCATGCACGTCGAGCAGGTGCGCCACCTTCGCGGTCTTGCCGGTGCGAACGTCGACGACGACCTGGTCCTTCTGCAGCTTGCCGCGGAAGCAGCGCAGGAACGTCAGCCGGCCGACATACGGGTCGGACAGCGACTTCCAGACCTTGGCCGCGAACGGGCCGTCGCTCGGTTCGACGATTTCGGTCGGCGCGCCGTCCGCCGTCTTCCCGGCCGCGCGAGCGCCGAAGCAGACCGGTGACGGGAAGTGCTCCTGCACGAACTCGCAGAACTGGGCGATGCCGAGCCCGCGCTGCGGGCAGGCCGCGAACACCGGCACCAGCTTGCCGCGGGCGACGGCTCGCCGCAGGTTCGCCTCGAATTCGCCAGGCTCGAGGTGGCCGGTCGACAAGTAGTGCTCCATCAGCGTGTCGTCGACCTCGGCCTCGTCCTCCTCGATCATGTCGTGGTACTTGGTCGCATCGGGGCCTTCGTCGTGCGTGACCATGTGCACGGAGGTGAACGCGGCGCCGGTGGCGTTGGGGTAGGTCACCGGCACAACCGCGTGGCCGAAGGCGCTGCGCAGTTCGGCCAACACCTTCTCGAAGCTCGTCTTCTCCTGGTCGAGGTGCGTGACCACGATCGCTCGACCGACCCCGGCAGCACCGGCAGCGGCCCACAGCTGTCGCGCGTGGAAGGTCAGCGGGTTGCTCGCGTTGACGCACAACACCGCGGTCTCGACGACATCGATCGCGGCGATCGCGTCGGCAGCGAAGTCGGGGTGCCCGGGCGTGTCGAACAGGTTGAGCCGCACCGACCCGAGCGGCACGCGGAACAGGTGCGCCGCCAGCGTCTGCTTGCGTTCCTTCTCCTCCGGCTCGGTGTTGCTGATGCTCGAGCCATCGGCGGTCGTGCCGAGGCGCGAGGTCAGTTTGGCGTGGAACGCGACCGCGTCGACGAGTGCGGTCTTGCCCGAATGTCCGTGCCCGAAAAGGGCGACGTTGCGGATGCCATCCGATCCAGATGCCATGGGTCACTCCGAGGGGACATGGCACCCGCTAGCGGGTGCCGGAAACGTGACCCCGCAGCTGCGGCACCCGGACAAACCCGGGCCGATACAGGACCGAAGCTGCAGGGACCCTCGTGTCATACCGAGGGCCCGCCATCCTGCAAGGCGAGGCCGCCGCGGCCTGCGCCCGCGAGGATCACATCCCGTCGCCGACCACGATCTCGACGCGGCGGTTGCGCGCCTTGGCCTTCGGGTCGCGCGGATCGTGCTGGCCGTAGCCGACGACGACGACCGCCGATTCCGGAACGCCCTGCTGGATCAGGTAGCGAGCGACTGCGTCCGCCCGCTCGGTCGACAGGTGGCGGTTGTCGCGGAACTTGTCCTTCGTCTTGCTGATCGGGTCGGAGTCGGTGTGGCCCTCGACGTAGAAGCGCTTGCCAGCGAACCGGCTCTTCAGCACCGACGCGACGTTGCGCAGCACGCGGTTCGCGCCGTCCTTGAGGACGGTGCTGCCCGAGTCGAACGCCACCGAATCCTCGACGCCGATGCTGATGCGCCCGCGGCGGTAGCTGACGCTGGCATCGCTGCCGACGTCGTTCTGGACGTCGTCGATCAGGCTCGGCGACTCCGGCTTGGCCGAGGCCTCGCGCGGCTGCGGCGCTGCGGCGCGCCGCTGCAGCTCTTCGTTCTCGCCGCGCAGCTGCGCGACGTTGCCGCTGAGTTCGCGAATGCGCTCGTCACGCTCGCGCAGCATGTCCTGGTAGCGCGTGGTGCAGCTCGTCGCCAACGACGAGACCACGAGCGAGATGAGAAGGAACGACTTGCGGATCGACATGGTGCCTCCCTGGCGAATCAAACAGCTCTGCGATTGGTTGTGGTTGGTTGGATCGGATCGTGGACGAGTCAGCCGTGGCGACGACCACGGCGGACGAGGACGAAGAGCAGCCCGAGCGAGACGAGCGCGGCGCCGAACAGAATCCACGGCGCACCGTCACTCTGCCGTTGCCACTCGGGCCAGGTCGTGAACAGGAACTCGAGGATGACCGCGCCAGCAAACGCCGCGACGACGGCGCCCAGCGACAGGAATGGACCGAACGGGATGACGCTGGCGCGGCCCCGCAGCGCGCCCACGCCACCGATGACGGCGCCGAACACGCAGCCGAGGAACATCGTGAGCAGCGCGCCGCGCCACCCGAGGAATGCGCCGATCATCGCCATCAGCTTGACGTCGCCGAAACCCATCGCCTCGCGACGAAACGCCCAACTGCCCACGGCGCGGATCGCCCAGGTGACGCCGCCGCCGACGAGCATGCCGGCGAGGCTCGCCAGCAGCGTGCGCAACGCCAGCGGCACCGCATCGTCGCTGCTGATCGCGCCGGCAACGCCGGGCCAGAATCCTGCCAGCAGGCCGAGAGCGATGCCCGGCTTCGTCAGCACGTCGGGCAGCAACTGCGTGTCCAGGTCGATGAACGACAACACGAGCAGCAGCGTCAGGAACGCGGCCCGGACCACGAACTCGGCTGCGCCTGCCCAGTCGACGACGACACCATCGGCGGTCGGGATCACCGGGCTCGTCATCGACGCGGCGAGCAGCGCGAACAGGCCCGCGCCGAGCAGTTCGACGAGCGGGTAGCGCAACGCGATCGGCCGGCGGCAGCACGCTGCGACGCCACGCAGCCATAGCCAGCCGAGCACCGGCACGTTGTGCCGCCACGCGATCGGCGCACCGCAGTGTGGGCATCGCGAGCGGCCGCCGAGCGAGCGCTGCGACGGCTGCTCCTGCTGAAGCCGCCAAATGGCGACGTTCGAGAAGGAGCCGACGCAGGCTCCCAGCAGGGCTGCCCCCACCTCGAACACGATGCCCATCGAAACGCCACCGCCGCCGGGCCAAGCCGGCATGGAACTGACCACGCACCGACGGAATGCGGCCCCAACGACCGCCGTTCACCGTGCTGACCCACGGCGACGAACATCCACGATGCGGGGCGCGAGCATACGGTCCCGCCGAACCGGAATCCACCGTGCGCTGCTGGGCGGCTGACCGGGCGGATCAGCGTTCGCGGATGCGAAGTTCGCGCACGCGGGCCGGTTCCTGCCCACTGCGCACCCTGGCCGTCAGCGAGAACCGCACGAACGCTCCCGGCCCCGCCGAGATCGCCTCGCCGTGCCGGACCGGCTGCAGGCGACCCACGCGCCCGAGCGTCGTGTCGGGCTCCGAACGTCGCACCGGGTCGGCGGGCGCGGCCTGCCACGCGATGTCGAGGTCGTCGCTGGCGTCGACGATCTCCACCACGCCGGCGTCGCGATCGAACGGCAGTTGCCGCCAGGATGTCGTGCCCTGCACCACGAACGCTGCTCCGGGCGCCACGCCATAGGTGAAGGTCGCCACGCAGGGCACGCTCTGGCCCCGGGCGCCGCGGATCGCCTCGCCGCCGGACTCGAACGCGAGCAGGGTGTGGAACGGCAATTCCCCGGTCATGTGCCGCAAGTCCAGCGGCCCGGCCGAGGCCAGCAGCAGGCACGTGGCATCGGGTTGTGGCGGCGCGGTGCTCGTGATGGCTCCGGTCACCTCGATGCCTCCGGCAGCGATCAGGGCCACGGAGACGCTGGCAGCAAGGTCGGCGACCGGCTGCTGCAGGCGACGGTGTTGCAGCGCGCGCGGCGGGCCGTCCACGACCAGCACACCGGCGATGCGCACGGAACCGCAGGCCAGCAGCCGCACCGGCCCGTTCGCAGCGTCAACGCGCACGGTGACGCCGGTCGGAACATCGATCGCGAGGAACGGGAACTCGCTGCCGTTGCTGACGACGATTCGACCGTCGCCACGGTCGAACGGTTCGCCAGCGCGCAGGACGGTGTCGACGCGAGGCCGGAACACGCCGAGGCTGCCGTCGCCGGCCTCGACGCGAACTCGCGGCCGGATGCCGCCAGCGCGCGACTCGAACGTCGGCGACAGTTCGTCGTCAGCCGCGAGCGTGTCCTTGGCCGCAGGCCACTCGGCGATCGCGAGCGAACCGCCTGGCACGACACTCCACTGCGCGGACGCCTGCAGCGGCGCTCGTCCGGCGTAGTCGAGCACCGAGGTGGCGCCACTGCGCAACGCGACGTTGACCAGGGTCCCCGCGCGCAGCGGCCGGCTGGCGCCACCACGCAACCGGCGCGGCATCGCCCCGAGATCGATCTCGACCGAGCTGCCCGGCAGCGCGTCGAGGCTCCAGGTGACGACGCGCACGCGCCGCGGCACGATCTCCTCGACGGCAGCGCCGTCGAGCAGCGTCACTTCGAAGGCCTCGCTCGTGACCGACGACGGCAGCAGTGGCAGCGAGAAGTGAACCTGCAGGCGTGGCTCGTCGGCGGGGACCGGCAGGGCTGCCTCCGGCACGTGCATCACGAACGGCACATCGGCGGCCACCGGGCGCAGCGGCGCGGGCAGCCCGGACGGCCGATCCTCGAGCCCGGCGACGCGCAGTTCGAAGGTCGCGGGTTGGTCGAGGCGCCTCCCGTCGCGAGCACGGACGGCATCGGGACGCGGCGATCCGGCGATCAGCAGTCGGTAGACCCCGCCTGGACGGAACGACCCATCGGCGAGGTCGGGCGCGAAGGGCGGCGTCGGATGGAACGCGACCCAGTTCGTGCCCATGGTCAGCGAACCAGGCACGCGGTCCCCGCGCTCGTCGATGACGACGAACGAGTCCGGAGTCACACTCACCGGCATCACGTCAGCGGAGAAGTAGACGGTGACCGAGTCGTTCAGCAGCAGCGGCGCTGTGCCGGGCGCCACATCCGGCGCCGTGCGGGCGACGTGGAACGCGGGGCGGTCGCCGCTGCGCGAACAGGCAGCGAGGACGACCAAGGTCGCCAAGGCCGACGCAAGCGGACCAAGAGCCGGTCTCATCGCACGATCATCGGATGCTACGCCACCGCAACCAGAATCGCAGCACGCCTGCGGGTTGCGGGCGCGCCGACGATCCAGACCGCGCGAAGCTCCGGCTTGGGTGCCCTCCGGCACCCTCGCCCCCGAACCAGCGGCGACGAGGGGGCTCCCACGTGGGCACGACGCTACTGCGAAAGCGCCGTGCTGTAGATGATGCTCATGCTGCGCATCGAGGGCGACAGCGCCGGCGTCACGTCGACGTTGTTGGTCATCACCACGCGCAGGTTCATGAACCGCGGCAGCAGACCGCTGGCCGGGTTGCGGATCAGGTTGATCTGATCCTCGGTCACGTAGCGCGTGAGGCCGGTGGCGGCGATACGCGGCACGCTGTTGAAGTTCGGCGTCGAGTACCGATACGCCTCGCAGGCGTAGTTGGCATTGAGCAGGTTGCCACGCGTGTCGAACGCGTCGCTGGGGCTCTGGCCGGCGAAGCTCGGGTTGTAGAGCGTCCCGGAGTTGGTGAAGGTGTCGGCCCCGCGCATCTCGACCACGATCGAGGTGCCCGCCGGCTGCCGCACCTGCGGCGGATCGATCTGGATGACCAGGTTGTCGATGCGCAGCGCCGGGTCCACGGCGAGCAGGTTCGGGAACCCGACCTCCGCCGGCAGGACCGCGCCGGCGCCATCGACCAACTGCGCCCGCTGCGGCTGCAGAGTGTCGAAGAAGCCGAAGGTGGCCGTCGATACCTTGCGCACGAAGTCGGCACGCGCCCAGTTCAGCATGCCGTCGCGCGCAGGCGCGGTGAAGAGTCCGGTCTGGGCGGCGCCGAGACCGGCATCCTTCACGTTGCTGCCGGTGGCAGACTGGGTGTTCGCCGGGTCGACGAGGATGGCGACTTGCGGCGACAAGAGGTCGAAGCCGCCGGATTGGTGCACACGCACGGCCGGCCACGGCGGTGCGGCTGCGCCGCAGCCAGGGAAGCGGAAGCTGTCGTAGTAGCCGCCGGGCGCACCCGGGAACCCGTAGGTCGGCGGGCCGAGCGTGGCGACCTGGAAGCCGTTGGCGCCGGAAGCGAGGCCGTTGGCGGGGTTGTCCGCGAACATCTTGAAGTCGACCAGCAGCGGCAGCGCGATCGGATCATGATCGCGCTGGTTCAGGCCGCCGAAGTCCGCCGGATCGTTCACGTAGATCGACGCTCCGCTGGCGAAGAACTCGGGGTCGGGCACCGGAGGCTGGACGGTCGTGTCGAGCGGCACGCTCTGGATCCACGGCGAGTCGATGTTGGCCGTGACGTCGTTGTTCGGCGGCACGCCGCCGGGTTGCAGGGCGCCACCGAGCCCGATCACGTTGCCGCTGCCGTCGACGGTCACGAGGCGCGAGTCGCGCCAGGTGTAGGTGCGATCGAAGCGCGGGAACGGCACGTACTTGACGTTCTCCGTGGTGCGGAACGCGAGGTTCGGGTTGATCGTGTAGACGGCGTCCGCGAACACCGGCACGGGCGTCGTGCCTTCGAGCACGTTGTCGGCGAACACCGTCGACAGGCCGCTGTTCAGGCTGGCGCAGGCCATCACGCACTGCGGCGGCGTCGCCGGCTGCGGCGGCGGATAGACGATGAACCAGAACTCGTCCGGACGCTTGCGGGCGTGGCTCAGCGACATCGTGAACCGATCGAAGACGTCGTAGAGCACGGTCTCGTCGTTGAAGGTCGACCAGTAGAGCTGCTCGACGTCGAGGCCGAACTCGGATGGCTGTCGGTAGCTGAGGCTGAAGTCGTCCTCGATGTAGCGCATCTGCATGCGCGACCCTTGCGGCTTGAGCGGCTCGATGACGCGGCCAACGGGCTGCGGCACCGTCTGCCAATACTCGAACACCTGCGGTGCCGGCGGATTCGGACCGATCGAGTCGCTCATGCGCGGATTCCAATAGAGCAGGCCCGGGTGCGGCAGTCCGGCCTGGTCGAGCGGCGCTGTCGGCAGCACCAGGCTGTTGCCCGTCGCCGGCGTCGGCACGGGAGGGTTGCCCTGCAGGGTCGGGTTGCGTGGATCCCAGCACTCACCGCGGTTGATGCGGCTGATCGTGGAGAGGTTCTGCTGGTCGGCCGAGCGGCCGAACCGCACGCCGCTGGCCCCCGTCAGACGACCGTTCTCGAGGCGGTACTGACCGAACAGGTCGGGGGAACCCGGCAACGTGCCGTCTTCGTCCTCGGACTCGAACAGGTAGGTGTGCCACGCGACGTTGTTCGGCGTAGCTCCCGGAGCAAGGGAGAAGTCCACCGACCAGCTGTCCTGCGGGGACGCCGGATTGTCGAAGAGGTCGAGCGCGTTGCCGGCGAGGTCGGTAACTCCCGCCGAACCGAGGCGAACGTGCACGCTGTAGCTTTCGGCGATGCCGGCTGCATGGAAGAGCCCCCTCGGCGGCTGCAGACGCAACACGGTGCCGTCACCGAGCAGGTCCGTCAGGCGCGTGGGCACGACGCGCGTCGTCGCCCGCTTCGGGTCCGTCATCTGCGCCGCGAACGACTCGAGCGCCACCGGCCGATTCGTGATCAGGAGGTTCTTCGTGGCATCGACCTGGTCGAGGTCCATCGGCTTGGTGAACTCGATGGCGACCGATGCATTGGGCTGCACATCGACCGCGGGAACCGCGGGCTTCGGCTCGATGCGCGCGAACAGGTTGCGCCACGGACGATCGGACAGGTTCCCGGCGCCGCCGGCGAAGGGCACTTCCTCGTAGTAGCGGGCGCGGACCAGGCAGTCCTGGCCATCCAAGGTGCCATTGGACGAGAACCGCTGGCGCGCGCCGTTCGACGCGACACCCGCGAACACCGACGCGACACGCACCTGCACGGTCGGCGTCAGTTCACCCTGGCCCGAGTCGCCGGGAAGTGGATTCAAGGCCAGACCGAGCACCGGGTCGGTCACCACGGTGCCGGTGCTGAGGTTCTGCAACACTTCGGCGCGCAGGGTCACCGACTCGAAGACGCCGAGCGAAACCTCGACGTTGATGGTCTGCTGGATGATGTCGCCGACCTTCAGCTGTCGAGCGATCGGTGCGGCAAGCGGACCGAGTGGCAGCCCCGAGGCGCTCAACGGGCCGTCGACGAACGGATAGCGACCCCGCACCGGGATGAACAAGCCGCGCTTGTTGATCGTCAGGATGTTGTTCACGGTGTCGACCGCCGTGATGCCCATCGCGAACGACGTGACGATCATCGGGGCCTCGGGCTCGCGCAGGCGTCCGGCGAGGCCGTCGGCCAGATTGCCCGAACGGAAGTCACGGATGACCGAGTCGCGGCCAGAACTGTCGACGCCGTTCAGCTGCGGGACTTTGTCCTCCTGCACGTAGAAGGTCGGGAACACACTGCCGCGCGTCGGGATCGCGATGCGGATGTTGGCGGTGACGTTGTCCGCCGACAGCGGCAGGCCCGCCGTCAGGCTGCTGGCGCCGGCTTCGCCGCCGAGGATGGTCGTGTCGAGGATGATGCTGCTCCCGCTCGGGATGACCCGGTACGGCAGCACGCGGAACGCATCGGCGGGCGCTACGACGTCCGGGTTGCCCTTGAACTCGAGCAACTGGATCGCGCCCGGATTGGCGGCGAAGAAGTCCGCGTCCACGTCGAGCGGCTCCGAGAACAGCAGGCGGATCGCGGCGTTGCGCGGGACGATCGGGATCGGCCGCGTCAACGTGTTCTGGCCGCGGTAGGAGGCCGGCACCGCACCGAACCCAGACTGCGCGCTCGCGAGGGCCTGCTGGAAGCGTTGCGCCTCGCCGCTGCCCGCCGTGTCGTCCCACAGGATCACGAGTTCTTCGTGTCCGACGGCCTTGTCGAAGGGCAGGAAGTCGTAGTTCGCCGACGCGACTTCGGAACCTGCCGGATCGAACAGCGACTGCGCCTCGACCCCGGCGTTGATGAACACGTTTCGCTGCACGAGTTCGATGGTCCGGTCCGCCCGGCGACGGCGATCCGTCGACGCGCCAGTACGCCGGTAGGCATAGACGTCGACGACGCGCCCGACGTCGACACTCAGCAACGTCGGCCGATCGCCCGAGCCGGATGCCTTCGTGCTGCCATCACATCCCGCCATGACCGCCAGGATGCTGGCGGTCGCCAGGGATGCAATCCACGTGCGCGAGTGTCTCATGTCTCTTGCCTCATTCGATGGCCGGCTGCGAGCCGGCCGAAGTCTCTGGATGTCGCCGCGGAGTAGTTCCACCGCGCGCGACGGTATCTGGTCGGGAGAAGTTGGGTCAGAAGCGGTAGGGCAGGCGCAGGAACCGCAACTCGGTGCGCGGTGTCGTCGGTGACAACGCGGGTGGCGTGTCCGCCGGCAGGTCCTTGTAGGCGATGTCGAACACGATGTCCCACTGAACGAAGGCCATCCCCAGCGCACGCACGGTCTCCTGGACCATGGGATCGGCGAGGTTGAACGTGTACTCGTTCGGATTGGCGGGGAACCGCTGCGCGGCAGGGTTCTGCGGGTTCTGGTGGAAGGCGAAACCGATCCGCACGTTCGAGATCGGCACGCGCGACCCCGTCGAACCGAGATAGGTGCTGCCGAGCCCGCCGACGCCGTTCGTCACGACGTCGAAGAACTTCGCGCGCACCCGCGCCTTCGCTGCCGTTGCCGGGAACGCTCCGGCCTCGGTGGAGAGCACCAGTTCGCTGCCCGTGTGCGACATGATCCGGAACGAGCCGAGCAGCGTGTCGACGCCATTCAGGATCTCCGCTTCGTAGCCGGCGAAACGGTCGACGACCGTGCCGAGCGCGGGGGTTGCGAGCCCGACTCGGTACGCCGGCTTGCCGAGCAGCGTCGAGTTGGCGTTGACCGTCGAGATGTTCGTCGCCGCGACCGTCAGCGGTGCCGTGACCGTCGCCGACGAACCGACGAGTTGGTAGTTGACGAAGCCGGTGGTCGCGTTGACGCCGTCGAACTCGTACCGCGGCCCACGCTGCGCCCCACCCTGCTCGACGATCCCGCGCGGCAGGTTGTCGTCGACCGCGAGGCCACGACGGACCGAGGCGCCGGTGTCGATCCAGTTCGACCGCAGCCGCGACTTCGACGCGAACGGCGTCGGCAAGAGGATCGGCGACGGGCGGATGTCGCCCTCGTTGTCACCGATCGTGATGACGTTGCCCTGATCGTCGACGCCTTGTCCGAACAGGTTGGGAAAGCCTCGCCACGCGATCAGGTCACGCTTGACCGCTCCGGTCTGCGCTGCCGTCGAACGCAAGATGTTGATGTTGTCGTCGAGGCGCGTGTTGGTGCCGTCGGTGTTGGCGCCGGGCGGTGCCATGAGTTGGACGATCCCCATGCCGCCGAAACCGCCGAGCGGGACGGCGTCGTAGTTGGTCGCGAAGGCTGCGCCGATGTCGCCCGTCGTGACGTTCGTCGGCTGGTACTTCTTGAGGATCGCGGGCGTCTGCGTGCCCGTGACGCACACGCCGCCGTCGGCCGAGATCGAGAAGTCGTAGTCGTTGTCAGGCGCCGCGTAGCGGAACTTGTTGTTGCTGCCGCGCACGTTGATGTCGATCGACGTCGCCGACATCAGGATCACCATGCCGCCAGCGCCGCCGCCGCCGCCACCACCGCGGCTGGAAGAACTCGACGCCTCGCCGGCGCCGCCACTGCCGCCATCCGCGGTGATTCGGCCACCGTCCGCAATGACGATCGGGCCGAGCGCTTTCACGATCAGCACACCACCACCACCGCCGCCGCCGCCGCCCGAGCTGTCGTTCTCGAAGTTGATGTCGGTGAGGTCGCAGTTCGAGAAGGACAGGTCACCACCACCACCGCCACCACCACCACCACCAAAAAAGGAAGAGATCTTCAAGGTGGTTGAACAAATGCCTAGGTTTCCTGGCTGTGAGAATGATGGAGGTTCCAATAAGGAAAAAGAAGAATGTGCAAAGCTCAAAATGCTTGAGTATATATATAAAAACCTCAGATATCCGGCTATCGCCCGTGAAAACGGTGTGGAAGGCACTGTGGTCATACAGTTCGTTGTTGACCAGGAAGGTAAGGTAGACGAGGTGAATATAGTAAGAGATATCGGTGCAGGATGCGGAGAAGCTGCCGCCAAAATCGTAAATGATATGAATAACCTGCCGGAACGATGGACTCCCGGTAAACAAAGGGGAAGACCTGTAAAGGTTCTTTATACCTTACCGGTCAAATTCCAATTGGAAGGATAAATAAAAAAGGCAGCTCAGTGAGTTGCCTTTTTCTTTGGAAACCATGTGAATACGGATCATTACACCGAATCATGAATTGGTGCCTTTATCGGTCTGTTCAAAGCTTCTTTTGCCATTGTCAGGTGCCAATTGTTCTTATTATTTTCAAGTACTTTGAACTGGCAAAATAAAGATCAATTCAATGAAAAATGCCTGTATCCGAAGGAAATTGTTCCCGGGTATTACCACCTGATCATCAATTGGCTTTTCAGATTGGCTACATGAAGCCTGCCTGCGTAGAAACTACAGTAAAATGCTTTGTTGTAAAACTATCCGGAATAAAATCCCTAACTGATTTCAGCTTTTGACGTTTACAGTTGAAATTCATGCTACATGTTGGCAGGTGGGAGACGTGTATCATGTTCAAAACATCGGTAATAAATACCATTGTTCACATTGTCCGATTTATTTTATCATAACAAATTGAAATGGAATATAATGAGATGGATAGGCGTTCTCCTGAACTGATATTTTGCTGATTTTTTCACACTAAAATGCTAAACGATGAACACACAATTCAACACAGTTCAAACTCTTTCAGGTTTCTTGGGATTGCTTGGAATGACTATTTTTGTGATCCTTTTGTTAAAATGGATTTTAAAAAGAGCTACCCGTGAACTTGAAACGAACGGACAACACAACATTGGCAAAGGGATAGGATCATTGTCAATGAGGAATAAATATCCCAGGGCTGATGCTTTCCGATATTCTGGGATTTTGTTGAGATACGGTATGATGGTGTCGCTTTCTGCCACTGTACTTGCTTTCAACTGGACGGTTTATGAAAGACCGGTCTATATTCCTGATGGCACACTTGACATGGATGAAGTGATAGAACAAATTCCCATCACCAGCCAAATGCCAAAATTGATACCACCGCCGCCCCCAACTACCATTGAACCGGTGGAGAAAGATATGGTATTGAAGGATTCACCAGTGTTTGAGTCAATGGATGTTGAAGCTGATGATAAAATACCTGATTATTTTGACAATGAAGCCATTCCTCCTCCTCCTCCTCCGCCGCCCAGGAAGGTGATCTCTGATCCATTTATCAGTATAGCAGAGGAAATGCCGCGATTTCCCGGTTGTGAAAATGCTGCCATGTCAATAAAAGAAAAAGAGGAATGTGCCAAAATGAAATTGTTGGAATATGTATACAGCCATTTAAAGTATCCGGTCCTGGCGCGGGAAACCGGTGTGGAAGGCACTGTAGTCATTCAGTTTATAGTGGATCGTGAAGGCAGGATCGAAACCGTCAATATCGTGAGAGATATCGGTGCAGGCTGTGGTGAAGCCGCTGCTAAAATAATTCAGGATATGAATGATCTGCCTGACAATTGGTCACCTGGCAGGCAAAGGGGAAGACCTGTTAAGGTGCTGTATACCTTGCCGGTAAAATTTAAACTGGAAGGATAATGTGATTTATAAGACACTAACATTTATTCTGACGGACTACCCCAAAACAAAAAGAGATCGCACCCTCAGATGCAATCTCTTTTTATGAAAACGTATCTCTTATGACTAGTTGTAAGCTACCGTCACATCGAATGTACCTTCGTACAAACCAGGAGTTTGGTTGGCTTCTACGATCAGGGTTGCGCCAACTTTCAGGTTAGCCGTTCCCTCATTGCTCAGCGTTGAATTATCTCCGAGGTT
>DDSQ01000195.1:1937-21210 GCA_002343845.1 Planctomycetes bacterium UBA2386 | reverse complement strand
CACATCGGCGAATCGCTGCTGCCGCTCGGCCACCGGGTGTTCGCCGAACTCGGCGTCGCCGAGACGTTGCAGCGCGCGGGGTTCGTGCAGAAGCGTGGCGCGCAGTTGCTGACGCCGTGCGGCGGCCATCGTGTGCTGTTCGACTTCGAGGCGACGCGCGTGAATCCGCCGTTCACGCACCAGGTGCATCGGGCGGAGTTCGACGACCTGTTGCTGCAGCACGCCGTGCGCGCGGGCGCCGAACTGCAAACCGCGCGGGTGCGTGACTTCCGCATCGGCGACGACGGCGTCGAGGTCACGCACGTCGGCGCCGACGGGGTGGAGCGAACGGTGCGCGCCAAGGCGCTGATCGACGCCAGCGGGCGCGCGGGCGTCGTCGCCAGGCGGCAAGGCGTGCGCGTCGTCGACGAGGAACTGCGCAAGGCGGCGATCTACGCGCACTTCCGCGGCGTGGCGGTGGACGACGGCAAACGCGGCGGCGACACGCGGATCATCGCGCTGCCGCGGCTCGGCTGGTTCTGGCTCATCCCGCTGAAGGACGGCGTGATGAGTGTTGGCGCGGTGCTCGACATCGCCGACTACCAGGGCCGCGAGAAGGGCGATCCCGCGCGGCTGTTCGCCGAGTCGCTCGCCGAGGCGCCGCTGGCGGCGCGTTTGCTCGCGGGGGCCGAGCGCATCTCCGACTTCCACGTCGAGAGCGGCTTCAGCTACCGCAGCACGAGCTACTGCGGCGACCGGTGGTTCCTCGCCGGCGACGCGGGCTCGTTCCTCGACCCGATCTTCTCGACGGGCGTGCTGATGGCGCTGCAGAGCGGCGTCGAAGCGGCCGCGGCCGTCGACCGTGGCTACCTGCAGGCGCGGCCCGATCCGCAGCGGGCGCTCGCCAGCTACCAACGCACGCTGCAGTCCCGCTACTGGTTCGTGCGGAGGTTCGTGACCGGCTTCTACGATGCGGCCACGCGCGACATGTTCTTCGCGCCGCGCCGCTTCCTCGGGCTGGCGCGGGCGGTGACCACCGTGCTCGCCGGCGGCTTCGAACTCGGCTGGCTCGACCGGCTGCGGCTGCAGGTCTTCTTCCTGCTCGGTCGGCTGCAGAAACGCTTCGACATGGTGCCACGACTCAGTACTGCGGCCGAGCCGGCGGTGCGGGAGCGGTCGGCATGAAGCCCGCGCTCGTCGCGTTCGCGTTCGTGCTCTCGGCGTCGGCCCAGGAGCCGGTCCCGGCACCGAAGGAGCAGGTCGTGCGCGCCGAGGCGCTGCTCGCGGCCCACGGTGCGCGCGCCAAGAAGGTCAAGGTGCTGGTCGCCGACTACGTGCAGCGCCGCACGACCAAGCTGCGCAAGGAGCCGTTGGTCAGCAAGGGCGAGTTCCTGTTCGTGCGCGAACCGGCCGCCGTGCTGTTCTTCGCGCGCGAGCCGCGCGTCTCGGTGGTGCGGCTGACGACGACCACCTACGAAGTGCATCGGCCGCAGAAGAAGCAGCTCGAGCGGTTCGTGCTCGACGGGCCGGAGCTCGCGGCGGGGCTGTTTGCCGTGGTCGGCGGCGACGTCGAACGCCTGCGCGCGGACTTCGTCGTCGTCGGCTGCGCCGACGTCGCGGCGGCCCCGGGCCAGGTGCAGATCCGGCTGCAGCCGAAGGCCGCCGCCGCGCGCGAACGGCTGCCCGAGATCGCCGTCACGCTGCATGCGGAGTCGGCTGAGCTTGCCGCCGTCGGCTATCGCGATCCCGCCGGCGACCTCGTCGCGATCGAGCTGCGGGCGCTGCGGCCCGATCCGCCCGCACCGCCGAGTGCGCAGCTCGCGATCGATCCGGACACCGTCGTCGTCGAGCACGGGGCGCGTCCGGGCCGCTGAGTTCGCCGGGCGGGAAAGTCCGCCTCGATGTTGGCGGCGCGCGCGCGGTTGCTAGCATGCGGGCGTCGACGGGCGGTCATCCCGGCGACGATACGGACGTGTGCGCCAACCTCGCGGCGGCGCGTCCACGGCGGTCGCGGCGGCAATTTGCCGCTGGAGGGTTTCCATGAAGCAGAACGAGCGTTGGTTGGTGTATGCGGTCACGGGTTTCCTCGGCCTGATCCTGGTTGCGGCGGTGTTGTTCAGCCGCCCCGCGAAGCCGGGCGGCGACGTCAAGAAGCCGGTCGGGCTCGACCAGATCTCCGGGATCGGCGCTCCGGGTGCTGCCCCGGGGGCGACCGGCGACGGCAACCGCACGGGCGTGCCGGCGCCGAGCGAAGGGATCGGCCAGCAACCGCTGGTCGCCACGAACAAGCCGATGCTCGCTGCCGACCTGGTGTCGCAGCAGCTCGGCATCAGCCGCCGCGATCGCAACGTGCGCTTCGTGCGCGCCAAGCAAGGCGACTCGCTCGACCTGCTGGTGCAGCGCTGGTGCGGCGCGCGCGACCCGTTCCTCGCCGAGGCGAAGTGCCTCAACGAAGAACTCGTCGTGCTGCGCGTCGGCCAGGAGGTGGCGGTGCCGTGGGTCGACGACGAAGTGGTGCTGGCGGCTGCCGAGGCGCGCAAGCCGAAGACGATGCTGGCGAGCGAGGCTTCGGTCGGCGAGGCGGCCCTGCGCGGGGAGGCCACGCCGGCGACGAGCCGACGGCTGGACTTCGTCGAGCCCGGCGGCGACCTGCGGGTCGCCGCACCTGGCAAGGTGGCACCGGCCGCCGCCGTGGGCACGGGCTACACGGTCAAGTCCGGTGACAGCCTGTGGCGCATCGCCGACCGCACCTACGGCCGCAAGAACGCCGACCGCATGCTGCCCCTCATCCGGGCGGCCAACCCCGGTCTCGACGACGACATCAAGGTCGGCCAGAAGCTCGTGCTGCCAAGCGACCCCGAGGCGAAGTCCTCGCCGACGTCCGGCTCGTAGCGCAGTCCGCTACTTGAGCCCGTAGCGCTCGAGCTTCTTGTAGAGGTTGCTGCGCTGCAGCTCGATGTTCTCGGCGGTGCGCTTGATGTTGCCGCTGAACTCGAGCAGCTTGCGGCGCAGGAACTCCTTCTCGGTCGCTGCGCGGAAGTCCTCGAGCTTCGCGAACGCGAACCAGTCGGTGCCGCCACCGTCGCTGCGCGCGGGTGCGGGCGTCAGGATCGACTGCAGCTCGGCGCGGCCGATCTCGTTGCCGTCGGCGAGCACGGCAGCGCCTTCGATGCCGTTGCGCAGCTGCCGGACGTTGCCGGGCCAGGGTTGCGCGCGCAGCCACGCCACCGCGTCCTTGGCGAGGCGTCGGGCCGGCAGTCCGTTCCGCTTGACGGCGGCGGCCAGGAAGTGGTTCGCGAGGAACTCGATGTCCTCGATCCGTTCGCGCAGCGGCGGCAGGTGCACACGCACGCCGTGCAGACGGTAGTAGAGGTCCTCGCGGAAGGTCTTGTCGGCGATGCCGCGCTGCAGGTCGTGGTTGGTCGCGGCAACGATGCGCACGTCGACCGCGCGGGTGTCGCGTCCGCCGACGCGCTGCACGACCCGTTCCTGCACGGCGCGCAGCAGCTTGGCCTGCATCGGCAGCGGCATGTCACCGACCTCGTCGAGGAACAGCGTGCCGCCGTGGGCCTGCTCGAAGGCGCCCTGACGTGCCGCCACGGCGCCGGTGAAGGCGCCGCGCNNCGTGGCCGAACAGCTCGCTCTCGACCAGTTCCGGCGCCACCGCCGCGCAATTGAGGGCCACGAACGGGCCGTGCGCGCGGCGGCTCTGCAGGTGCACCTGGCGTGCGACCAGCTCCTTGCCGGTGCCGTTCTCGCCGGTGACCAGCACCGCGACCTCGGTGGGGGCGATCTTCGCCACGAGCGAGCGCACCTGGACCATCGCCGGGCTGTCGCCGAGCAGCTGGTGCTCGGTGGCGAGCGCTGCCTTCAGGCTCGTGTTCTCGCGCTGCAGTTGGCCGGCGTGCAGAGCGTTCTTCAGCGACAGCACCAGCCGTTCCTTGGCGAACGGCTTCTGCAGGAAGTCGTGCGCGCCGCGCCGCACCGCCAGCACGGCCGTGTCGAGGTCGCCGTGCCCGCTGATCATCACCACGGGCAGTTCGGGCCGCGCTTCCTTGATGCGGGCCAGGACGTCGAGCCCGTCGAGGCCGGGCAGCTTGACGTCGAGCAGCACCAGGTCGACACCCGCATCGAGCGCCATCTGCGCGCCGGTCGGGCCGTCCGAGGCCTCACGCGTCTGCCAGCCGTCGTAGCCGAGCTGGAACGCCAGTTCCTCCCGAACGGCGCGGTGGTCGTCGACGATCAGCACGACGGCGGTCGGTGCGGCCATCCCAGCGGTATAGCCACCGGGGTTGCAAGGATGCCAGGACCGCAGGTTGCCGCGTCGCCCTTTCGCGCCCTTGACCGACCGCGGACCACCTCTAGCATTCGTCGGCCCTTTGTTCGCCCTCGCGGCGGAAGGCAGCCCGGCGCCGACTCTCCCCACGACGCCCCGGCGCCCGCCGTTCTGCTCGCCCCGACCCCTCGCATCCGCATCCTCCCCAAGGAGTCCGCTTCATGGCTCGCTCGCTCACCCAGTCCCTCCTCGCGGCCGCCGTCGCCGTCGTTCTCGGTGGTTCGGCTCTGGCCCAGGCCACTCCGCTGCAGGAGGCCGTGACGTTGCTGCGGCTGAACAAGACCGACGAAGCGCTGGCCAAGCTGCGCGAGATCATCACTGCCGACCCGTCCAACGCCGACGCCTTGGCGATGTACCGTTCGGTGTCGCAGGACGAGTGGTACCTGCTGATGACGCACCGCGATGCCAACGGCGAAGCGAGCGACATCCAGAAGATCGCCCAGTCGATCCTCGACCGGGCCAAGGTCGAGACCAAGGAGCGTTCGCGCGATGAGGCCGCGATCGCGGCGCTGGTCGCGACGGCGACCGCCAAGGACTCGGACTACCCGACCCGGCAGGCGGCGGTGAACAAGCTGATCGCCGACCACGGCGAGTACGCCGTGCCGGCCCTGCTCGAGAAGCTCGGCGACAAGCAGGACGACGAGGCCCAGGTGCAGGCGATCGCGGCGCTGCAGCAGATCCGCACGGCAGCGGTGCTGCCGCTGATCGAGGCGCTGAAGAGCAGCAACGACACGGCGGTGCAGAACGCGGCGGCCGTGCTGCTGCTGGTCGGCGACGCGCGGGCGTTGCCGGCGATGGTGCAGATGTCGAACGACGACCGCTCGACGGTCCGCGACATCGCCCGCAAGTTCGTGACGAAGGTCGGTGGGTCGGGGAACGCGGTCGACCTGCTGCTCGCGCAGGCGAAGGGCTACCTGCAGGGCAACGTGCCGCCCGGCGCGTTCAGCCAGGTGGTCTGGTCGCTGCGCGACGACAAGCTCGTTGCCACCGACGTGCCGGCAATGCTGTATCCGAGCGAACTGGCCAAGGCCTGCGCCGCGGACGCGGTGCGCCTGGCGCCTTCGAGCCTGGAAGCGCGCAGCATGCTCGCCCAAGCCAACATCGCCCAGGTCAGCCTGATCGAGACGGCGATCGCCGGCGGTGACGAGAGTGCCAAGGCGCTCGAGCCCGTCGCCGCGGAGCTCAAGATCGCGGCGATGGCGACCGGCCTCGATGCCGTGCGCGATGCGCTCGATGCCAGCGTGAAGGCGGGCATGGCTCCGATCGCGCTCGGTGCCACGCGCGTGCTCGCGAAGGCCGAGACGCCGGCGACCGTCGACCAGAGCTCGCTGGTCACCGCGCTGCAGAGCACCAACAAGAGCGTGCGCTACGCCGCCGCCGAAGCGCTGGTGCACGCCGCGGGCGGGGGAGCCGTTCCGCAGGCCGAGACCGTCGTGGCAGCACTGGCCGAAGCCGTGGCCGAGGAAGGCGTGCGGCAGGTGCAGGTGATCGCCCCGGCCGGTGATTCGCGCACGGCCGTCGAGTCGAAAGGCCGCGTGCGCGGCTACGCGGTCGACGCGGCCGCCGACGCCACCAGCGGCATGCGCAGCCTGTTGATCAACCCGAGCGTCGACGTGGTGGTGATCAACGAGATCCTGCCCGACCGTCTGCCCGAGGACGTGATCGGCAACGTCAAGAAGGACTCGCGCATGGCGCACACCAAGATCGTGGTGATCGCCAAGGACGAAGAGCAGGCGAAGACCCGCTTCGGCGACGGCGTCGGCGTGGTCAAGGGCCCGCTCACCGGCGAGAGCCTGGTTGCCGCGGTGAACGCCGCCCTCGAGGGCGTCACCAACCCCAACAGCGAGCGCTCCGAAGCGTGGGCCGGCAAGGCCAGCGCCGCGCTGCTGGCGATGGCAGCCGGCAAGGGCGACATCCGCGGCGCGGTCGGCGTCCTGGCGCAGCAGCTGAACCGCGGCGACCACGTCGCGGTGCCGGCTGCACTGGCGCTCGGCCTGGCCGGTGGCGCCGAACAACTGCCGGCGCTCACGGCGGCGCTCGCGAACAGCGCCAGCATCGAGGTGAAGAAGGCGGCCGCGGAGGCCTGTGGCGACATCCTGCAGCGCCTGCCCTCGTGCCCTGACGACGTGCTGGCGGCGCTGGCCGCGGCACTCGATGGCGCCACCGACGTCGGGCTCCGCACGTCGATCGGGCAAGCGCTCGGCAAGGCGAAGCTGTCGGCCGACAAGCACGGCGAGCTACTGAAGAAGCTCCATCGCATCGCCTCGGCCCCGTCGAACGGCTGATCGCCGTCGCCGAGTCGCGTCGCCTCGAGTCGCGGAACGAAACCGCGCGTCGCTTGCCGCTGGACGGCCGCGCGCGGGCTCGCTACTCTCCTCCGCCTCGTTGCGCGCCGACGTAGCTCAGTTGGTAGAGCAATGCTTTCGTAAAGCATAGGTCGCGGGTTCGAGTCCCGCTGTCGGCTCCATTCACCGCCCGCGCCGGTGCCGCCCGCATCCTGGCCGCGCCGATGGCTCGGATCCTGCCGTGGCTTCGGTCCGCGCGGTCCGTATCGTCGAGCGTGGTGACGCCGGCCGTGCCGGCCCACACGCACAGGCAATGACCATGAACCAGTTCGTCAGCGCCTCCGCTCTGCTGCTGCTGTTCGCCGCGTGCAACACGCCGCCTCCCCAGCCGTGGCTCCGGTTCCAGCCGGCCGGCCAGCACACCTGGACCCAGGGGCCCGACGGCCTGCTGCTCGCGCGATTCCACGGTGCTGACGTCGCGATCGACCTCAACCTCACGCAGACCCGCGTGCAGGTGACGGTGACCAACGGCTCGGGTGCGCCGGTCGAGATGCGCATGGGGCCCGAAGCGGCGTCGCCGCCGGGTGCGATCGGCACCGTGCTGCTGCGGCAGGTCGACGCGCCACCCGGCGTCAGCGGGGGCGATGCGCTGCCCTACAACTGCATGCAGGCGATGGTGGTCGAGAACGGCTGGCGCGGCACGTTCTACCTCGACGTGCCGCTCGGCCGTGATCCGGTGCTCGGCCAGTACTTCGTGCTGACGGTCGAGGGGCGCAATCCGGATGGCAAGGTCGAGCGTCGCTCGCTGCCGTTGCTCGCGACGAACGCCGGGATGACGCCCGTCGGCCGCTGATGATCGCGCTGGCGGTCGCCGAGTCGGCGATGTCGTGGCACACGATCGCCGTCGCGCTCGCGTTGCTCGGTGAACTGCTCGCGATCGTGTTCGTCTACCGCGTGCTGGTGCGCGGCGGTTCGCCGGCGAGCACGCTGCTGTGGATGGGCGTGATCATCGCCGCGCCGTGGTTCGGGCTGGTGCTCTACTACCTGCTGCCGCGTCGCCTCCAGCTCCGCAGGCTGCGGCGGCTGCGCGTCCGCGGCGATCGTGTGCGCGAGGTGCGCGCGCGGGACGGCACGCGTCGACCGTGGAGCGAGTGCCCGCATGCCGACCTCGCAGCACTGCTGGGCGGCGCCGACGGCAAGGGCCTGGTCGGCGGCAACGAACTGCAGTGGCTGCCCACGGGCGAGCAGTTCTTCGCGGCCGCGGCCGCAGCGATCGCCAGCGCCGAACGCCACGTGCACTGCGTCGTCTACATCCTCCGTCCGGACGCCGCCGGACTGCGGTTCCTGGCGATGCTCACGGCCGCGGCGCGCCGTGGCGTCGCCGTGCGGCTGCTCTACGACTCGTTCGGCAGCCTCGGGCTCAAGGCAGCCCATCTGGCCGAACTGCGCGCCGCCGGCGGTCGCGCCGAGGCGTTCCTGCCGCTGCTGTGGAAGCGGCGTCCGTTCACCGTCAACCTGCGCAACCACCGCAAGCTGCTGATCGTCGATGGAGAGATCGGGTTCGTCGGCGGTCGCAACGTCGGCGACGAGTACTTCACCGATCGCATGGGCGCGCAGCGCCTGTGGCTCGACGCGATGCTCGGTCTTCGTGGTCCGGCCGTCGACCGGCTCCAGGACGTGTTCGCCGAGGACTGGTGCACGGCGACCGATGAAGTGCTCGCCGACACCTTCGTCGCCGGCAAGCCGGTGGGGTCGGTCCGCGTCGGTGTCGTCTGTTCCGGGCCGGATCGCGACGAATCGGATCTGTGGTACGCCGTGGCGCAGGCGATCGGCGACGCCCGGCTGACCATCGATCTGAGCTCGCCGTACCTCGTGCCGCCGCCGACGTTGGTGTTCCTGCTGCAACTCGCAGCGGCGCGCGGCGTGCGTGTCCGGGTGCTCACCAACGGCCCACGAGTCGAGGCGGCGATCCTCTACCACGCGCAGCGCAGCTACTACGCCCGGCTGCTGCGTGCCGGCGTCGAGATCCACGAGACGACGACCGACTACAACCACGCCAAGGCGATCGTCGTCGATGGTCGCACCGTGATCGTCGGCAGCGCGAACATGGACCTGCGCAGCACGCACCTCAACTTCGAGGTCGCTGCGGTCGTGGTCGACGCGCCCGAGCTCGCGTCCCAGGTGGCCAGGACCTTCGCGCAGAGGCAGCACGGGTTCCGGCGCATCCGCGAACAGGACCTGCCGACCAAGCCCTGGCAGCGCGCGCTCGACGCCGCCTGCGGGTTGCTGTCACCGGTGCTCTGAGACGCGAGCCACTCGCCGCGCCAACGCCGTCACGGCGCGCAGCCGGATCAGCCGCGCGTGACTTCCCAGATGTCCGCGCCGAGGTGGTCCCACGGCAGCCGTCCCTCGTCGCACTCGTTGGCCGCGACGGAGAACTGCACGTCGACCATGTAGATGATGCGGCCGGTCGCCGAGCCCAGGTTGCGGGCGCCGTGTGCGACGCCAGGTGGGATGCGCACGAGGCGGTCCTTGCCGTCGCCCAGCATGAACCGCATCGACCGGCCGCTGGTCGGCGAGCCGACCCGGCAGTCGTGCAGGACCAGCAGCAGGCGATCGCACGGCGGCACGTACCAGACGTCGGTCTGGCGGAAGTGCATGTGGAACGCCTTGATGACGCCCGGCGCCATCTCCGAGTAGTTCACCTGCTTGCACTCGAAGCCCGGCAGTTGGCCGTGCATTCCCGCGGCCAGCCGCCCGAGTTCGGTGATCGCTCCACCGTCGTCGTTGAAGCGCTTGAGCTCGACGATCTGCACGCCGTCGATGGGGGGCTTGCCGGCGTAGTCCTGCACGAAGAACGCCGCCTTGGCGGCGTCGGTGATGCGGACCTTCGCCTCCGGATGGGACGGGGCGGTCACGGCACCGTCACTTCGCCGGCAGCCGCCACGGCTGCTCGGCGGTCGGGGCGCTCCGGTCGAACACGATGCGCAGGGTGAAGTTGGCGACGCGCTTCTGGTTGGCCGGCGACAGCGGCACGCCGAAGTGGAACTTCGCGACCGCCTTGCCCTTGTCGTCGGCCTCGATGGCGAGCGTGCTCGGCGCCAGGTTGCCGACGGCGGGCTTGGCGTTGGTGGCCGGGACCCACGCGATGACCTTGCCTTCGTTGCCGTGCAGCAGGAAGCAGTCGCGGTCGGTCGGCACTTCGATTCCGTCGATGCGGATGAACTTCACGTTGCCGTCGGCGGCGTCCTTGCTCTCGATGTCCTTCTCGGTGAGCCCGAAGCGGGCGATCAGGTCGCGCCAGGACGCCTTCTTGTTCTTGTCGTCCTTGCCGTCCTTGCCGTCTTCCTCGCCTTCCTGCTTGTCGGTCTTCGCGTCGGCCTTCGGCTTGGACTTCGCCATCGCCGAGAGCTCGCGGTGCCCCTGCTTGATCGCTTCGACCAGGTCGCGCGGCAGGCCGTCCTTGCGGTAGAGCAGCGAGTAGAGCCCCGGCGGAGCCGCCGGCTCGAGCATGGTCGACGTGCACGCGACCGCGCCGATCAGCAGCGGCGTGGTCATGCTCTTCTCGAGCATTCGCTGCAGTTCGGCGTTCTTCTCGTGGCTCAGCCACGTCACGGGCGCGATCGAGACCGCGTGGTAGTCGGTCGGGTAGCCGGCGGCGTCGAGTTCGTAGCGTTCGGCGCCGACCTGACCGCTGAGTTCGATCTCCTGGTCGATGCCGAAGGCGCCCTTGTTGAAGCTGCCGCGCGACATCGAATACAGGTAGTCGAAGCCGGGGCGCAGGTCCTTCGCGAGCCGGAAGCCGAGGCTCTCCATCACGTCGTCGGTGCGCACCGGCGCCCGGGTGTCGATCAGCAGCTGGATCGGCTCGCCGGCGGACAAGTACGAGCCGCCCTTGGCGAGCGCCCGGTCGTCCTTCCAGCTCGGCGGCGCCTGCAGCAGGGCACCGGTCTTGTCCTTCTGCAGCTTCTTCCACTCGGCTGCGAACGGATCGCTGCCGTTGATCGCGCGGTAGCCCAGGTCGCCGACGAACTGCCAGACCTGGCCGAACATGTCCTTGTGGCCGAACGGTCCGACGGCGCTCTGCACCGTGCCGACCGCCTTCAGTTCCTGTTCGCGCGACGAGTAGATCTGCAGCTTCTTCAGCAGGTCGCTCGTGAACCGGTCGCTGGCCGGGTCGCCGGCGATCGCGAGCGGCCACGCGTTGGCGCCATCGCCGCGCGCTGCCCGCGTCCATTCGGCCTCGGTCGGCAGGCGCATGCCGAAGCGCCCGGCGAACTCGTTGGCCTCGCGCCAGCTCACGTGCGTGACCGGCAGATCGCCGATCGGGCGCCCCTTGTCGTCCTGCACCTTGTAGGGGAGGTCGGCCCCGTGCCGGTCCCAGTAGAGCAGCGGCGCGTTCTGCATCTTCGGGAAGCTCTTGTTCACGTCCGGAAGGCGCTCGTTGAAGTCTTCCTTGCAGCCGATTCGCCACCAGTGGAACGGCGCGCGCACCTTCTGGCCGGCCTTCCGCCGCTCGGCAATCCAGATCTCGTACTCGGCGTTGCGCACCGGCGACGTGGCCAGCAGGAACGACTCGACCTGGACCTTGCGCCTGCCGAGCAGCGAGGCGGTGCGACGCATCGCTTCGGTGACCTTGGCCGGGGAGATCTTGGCGGCGATCTCGGGCTTCGATTCGTTCACGACCTGGCAGGCCGCGGCGAGGAACGCCTCGACGTCGAGGCCCATGTCGACCGTTCCGGCCGGGACGACCTTCAGGAAGGAAGGCAGGCCGTCGAGCAGCTTGTCGTCAGCACCCGCGCGCGGCGCTTGACCGTTGGCGGGGACGACGGTCGCGCTCGGCTTGGCGCCGCTTTGCGCGCCAGCACCGCCGAGCAGTGCACCGAGGGAGACCGTGGCGAAAACCGGGACGCGCAGCGAATGCAGATGCATCGTTCGTCGGTGAGGCAGGAGCGAGCATGCCGCGAGCGTGGGGGTCGGCGCTCACGGGATTCGGAGGGGTGCCGGATGCTAGCCAGCACCTCTGGGGGCGACCACGATTGTCTGCCGGTTGCAACGGCTGCCAAGCCCCGTCCTCACATGGGCTTCACCGCGGTGGTCCCTCGGCAACGATCGCCCCGGCCGGTCCCGGTCGGGCGGCCTGGGGATCGACGGTTCGCCAGGGGGCCAGGGCGGTCCGGCCCGGCCGGTGGCAGCGGTGGGAACGGATCTCCTGGCTCTGTCAGAACAGCTGGTCCGTGGCGCTGGCGAAGAAGCGCTGGCCGCGTTGTTCGAGCCCATCCGCGACCAGGTGGGCAAGGTCGGGGTCGAATTGGCGTCCGGCCTGGTCCCGGAACAGGGCGACGATCTTCTCGATCGGCCACGCCGACTTGTAGCTGCGCTGCTCGGCGAGGGCGTCGTACACCTCGGCGAGAACCAGGATGCGCCCGGGCAGCGCGACGTCCTCGCCGGCGAGACCGTTCGGGTAGCCCTTGCCGTCCCAGCGTTCGTGGTGCTGGTACACCCAGTTGCGAACGTCGGCGTGCTCCTGCAGTCCGGCCAGCACCTCGTACCCCATCGCCGGGTGGCGCTTCACGACGTCCATCTCGTCGGCGGTCAGCGCACCCGGTTTCTGCAGGATCTGGTCGGGCACGCCGATCTTGCCGATGTCGTGCAGCAGCGCGGCCATGCGCAGGGATCGGCGGTCTTCCTCGTTGACCCCGCAGCGGCGTGCCAGCGTGTCGGTGTAGCCGACGACGCGCGCGGCATGCCCGCTCGTCGTGGGGTCCTTCATCTCGATCGTGCGCGGCAGCACGCTGGTGAGCACGCGGTTGCAGGTCTCGAGTTCGGCGTTGCGGTGGGCGAGGGCCGTCTCGTGCATCACGCGCCGGCACGTGGCCAGCAGCGTGCGCGACTCGACGGGCTTCACGACCATGTCGGCGACGTGGTTGCGCACCGCTTCCTGGGCGCCGTCGAACGTCGGGCGGCCCGTGAGCACGATGACCGGCACCTGCGGACGGCGTTCGCGCGCGACTTCCGCGATCTGCACGCCGAGTTCGTCGTCGCCGAGATAGAGGTCGGTCAGCACCAGGTCGAACGACTCGCGACGCAGGCGCTCCGTGGCCGCCGCCAGGGTGCTGGTCAGGGTCACCGCGTAGCCAGCGCCGGTGAGGATGTGGGCCAGGCTCTGCAGCACCAGGGGTTCGTCGTCGACGAGCAGGACCCGCACGCCCGAGCGGGGGGCGGCTTCCTCGCCGGCCAACCGCAGTCGGGGGTTCGATCCGTTCGCAGAGGACGGCGTCGGCGAAGGCCGGCGCCACGCAGGGTCGGGCTCGGGAAGGCTCATGTCGCACCGCAACCCAGCCGCGAACGACTGCCACCCGCGGAGGGCCGTATCCGCGCGGAAGTCTGCATGGCACCGGCGCCAGGCTCAACCGCCTTCTGGAGAAACTGTGGAGAGTTGTTGGCAATCCGAGTCGCTGCGCCATTGCACCCGCGTGCTCCGCCGCCAATCCTGCGCGACTCGAATGGCCGAGCCGATCACTCGCACCGTCACCGCGCCGGACGCTGGCGTCCGTCTCGACGTCTTCCTCGCGCGGCAAGCCGAAGTGGGGAGCCGCACCGTGGCCCGGCGGCTGCTCGACGAAGGGATGGTCACGGTGGCGGGCCGCCGCGCCCGTGCCGGCGGGTTCCTCGTCGCCGACGACGTGGTGCAGTTCCGCGTGCTGGCCGACCTGCTGCGCGATCCGCTCGCTCCCGATCTGCCGCTGCCCGAGGTGACGCTGCTCTACGACGACCCGTGGTTCTGCGTGATCGACAAGCCCGCCGGGCTCGCCGCGCACCCGCCCGAGGACAAGGACTTCGTGCAGCACACGGTGGCGAGCTGGGCGCGCGCCCGCTTCGGCGAACTGCCGAGCGCGCCCGACGTCGTGCGGCCCGGCATCGTGCATCGCCTCGACCGCGACACCACCGGCGTCATGGTCGTCGCCAAGAACGAGGTGGCGATGGTGGACCTGCGCCAGCAGTGGAAGGACCGCGCCGTGCAGAAGCAGTATCGCTGCGTCGTGTTCGGCGAGCCGCGCTTCCAGAGCGACTGGATCGAACGGCCGATCGCCACCGACCCGCGCCATCCCGACCGCATGACGGTGGTCGACGAAGGCGGCCGCGAGTCGTCGACGTTCTACGAAGTGGTCGAGCGCTTCCGCGGTTTCGCGCACGTGCGCTGCGAGCCGAAGACCGGGCGGACGCACCAGATCCGCGTGCACATGACGTCGATCGGGCACTCGCTGGTGGGCGACCGCGTCTACCGTTCGCGCCTGCGCCAGAACGATGCGCTGCCGCCGGGGGCGCCGTCCCCCGGGCGCCAGTGCCTGCACGCGCATCGGCTCACCCTGGTCCATCCGGCGACGCGCGAGCCGATGGTGTTCGAGGCGCCGTTGCCGCCGGACTTCGAGGCGCTGCTGGCCTGGCTGCGCCGCGAGCGAAGTCCCGCGATGGGTCGCTGACGCGCGCGCGGCGACCGGGTCATCGGGTAGCGTCCCGGCCCCCATGCAGAGCCGTTGGCAAGACTCCGAGGCCCAGGACTTCGTGCGCCGCTACGCGGCCGCCGGCGAACACGTCGCATTGCGTGTCTACACCTCGCGCCTGCTCGGCCGCGATGCCGAGCTGGTGCTGCACGGTGGCGGCAACACCTCGGTGAAGACGACGGCCCGCGACCTGCTCGGGCGCGAGATCGACGTGCTGTGCGTGAAGGGCAGTGGTAGCGACCTCGCCGAGGTCGAGCCCGCGGGTCTGCCCGCCGTGCGCCTCGTGCCGCTGCGCGAACTGCGCGCGCTGTCGGCCCTCACCGACCAGGCGATGGTCGACGCCGTGCGCGGGGCGCTGCTCGACAGCAAGGCGCCGAACCCGTCGGTCGAGACGTTGCTGCACGCGTTCCTGCCGCATCGCTTCGTCGACCACACGCATGCCAACGCGATCCTGGTGCTCAGCGACCAGCCCGACCCGGCCCTGCACGTGCGGCAGGCGTTCGGCGACGACGTCGTGGTCCTGCCGTGGATCATGCCGGGCTTCCCGCTCGCGAAGGCCGTCGCCGACGCGTTCGAACGGCAGCCGAAGTGCCGCGGCATCGTGCTGCTGAAGCACGGGCTGTTCACGTTCGGCGAGACCGCGCGCGAGAGCTACGAACGCACGATCGAGCTGGTCGATCGCGCCGAACGCTACATCGCGCAGCGGATCGGGCCGGTGCCGGCGATGCTGCGCGGCAGTCCCGCACCGCTGCCGGCATCGGACCGGCGCGCGTTCCTGGCCAAGGCCCTGCCGGTGTTGCGCGGCGCGCTGGCGGTGCCGGCGACGTCGACGCTCGGCCCGGCGTGGCAGCGCGTGGTCGCCGAGGCGCGCAGCGACGACGCGTTCGCCGCGTTCGCCGCGCATCCCGACGCTCGCGCGCTGCTCGCGACCAACCCGGTCACGCCGGACCACGTGATCCGGACCAAGGGGCCCTACCTCTACGTCACGCAGGCCCACGCCGTCGATCCCGAGGCGATGCGGCAGCAGGTCGCGACCTACGTCGCGAACTACGCGCGCTACCACGCCGCGCACTGCGCGCGGCTCTCGGCCACCATGCTGCGGCCGACGCCGGTCGTCGTCGTCGTCGAAGGAGCGGGCCTCGTCGCGCTGCAGCCATCGCGCAAGGCGGCGCGCATCGCCGCGGACATCGCCGGACACACGCTGCGCGTGAAGGCCGGTGCGCAGGCGCTCGGCGCCTACACGCCGCTCGACGACCACGACCTCGCCGAGATGGAGTACTGGCCGCTCGAGCTGGCGAAGCTCGGCGCCGCCAAGGAGCCGACGCTGGCGGGACAGGTGGCGCTCGTCACGGGAGCCGCGGGCGCGATCGGCTGCGGCATCGTCGAAGCGCTGCTCGAACACGGCGCCTGCGTGTTCGCGACCGACGTCGACAGCGCGCGGCTGCTGGTGGTGACCGAACGCTTCAGCAAGCACCGCGGGCAGCTCGCGACCGGCGTCGCCGACGTCACCGACGCGCGCTCGGTCACTGCGCTCTTCCACGACTGCGTGCTCGCGTTCGGCGGCGTGGACTGCGTGGTGCCGAACGCCGGCATCGCCCACGTCAGCCGGCTCGATGCGATGGACCCGGACCGCTTCGCCAAGGTGATGGCGGTCAACACGACGGGCACGATGCTGGTCCTGAAGGAGGCGGCGGCGGTGTTCCGCGCGCAGCGCACCGGCGGCAGCGTGGTCGTGCAGGCGAGCAAGAACACGTTCGCGCCGGGTGCGGGGTTCGGCGCCTACTCGGCGAGCAAGGCGGCGCAACTGCAGCTCGCGCGGATCGCGGCACTCGAGTTCGCCGAGTTCGGGGTGCGGGTCAACACGATCAACGCCGACGCGGTGTTCGGCGACGAAGCGGTGCCGAGCCAGCTCTGGCAGGAAGTGGGGCCGGGGCGCATGCAGGCGCGTGGGCTCGACGAGAAGGGGCTGCGCGAGTTCTACCGGCAGCGCTCGCTGCTCAAGGTCGCGGTGCTGCCGCGGCACGTCGGCGAGGCGGTGGTGTTCTTCGCGAGCGAACGCACGCCGACAACCGGGGCGGTGCTGCCGGTCGACGGTGGGTTGCCGGAAGCGTTCCCGCGGTAGGTGCGCGCCCTCAGCGCCGCACGACCCTGAGCACCGGATAGACGTCGGTCGTCTTCGCCTCGAAGTAGTTCCACGTCGACAGCGAGTCCTCGCTCTTCGGTTCGAGCAGCGTCGCGCACAGCCTCCCGAGCGGTTGCTTCGCCTCGACGAGCAGCGTGCCCGCCGGCAGTTCGACCGACACCGCCTCGCCCCACGCTCCCTCGAGGTGCAGCTCCTGGTGCCCCTGGAACGGGCGCTTGGGCTTCCGCTTCTTCGTGACCGAGAACGTCTGCGCCGCAACGACGCGCGGTGCATCGAGCCGCGTCACCGCCACCCCGTGCCGCTCGAGCAGTGCCATGACTTCGGGCGAGGGCTCACGGATCGCCCACGCCGCCGGCAGGGCGACGCTCGCCTTGGCGGCGAACGAACGGAACACGGGCATCGTCTCGGCCGTGCCGTCGCCGGCGCGCACGAAGCGCAGCGGTCGTTCGCCACTGCCCTCCTCGCGCGTCACCGCGCCGACCAGCACCGGCATCGTCTCCGGCGCTGCGAACGTCGTGTCGTAGCCGAAGGCGACCGGTTCCGCGGCGGCGAGCCGCCGATCGGCTTCGGCCGTCTTCGCGAGCACGTCGTCGGCGCGCGCGACGAGACCACGCAGCAGTGCCAGCATGAACGCGTGTGTCGCCGCGATGCGCGTCTTGAAGTCGGCGTAGCTGTAGGCCTCGCTGAGGATGCCGATGCGGTTGCGCAGGCCGAAGTAGTTGACGCCGTAGCGCGCCCGGTGGTCGTAGCTGTACCAGCCACGCACGCCGCCCGACTCCGGCGCCCCGCCGCCGTCCCAGTCGCGCGTCTCGAAGTTGCCGTAGTCGAAGGTCGCGAAGCCGCCGCCGAGCATCGCCGCCTGCGCGTCGTCGAGCAGCGTGCGCGAAAGCGCGGCCAGGCCCGGATCCTGGTTCGGCGACAGGCTCGGCGCGTAGGTCAGGTGGTAGCCGTGGTAGGAGCCGTTCGTCGTGTGCAGGTCGACGAACAGGTGCGGGTCGACGTCGACGAACAGCCGCAGCAGGTTCTGCGTCTCCGGCGCCTCGGCCTTCACGAAGTCGCGGTTGAGGTCGAGCCCCTGCGCGTTCGCGCGCTGCCCGACCAGGTCGGGTCCGTTCTGCCCGGCGCGGTTCTTCAGCCCTTCGGCCTCGTTGCCGTCGACGTTGTAGATCGGCAGCAGCCACAGATCGCAGCGCGCGAGCACGTCGGCGTGCTCGCCGAGCGCGAACTCGCGCACGAGCTGTTGGATCGCCTCCTTGCCCTCGATTTCGCCGGCGTGGATGTTGCCGATGATCAGCGCGCGCAGCCGCGGGGTCGGCGCCGACGGCAGCGCCACCTCGACCAGCAACTGGTCGCGGTCCTGCTTCGACCGACCGGCCGAACGCACGTGCAGCCGGTCGCCATGCGGCAGCGTCGTGCAGGCGGCGACGAACCGTGCGACCTCGGCGGCGCGCGACGTGCGCGCGTGGTCGGTCGCCTCCGGAACGGTCTGTGGTCCTTGCTGGGCCGGGAGAACGGCAGCGAGCAGCAGGGCGGCGGGCAACGGCCGCGTCGGGCGGTAGGGCATGCGCGTGCTCGTACGCAGCTGCTGCGGCCGGCGCCAGCCACGGTGTCTGCTGTTGCAGTCACGGCACGAGTGCCGTCTGCTGCCCGCCGCATCGTTCCGTGACGCCCGCCTCTCGTTCCGAGCCAGCGCCCCACGTCGTCATCATCGGTGCCGGCTTTGCTGGTCTGTCCGCCGCGCGCGCGCTGCGCAAGGCTCCGGTCCGGATCACGGTCGTCGACCGCCGCAACCACCACCTGTTCCAGCCCCTGCTGTACCAGGTCGCGACTGCGGCGCTGAATCCCGGCGACATCGCCTACCCGATCCGCGCCGTGCTGCGCCACCAGGCGAACGCGCGCACGATCCTGGCGCGCGTCGACGGCATCGACCTGCAGCGTCGCACGCTCACGCTCGCCGACGGCGAACTCGGGTTCGACTGGCTCATCGTCGCTGCCGGGGCGACCCACAGCTACTTCGGCCAGGATGGGTGGGAAGCGTGGGCGCCCGGGCTGAAGACCATCGAGGACGCGCTCGAGATCCGGCGACGCGTGCTGTCGGCGTTCGAGGCCGCGGAACGGCTCACCGACCGCACGCAGTTGCGCGAGACGTTGACGTTCGTCGTCGTCGGTGCGGGTCCGACGGGCGTCGAGCTCGCGGGTGCCCTGTCGGAGATCGGCCGCTGGACGGTCGCGCGCGACTTCCGCAGCTTCGACCCGCGGACGTTGCGCGTCGTGCTGGTCGAAGCCGCGGACCGTGTGCTGCCGCCGTTCACGCCGCCGCTGTCCGCGAGCGCCAAGGAGCAGCTCGAACGGCTCGGCGTCGAAGTGCGCCTGGGCGCGAAGGTCACGCGCATCGATCGCACCGGCGTCTGGTTCGGCGACGAACATCTGGCCGCGCGCACCGTCTTGTGGGCCGCAGGTGTCGCCGCGTCGCCGCTCGGCAAGGCGCTCGGCGTGCCGCTCGATCGCGCCGGGCGGGTGCTGGTGCAGCCCGACCTTCGCGTGCCCGGACACGACCACGTGTTCGTGGTCGGCGACCTGATGAGCCTGCAGCAAGACGGCCAGCCGATCCCGGGCGTGGCGCCGGCCGCGATCCAGAGCGGTCGGGCGGCGGCCAAGAACGTGCTCGCGGCGCTGTTCGGCCGACCGATGGCGCCGTTCCGCTACCGCGACAAGGGCATGCTCGCGACGATCGGCCGCGCGAAGGGCGTCGGCAGCATCGGCCGGCTGCGCCTCGTGGGGTTCTTCGCCTGGTGGGTGTGGTGGCTCGTGCACATCGCCTACCTGATCGGCTTCCGCAACCGGCTCGTGGTGATGATCGGCTGGGCGTGGCAGTACTTCGCGTTCTCGCGCGGCGCGCGGCTGATCACGGGCCGCGCGTGGGAGCCGGGGCGGCCGCCAGCCGCCTCGCCGTGACCGGTCGCCGCGGCGTCAGCGCGAGCGTGCGACCAGTTCGAGCGTCTGCTGCTCGGCGCGGTCGGCGGCG
>DDSQ01000195.1:934-1913 GCA_002343845.1 Planctomycetes bacterium UBA2386 | reverse complement strand
CCGCGCCGAGCCGCACGTGGCGGGTGATCACCGCCCGTTCGCCGTCGCGCTGCACGTCCTGTCGGAAGACCAGCGGCTCCTCGGCCAGCCACACGCTGGTCGGCAGGGCCGCGAGGCGCAGTTCCTCGCCCGGATCGAACTCGATGTGCGTGTCGGCAAGCAGATCGATCGCGAGGTGCCAAGGCTGGGTGCGTTCGGCGCGGTCGCCGAACGCGGCCGCGAACCGCGTCGCCGGCAGCGGCAGTGCCAGCACGAAGCGTTCGCCGTCGGGCTGCACGCCGCTGCGCCGCAGCGTCGCTTCGAGTGCGATCGGTTGCCCCGGGGTGTCCTTCGCGAGCGCGGCGGCGTCGACGCGCCAACCCGGGAACATCTGCTGCGCGATCTGTCGCGCCGCCATCGTGCGGATGTTCGCCTTCTGCTGGCGCAACTGCTCGGCGATCTGGAAGCCCTGCACGTCGCCGATGCGCGCCGTCATCGTGAGCACGACCTCCTTGCCGCGGATCGTGGCGGTGCCGCGGATCTCGAGGTGCTGGGACGCGCCGGTGGCGCCGCGCAACGGGAACGGCTCGCTGCGATCGTCGTGCAGGACGGTCGCGACCGTGCCTGCGCGCGCGGCGGGAATGTCGCCGAGCGGCCAGTGCCGCGGTGCGTCGAGGAACGCGGGCAGCCGTCGGCCGTCGGGCAGCACGAGCAGTACGCCCGGGACCTGCCCGGCCTCGGCGTCGGCGAACAGCGACGACGCGCCGCCGCCGAGTTCGGCGCGCGCGTCCTGGCACGCCATCGGCAGCACTTCGAGGCCCGCAGCGCGCCACAGCGCCACCGCGAGCAGGAAGCGGTTGCCCTTCTTGCGCAGCAACGTCTGCAGCGCGTCGTCGGCGGGGCCGTCCTCGATCGTCGACTGGCAGAACGTCCAGATCGCGTGCGCGCGCGCGCCGGGCTCCTCGATGCCGGCGATCGCCGCGGCCGCGGCGTCGCGCAG
>DDSQ01000195.1:0-911 GCA_002343845.1 Planctomycetes bacterium UBA2386 | reverse complement strand
GGCAGCAGATCGAGCAGCGGCGGCAGGTGGCGTTCCTTGCCGAGCGACGGCACGTCCGTGCGCGTGTGCACGTGCACGGTGCGACCGTCGTCCAGCGTGGCGGTGCGCGTCGGGGCGGGCAGTCCGCGCGTGCGCAGTTCGCCGCGGCCACTCGGCAGCACGACGACGTACTCGGCGACGGCGATCGGCTCCTGCTCGGAGCCGAAGAAGAACGGTTCGGTCGCGAACGGGCTCGCGCCCGGGGCGTCGCCGTGTTCGCGCCAGCGCCATTCGACGAACGCGCCGGGCTGCAGCCGGGTCAGCGCGTAGTCGCCGTCGACGCGCGACGGCACCCAGTCCGTGCCATCGGCGGCGCGCGTGCGCAGCGACAGCAGTTCGGCGAAACGGCCGAGACCCTGCTGCTCGCGGAACGCCTCGACGCCCGCCTGATCGTTGATGCGCCGCAGCGAGTGGCCTTCGGCGGTCCAACTGCCGTCGGCAGCGACCGCCAGGATCGTCTGGTCGATCAGCACCGTCGTCGACGCGCCGCGTTCGCGTTCGCCCGGCGTGAACGCCGCGATCGCCGCGTCGCCGTCGCGCCGGAACGACGCCATCTCGTCGATCGGCAGGGCGTCGCCGCGCACGGTCGCCAGCCACGAACGCACCGCCGGCGTCGTCTCGCCGAGCGCTTCGCAGCGCTCGAGGCAGGTCCGCACGCGCGCGTCGTCGCCAGCACTCGCGTGGTCGCCGGCGAGGTCGAGCAGGATCGCCGCGGTCGCATCGGCGTGCTCGGCGATCGCGTCCGCGAGCGTGCCGGCCGTGGCCGAGTCGCCGCGCGCGAACGCCCATTCGCGGTGCAGGCGCAGCCGGCCGAGCGGCGCGTCGCCGCCGAACGCGGGCCAGGCCGCGGCGAGCGCTTCGGCGTCGACCGG
>DDSQ01000089.1 GCA_002343845.1 Planctomycetes bacterium UBA2386 | reverse complement strand
GACCACCTCCCCCACCACCGCCACTGCAGGCGGCGAGGACCAGGGTCATGGGCAACACGAGTCGCGCGGGACGGGGACGGCGGGTGGGAAGCGTGCGGGTCATGGCGGTCCGGTGCAGCACCTCGTCGGGTGCATCCCCTCATCCGCCAGCACCCGGACAAAGCCGCCACGGAAATCCGTCAGGTCACTGCGGATTCGCCAGCCGTTCCCACTCCGGGTCGATCGTCCATCCGAACTGCTTGCCGCGGCTCACCAGGCGCTTCGCCAACCCGCGGGTGCGGGTGTGCTGGTCGCCGAGCACCCGGCGATAGCCCGCCAGCGCCTCGATGGCGAGGTCGCGGGCGCGGTCGAGGTCCTCCTCCAGCCGAAACAACGGCGCGGCGGTGCAGGTCATGTGCCACGCCAGCATCCAGTTGTCGTCGGGGACCACTCGCCGCGCCACCACGAGGTTCGCCGCCGAGAGGTCCGCCGCTTCGCGCCATTTCGCGCGCTCCGCGGTCCGGGACAGCACGTCGCAGAAGTTGGACACCGCACGCAGTGTGTCCGCGTGTTCGTCGCCGAGGGAGCGGCGGTAGCGGGCGACGAGTTCGCGGCCGGTGGCCTCGGCGGCGGCCAGGTCCTCGCGCGCGAGCTGGATCAGCATCAGGTTGTTCTGCGACAGCAGCGACTGGGGGTGGCCCACCCCGAGCACGCGCTCGCGCCCGCGCAGCGCCTCGGTCGTATGCCGTTCGGCTTCCTGCAAACGCTCGGCGTAGCCTGGCGTGGCTCGGTCGTACCACAGTTGCAGCGCGAGGTTCGCCTGACTGGCCAGCGTGTGTGGGTGCTCCGGGCCGAGCACTCGCTGGCGGATCGTCCACACCTCGCGGTCGATCGCCGCGGCGGCGACGTAGTTGCCGAGATCGCCCTCGGTGATGGCCAGGTTGTTGCGCGCGACCAACGTGAAGCGGTGCTCCGCGCCGAGCACGCGCGTCGCCCGCTCGACGGCCTCGAGGTGCAGCGTGCGCGAACGCTGCAGGTCGCCGGTCGTACGGCAAGTGTGCGCGACGCCATCGAGCGTGCTGATCGCCAGTTCGTCGTCGGGACCGAGGGCGCGCCGCAGGTCGGCCAGCAGGCCTTCCCGTTCGGCCAATGCGTTCGGATCGCCGAGTCGGTCGAGGCACGCGCAGAGCTTCGCCCGTATCTCGAACGTCGCGCGGTGGTCCGCCCCGAACTGTTGCGCGCGCAATGCCGCAGCTTCGGCCAGCAGCTTCTGGGCATCGCTCCAGTCGCCGAGCGACAGGAGCGTCTCGCCGAGCACCGCCGTGACCTCGGCGCGCACGCGCGTGGAATCGGCGAAACGATCGCCGAGCCGGTCGCGCGCGTTCTGCGCCGCCTGACGCAGGGTGCGCACCTCGCCGCTCGTGAGCTCGGGGTCGGCGCCGCCGATCACGTCGTCGGTCAGGAAGCGCGTGACCTCGGTCGCCGCGTCGCGTTCGGCGCGCGCCTCGAAGAGCAGACTCAGGCTGACGATGGTCGCGACGACGAGCGTCAGCATGATCGTGCCGGTGGCGGCGATCAGCCCGAAGTGGCGGCGCACCAGCCAGCGCAAATGCAGCAGGGTGCTGTGGCCACGCGCGGTGACCGGCTCGCCGCGCAGCAAACGCTGCAGGTCGGCGGCGAGGTCGTTGGCGGTGGCATAACGGCCGTCTGGATCGATGCACAGACACCGTTGGACGATCGACGCCGCGGCCGTGGACGCCACCGTCGTCGGCAACCGCCTGGCCGGCGTCGACTGCACGATCCGGACCGCTTCGACCAGCGGGAGCTCACGCAGCGCGAACGGCGGCGCGCCGGCGAACAGTTCGTAGCCGATCGCGCCCAGCGCCCAGACGTCGGTGCGCACGTCGACCGCTCCGGCGTCGCCGCGGAACTGCTCGGGGCTCATGTACTCGAGCGTGCCGAGCAATTGCCCCGTCAACGTCAGCGCCGACGTCGAGGCATCGAGGCTGCGGCCGATGCCGAAGTCCAGCACCTTGCACTGCGCTGTTTCGGCGGTGCCGACGACGAGCACGTTCTGCGGCTTCAGGTCGCGGTGCAACACGCCGCGGCCATGGGCGTGCGCCACCGCTTCGACGATCTGCAGCCACAGCCGCACGCGTTGCTCGGCCGAGGGCTTGTGCGTGGCGACGAAATCCAGCAGCGGCAGACCCTCGACCAGCTCCATGGCGAAGAACGGCCGCCCCTGGTCGTTCCCCGCCGCCAGGATCCGGCAGATGCCGGAATGGTCGACGCGGCCGAGCAACTCGACCTCGTGCTCGAACCGCCGCTGGAGCAACGGCGACGCGAACGAGTCGCGCAGCACCTTCAGCGCCACGCGCCGGCGCGGCGCGTCCTGTTCGGCGAGGAACACGACCCCGAAGCCGCCCATGCCGAGCCGGCCGAGGATGCGGAAGTCGCCGATGCGTTCCGGCAAGGGCGCTTCGCCGACGCTACTGCCCTGCTGCGCCGCGACCGGCACCGGGGTCGCCAGCTGCCCGGGCTCGTCGGCGAGCCGCAGCAGATCCACCACGCGCGCCAGCAGTTCCCGGTCGTCGCCACACTGGCCTTCGAGCCACGCCCGGCGCTCGGACGGCGGCAACTCGTCGGCGGCGTGGAACAGCGCCTCGACGCGCCGCAGATCGTCGGCCGCCGTCATGGCTTGCCGATCGCTTCCTTCAGCCAGGCACGCGCGAACCGCCAATCGCGTTCGACGGTGCGCAGCGAAACGCCGAGCACCTCCGCGATCTGTTGGTAGTCGAGGCCGGCGAAGTAGCGCAGCAGCACGAGTTCGTGCTTGCGCGCGTCGTCGCGCGCGAGGCGCTCGAGCGCTTCCGACAACGCGAGCACGTCGACATCCGGTTCGTCGATGCGGATCGCGTCGGCGGCGGCATCGAGATCGAGGTGCGCCGCTCCACCGCCGCGCTTCTGCCGCGACCGGGCGCGCGCCCGCTCCACCAGGATGTCGTGCATCGCCCGCGCCGCGGCGCCGAAGAAGTGCCGCCGTCCGTCCCACTGCTCCTGGCCACGGCCCTGCAGCCGCAGGAACGCTTCGTGCACCAACGCCGTCGGCTGCAGGGTCTGGCCGGCGGGCAGGCGACGCAGCCGCGCGTCCGCGAGTTGGCGCAGTTCGTCGTACAGCAGGGCCACCAGCGTCGTCGACGACGCGCCCTGAGTGGAACGTGCGTTCGGACCCTTGCTCTCGGTCATGGCGAGCCGCGCGCCAGTCTACCCGGGCGAGGTCGTCGCGAACGGAGCGGCTCGCCGCGCACCTGCCTGGCGCCCACCCCGACGAGGCACGGCTACGCCATGCGGCGTCCTGAGATCACGCGCGCCGCAGCAAACGCGCCAGAGCCGCCAACGCCGCGTGGGTGAGCACCGCGCATTGCCCTGGCGGCAGGTCGTGCGCCGTCGACCACCACCAGCCGATCGCGAACCCACCGGTACCGAGCAGCGGGGCCAGCCACGCCACCGTGCGCAGCGAGCCCGCCAGTTCGCGGGCAGACAGAACCGGCAGGATCGCCGTCGCGAACGCGAACGGCAGGCCGGCGACGTGGATCGCGAAGGCCAGCGTCGTGCCGATCGCCAGGGCCACCAGCAGGTCGAGCCCGAACATGTTGGCGCCGTAGACGCGCGCACTCAGCGGGTCGATCCCCCAGAGCACCAACCGGCGCGGCCAACACCACGCGGCCGCCGCCAGCACGACCAGCAGCCCGGCGGCCAGCCAGAAGTCCGTGCCCGCCGACCCGAGCAGCGACGACAGCAGCAGTTGCTGGACCATCTGCATCCCGTGCGGGGCGTCGGCCAGCAACACCATCGCGCCACTGCCGCCGACCAGGAACAGCAACGCCGCCCTCGCTTCGGGATGGTCGCCAGGACCCGCGGCGGCGGCTGCATGCCGCAGGGCCAGCCCGGCGGCGGCGACTCCGAATGCGATGCCGACCAGCAGCGGCAGGTACCCGCCCATCGCCTCCAAGTGCGGGTGCGGCCCGCCCGCGGCCAACGACAGCCAGATGCCGACGGCGATGCCCAACCCGCCGCTCTGGCCGATCGCCGCGCACAAGAACACCTGCCGTCGCAGCACCAGCAGCATGCCGACCAGCGGCAAGGCGGCGGACAACGCCAGGCCAGCCAGCACCGCGTCGCCGAACAGCTCCCAGGTGCTCGCTTGCTGCAACGCGGCGAGCGCATCGGTAGCAGACCGCAGGTCAGCGAGCATGGCCGACCTCCGTGACCCGCACCGTGCCGTCGACCACCTTCGCCAGATGCGATGCGGTGCGTTCGGCCAGCGCCAGATCGTGCGTGACGTGCACGATGCAGAGTCCGGCCTCGCACAGCCGCTGCAGGTCGGCGCCCAGTCGCGCGGCAGCTTCGTCGTCGAGGTTGGCGGCGGGTTCGTCGAGCGCCAGCAGCAAGGGCTGCCGGACCATGGCCCGCGCCACCAGCACCCGACGCCGCTCGCCGAGCGACAACCGCCGCACGTCGCGGGCGGCGAGTTCTTCGACGCCGAGCGCGGCAAGGGCCGCCGCGACGGCCGTCCGCGTTGCCGCGCCGCGCGCTGTATTGGCGGCCAGGGCCACGAACTCGGCCACCGAGCACGGCAGCGTGAGCGTCTGGTCCTGTTCCTGCGGCACGTAGCCGAGCCGCTGCCGGTCGGCCAACCGTGGACTCCAACGCACTTCGCCGGCGCGCGGCGGCAGCAAGCCGAGCAGAGTCAGCAGCAGGGTCGTCTTGCCGCTGCCGTTGCGACCGACCACGCACCAGTGCTGTCCTGGGGCGAACCGCAGCTGCACATCGGCCAGCTGCCGCGTGCGGCGGCCGACCTCGAGGTCGACCGCCGTCAGCAACGCCTCGGGATCACCGATCGGTGCGCCCACGCCATCAATGCCCGGCCACGGGTGCGGTCAGGGTGGCGGCCAAGGCGCGGACGTTCCAATCGACGAACTCGATGTAGCCGACGTCTTGTCGGCGATCCGGCCGCCGCGCGCCGGGCTGGTGTTCCATCGCGACGACCTTGGCCTGCGTGGCGTTCGCCAGGGCCTCGGCGGTGCGCGCCGGGAAGTACGGCACCGTCAGGATCGCCTGCACGTGGTTGCCGCGCATGCGTTCGGCGAGGGTCTGCAGGTGCCGCGTCGTCGGCGCGATGCCGGGCTTGGGTTCGAGGAAGCCGAGCACTTGCAGCCCGAAGGTCTCGGCGAAGTACGGCCACAGGTCGTGGTCGGCGACGACGGCGCTCCCGCGCAGCGGCAGCAGCGTGCCGAACCAACCGGCGAGGTCGGGCCGGTCGCCGTGTTCGTCGAGCACCATCGCCAACAGGCCGGCGGCGAACAGGCGCGCCAACGTGTCGGCATCGTGGTCGTAGCGTTCGGCGAGCGTCGGGCCGACCATCGCCACGCAGAGCTCGCGCCGGAACTGCGCCAGGCCCGCGGTGAACTGCGCGGCGTCCGCCGGCCACAGCGCGCTGCAATGGGCGGCCAGAGCCTTCGCTACTTCCAGTCCGCAGCGTGGGTCGAGCAGGAAGTGCGGGTTGCCGCCCACGTGCACGTCGCCGTGGCTGCGGTCGACTTCGCCGGTTGGCACGCCGAGCTTGCGCACGTGGTCGGCGGCGACGAAACGGCCCGGACGACCCTGCTGCACGGCGGCGTTGCGGCACTGCTGGACCAGGACCGGCAGCCAGCCGATCTCGAGTTCGAGGCCGACCTCGACCAACAGGTCGGCGTCGGCGAGTTCGCGCGTCATGCTCGGCCGCGCCATCACGAAGTGGCTGTCCTCGGCGTTCTTCGCGAACGCGACGACCCGCACCCGCTCGCCGCCGACGGCGCGGCACAAGGCGGCCAGGTCGGCGGTCGTGGCGACGATGCGGTGCGGCGCGGCCGCGGGCGCCTGGGCGCTCGCCGCGGCGATGCCGGACACGAGCGCCAGCCAGAGATGCAGGAGCCCGAGCCAGCGGCCGCCGAACGATGAAGCACCAGACACGGGATCGATCATCGCACGCAGGCAGCTCAGTAGGAATGCGGCGGATGCGTGCCGATCAAGACCTCGAAGCCGAGCCAGATCGAGTGCACCGAATCCTCGAGGTGGTCGGTGTCGTCGTAGTCGTACTGCAGGCGGATGCGCGAGAACTCGGACGGGTGGTAGGCGAGCAGCGGCGAAACACGCACGCGGTCTGCGCGGTACGGGTCGAAGCTGCGACCGAACGTCTGCGTCCCGGCGTCGTAGCTGTCGCCGTTGCCCGACACGAATTCGCCGCGCACGCCAGCAGCCCAGTTCGGAGCGAAGCCGTACAGGGCCTGCAGGTAGCCACCGTAGTCGTCGAGCGTGTCGGCGGGCAGGCTGACCGGGTTCAGCGGGTCGGCGTCGTCGGTCTGCTCGGCGACGTCGAAGGCGCGCGCGACGAACTCACCTTGCACCTTGAAGAACGGCCAGCCGCGCGTGGCCGTGCCCGGCCGCCAGACCAACGCGAAGTCGGCGCCGTAGATCAGAGTGTCGCCGCCCTCGCCGGTGGCGTTCGGGCCCACCGCGAACGAGGCACCAAGGTCGAGCTCGGTGGCTTCGCAGAGCTCGAACGACGTCATCGCGCGGCCGGTGAACACCACATCGCCGAACGAGGCGACTTCCTGCTCGGTGAAGAAGCGACCGCCGATGCCGCGTTCCTCGTAGACCTCGTCGTTGGCGAAGAAGCTCGCCATCGTCTCGCCGTTGGCGTTCTGCACGCCGAACAACAGCTCGACGTAGCGCTCGGTCGGCAACAGCCAACCGACCCGCGCACCGGGCCCGCGCATGCCGTCACCGCCGAACACCCGCGAGTGGATCACCGGTTGGTCGGTCCAGTCCCATTGGTGCGGGTGGCGGTCGTTGATGCGGCCGAACTCGGTGAAGTAGGCGCCGGCCTTGAACTGCAGGCCGCCGGGCAGCGCGACGCTGCGCAAGTAGGCTTCTTCGAGCTCGACGATCGTCTCGCCTTCGGCCGTATCGAGCTGCGTGATCAGGTAGCAGTGGCCGGTGAAGTACGGGTCGACGGCGCCGACCAGCGACAGCTCGGCCTGCTGCAGCGTGAAGCCGCGCTTCTTGGCGTCGTGTGCGCCACCCTTGAGGTCGGCGAGCACGCCGTCGCGTTCGGTCGAGGTGCCGACCGCGGTCATCAGGTTGAGGCTGACGTCGATCAGGCGCAGCGTCGGCCGGTCGCCGCCCTGCGATGCGGCTGGAGTCGACGGCGGCAGTTCGGATGCGGCGCGCGCCAGCGACGCCTTGCGGTCGGGATCCTGGGCGGGCAAGGCCACCATCAGGCTGGCGAGGCAGCCGCCGACCACAGCCGGGCGCAACACGGGGGCGTGAGTCATGGTGTCGCGATGTGCTGGTGCCGCCCGGAGAGTTCCCGGATTCCGCAGATTCCGCGCCGCTCGACGGCGGCTGCAGGTCCACCCGAATACCTGTGTCACGCTCGCGCGTGATCGGCGGACGCGCCGGGATCGAGCGCGGGAAACACACGACGGCCCGGTCGACCACGGACTGTCTCGCGCCCCCTGCGCCGCGACGTCGCCGTCTCGCGGGGCGGAACGCTGCCGCCGTCAGTAACCGAGCACCGTCTCCACGCCCTGCGTGAACGCGAGGCCGTTGCTGCCGACCGTGACCGCCTGCCAGTCGATCGCGAGCCCCCGCAGTGCGTTGCCCGCGGGCAGCCAGAGATCGTGCGCCGCGGCGCCGCCGGCATTGATCGCCGCCACGCTGATCTGGATCGGCTGGAACAGCAGCAACGTGCACCCGAGCACCGGCACGTTGTCGGGCGCCGTCGAAGCCAGCAGCAGCGACAGCCCGTTGGCCTCGGCGCGGTCGACCAACAAACCGAAGTCCCTGGCCCCTGGCGTCGGCGAGCCCCCGGCGGCGAGGCGCGGCGACGTCGCGGCACCGCACCCGGCACCGTAGCTGGTCGTAGAGGCGGCGAACGGCGACAGGACCCACGTGTGCGCACCGTCGAACACCACGAGGGTGTCGTCGAACGACGCGCCTTTGAGGAATCGCCCCGACCGCAGCGCTGCGGGCATCAGCGTCGTCCACGGAATCCACGCCGTGCCATCCCACTCGGCGGTCAAGCCAGCGCCGTTCCACAGCAGAACTCGGTTCAGCGCACGGAACTCGACCATGCGCGCCGCACTGCCATAGATGGCGTAGTTGAACTGACCGGTGTCGGTCCAGTCGGTTCCATCCCATGCCCAGGTCGACTGCGGGCCGCTGGTGCCGCCGTTCATCAGGATGCGGCCGCTGACTGGATCGAAGGCCATGCTGTGCAGCTGGCGTGCTGGCGGCCGGTGCGCGGGGTTGCGCAGCGTCCACGTCAGCCCGTCCCACTCCCAGGTGTCGTCGAAGGTGGTGAAGTAGTTGTCGCCACCGAACAACACGGCGACGTTGCGCACGCGATCGAAGGCCATCGCCGAACCGCTGCGCGCGACCGGTGACGTCGTGGGTGCGAGCTGCTTCCAGGTCACGCCGTCGAAACGCCAGGTCCTCGCGCCGAGCCCGCTGTCGAAGCACCAGATGGCGCCGCGCGAGGGATCGCTGCACATGGCGTTGACCGTCGTCGGATGCGCGGCGCCGGGCCTGAGTCCCTGCCAATCGGCTCCCGTCCAGCGCCACATACGGGTGCCGCCGGAAGTCCACGCCGTGGTCGTCAGCAGCACTCCGCCGTGCACCGGTTCTTCGACCATGGCGACGTCGCCGTCGTCCGGTGGCCGCCGGTCCTGCTGCACCGGCAGCCAATCCCGCCCGTCCCACTCCCATTCGTCGTTGTGCCAGAGACCGACCTGCGTCACGGGGTTGACCGCGATTCCGCCCAGCATGACGAGTCGCTGACGCGCGGGATCGAACGTCATCGACGCCCGGGCCCGCCATGGCGGCACCTGCGTGGGAGTGCACGCGCGCCAACGCGTGCCGTCGTACTCCCAGGTTCCCTGTGGCCAAGCGGGGCCACCGAACAGCACACAGCGCTGGCGCGCTTCGTCGTAGGCGAACGCGAAGTCGTTGCCGACGGGCGGCGCCGGGACGTTGCGCTGCTGCCAGCTCACCGTGTCGAACTCCCAGATCTGACCCTGGGTGCACAGAACGACGACGGAACGCGCGCGGTCGTAGACGAGCGCGCCATCGGCGGTCCCCAGCGGCGGCACCGCCGTGCCGAGCTGCTGCCATTGGCTGCCATCCCACGTCATCGTGCGCGTCATCGGCTCGACGAACACGACCTTGCCGAGGCCTTCGTGGTAGCACGCGAGGATGTCGTTCGGGCTCTGCGTCAGCTGCAGCGGAGCGGGCGGCGTCCACGATGTGCCGTCCCACTCGACTGCATGGACGGCATTCGCTTGCGTGGGCGAGTTACCGATGCCGACGAGCCGACCACGTTGCCGGTCGGCAACCAGGAACCGGATCCAGGACAGCCCTTCGTCGACGCGCTGCCAGCGCGTGCCGATGCGCAAGTGCAGCTCCTGGCTGCCCGCAGGCACCGACACGGTGACCGACTTGCGCATCGCCGCGGCGAGGCGACCGCTCGCCGGATCGAAGGCGAGCGCTTCGACGCGCGCGGGCAAGAGCGTCGGTCCGTGCAGCTGGTAGCTCTGCGCGGTGACGGAGCCGAGCAGCAGGGCTGCTGCAAACGCGGAATCGACGGGACGGAGATGCATCGGCCTGGACTCCTGCGGATTGCCACGCATGGCAGCGGCGAGGGAGCGTAGCTACCAGCCCGAGGAAGTGGACGAACGCTACCGCCCTGCCGGTGCAAGCGCAGAAAGTGGGCCGGGTGGAGAGTGCAGCCGGGTCGGTCTGACGGTCGGCAAACGCCGAGGCGAACCGGGAGCGCCCCATCGTTCAGCGGCGCGTGCGGTCGTCGGCGACGACCGGCACAGGGTTGCCTTCCGCCTTCGCGTCAGCGTCCCGCTGCTCTTGTTCGAGCAGGCGATGGTGCGCGAGGATCATCGCGGTCAACCCCGAGCCCACGATCAGGGTGACGACCAGGCCGAATCCGAAGATGTAGTAGTCGGCCATCGCATCACCTCTTGCCGGGCATCAGCAGGGTTCCGAGGCCGAGGATCGAGGGGACCCAGAGGCCGACGAACAGCCCCTCCTCACGCATGCCGCTGAACCAGAGGGTCACGGAGAAGAGGAAGGAGAGGAACGCACCGACCACCACCAGGGCACGGGCCCGATTGGTTGCCTGAGCGATCTGGAGGTCGGCTGTCGTTGCGTGCGCTTTCATGCCCCCGCGTTCGCGGCTCGGTCGGTTGCGGATGCATGCAGTTGCGTCGGGAGAACGCATGTCGGGTTCTTCTGCATCACCCACCCTCCCGCTGCGCGTGGCGCCAATGCCACCGATGCCTGAACTTGTGCACGGCGCGCGCGGGGCGACAATCGCACGCCGTTCGCGCCCGAGACCTCCCGTCATGAACCCAACCGCCATCGAGCATCATCTCCAGAGCACGAACGCAGCCGATCGGCAGAAGCTGCTCGACGACGAAGGGGCGGTGTTCTGGGTGGATTGGCGCTGCTTCGAATCCGAGATCGTCGACGCGTGCGAGACCGTGCTCGAGTCTGGTCGCCTGGCCTGCGAAGAAGGCGAGGACGAAGACCTGACCATCACGTTCGGCGAACGCCGGATGCCGGTGCCGCTCACCAAGTCCTTGCATGACCGTCATCTCACGCTGATGGCGCTGAACCGCGTGCTGACACCGGACTACGAGGTCCGCCTGGTCGCTGCCTCGGACGGCTCGGACACCCTGGCCTTCGCGGTCCTGCCGCGCGACGAATGGGTTCGCCTCGCGGATCGTTTCGGGGCTGAGAAGGTGGACACCGCGTTCCCGCCGTTGCGCGAAGACCAGGACGTCTTCACCACCCCGTGGCCGAACCGAAAGCCCCGCAGTGCGACTCTTGGGCAGAGCAAGAAGCCGTGGTGGCGATTCTGGTGATCGGATCGGCCGAAGGCCCCTGCCTCGGACCCTCGACATCGTGCAACCGGGCCCATGAGTGACCCCTTCGAGCGGACCACGTGGACCGTAGCCGGCGCGTCCGCTTCGCGACCGCACCGCCCCTTCGCCCCGCTGGCTCAGGCGCGGGGCGCTGATGCGGGACCGGGGTTGCCGGCGTCACTCGCGGCGAGCAAGGCGTCGAGTTGCTGCTCGACAGCGGCGGCCTCCGCGGTCTTGGCGGCGAACGCCTGGATGTCGCCGTTGCGCTGCAGATCGCGCGCGGCCTCCAGCAGCTGCAGATGGAGACGCTCGAGGCGCTGGCGCTCCCGGGCGAGACGGCGGCGACGAAGCCAGGCGAACATGCCCGCCACTTCGCGGCCGGCTGGCATCTGGATGCGGTTTCGGCGTGGGCCGGACCTGCTGGCCGCACGCCGCCGGCCAGAACCGCGCAGGCAGCGGGTTGCATCCGGCGCGACCGCGCCGGCGAAACGCCGCGCATGAACGTCGACCGAGGACCGGGTTGGGCCAAGCCAGTGCTGCTGGCTGCGGCTGCCTACAACCTCGTGTTCGGCGCGCTGGTCGTCTTGTTTCCGCGCGTCTGGTTCGAGTGGGCCGACCTGCCCGCGCCCAACCACCCCTCGTTGTGGCAGTGCATCGGCATGATCGTCGGCGTCTACGGCATCGGCTACGCCATCGCGGCGTTCGCCCCGCTGCGGCACTGGCCGATCGTGCTCGTCGGGCTCTGCGGCAAGGTGCTCGGCCCGATCGGCTTCCTCGATGCAGCGTGGCGCGGCGAACTGCCGTGGCACTGCGGCTGGCTGATCCTCGGCAACGACGTGATCTGGTGGGTGCCGTTCGGGGCGCTGCTGCTCGCCGCCCGCGCTCACCATCGCCAGCAGCGATGAACTGGTCGTTGCTCATCGTGCTGCACGCGCTGCCGACGCTGTTCATGTGCGGCCTGATCTGGTTCGTGCAGATCGTGCACTACCCGTTGCTGCCCGCCGTGGGCGACGCGCAGTTCGCCGCCTACGAACGGGCGCACTGCCGGCGGGTGACGTTCGTCGTGTTGCCACCGATGGTCGCCGAACTCCTGCTCGCCGTCTGGCTGTGGTGGCAGGCCCCACCACAATGGTCGGCATGGGCCACGCTGGGTCTCGTGCTCGTGCTGGTCGTGTGGACGTCGACGTTCGTGCTGCAGGGGCCCTACCACGCGCAGCTGCTGCAGGCTTTCGACCGAGCGACGATCCGCCGATTGGTCGCGACCAACTGGCTGCGCACGGTTGCCTGGACACTGCGTGGGGTGGTTGCCAGCGTCCTGTTGCTGGACTGACGATGCGCACGACCGCGTCGTCGTGATCCTGCTCAGGCGCGCTCGACCGGTCGCACCTGCGCGAGGCCCCCATCGACGTGCAGGATCTCGCCGGTCACCCAGCCACTCTCCGGGCCGAGCAGCCACGTGATCGCCGCGGCGATGTCGCGCGCTTCGCCGAGGCGACCCAACGGGTGCATGCGCTCGGATGCAGCCAGGGCGCGGGCGTTGCCGGTGATGGCAGCCGACAGCCGCGTGCGCACGAGGCCCGGCGCCACGGCGTTGCAGCGCAACCCGCGACCAGCACTGGTTGCCGCCGCGGCGCGCACGAGGCCTTCGATCCCGGCTTTCACGGCGGCGATCGCTTCGTGGTTGGCGAGCCCGACGCTGGCGGCGGCCGACGAACAGAGCACCACCGAGCCACCGGTGCGCATGGTCTTGGCGGCCGCGCGCACGACGGCAAACGCGCTCGTCAGGTTGGTCGCGATCACCTGCTGCCACTCCTCGGCGCTGGTCGTGTGGGCGGGCTTGAGCAGGATCGAACCCACGCAGAGCGCGACGCCGGCCAAGCGACCTTCACCCAACTCCTGGCCTCGGCGCAGACATTCCTCGACCGCCTCGAACGACGTGGCGTCGACCACCATCGTCGCACCGCGTGCGTGGGGCCGGGCGGCGGCGGCGAGACGCTTGGGATCGCGGCCAGCGACCAGCACACGGGCACCGCGAGCCGACAACCGGCGGACGACCTCGCCGCCGATGTCGCCGCTGCCTCCGATCACGACGAATGCGTCGCCGGCCAACGACGAATCCTGCCCAGACGGCTGTGGATCTACGGTGTTGCTCGTCACGGGCGCAGCTTCGCTGCTCGGGCGATTGCGGATGCAGGCGCCTGCCTCGGGAGTAGCCGCCGGTCCCCGCACCCGACGGCCCCGCCCCCGTGGCGGCGCCGGGCCCCTTGCCAAAGTATCATAGTTCGATACAATTGGCCGCGTGCTCACGATCTCGCTCGCCAGCCCGACGCCGATCAACGACCAGATCGTGGCCGGCTTGCGCGGCCTGATCGCCGCGGGAAGGCTGGCCGAGGGCGATGAGCTGCCCCCAGTCCGGCAACTCGCCGCCGACCTCGGCATCAACCTGAACACCGTCGCCCGCGCCTATCGCGAGCTCACGGACGCCGGGCTGTTCGCCTCGGTGCGCGGTCGCGGCACGGTCGTGATCGCGACGGTCGAGCGGGCCTCCGGGCCGAAGGCCGAGGAACGCAAGCGCATCGAAGCCGGCATCGCCGCCGCCCTCGACGACGCCAAGATCGCGGGGCTCTCCCGCGAGATCGTCGAGTCGATCGTCAGCCGCCAGATCGACCGCCTGTGGAAGCAGACGTAGCCCGACCCCAAGAACCACTCCAGGAGACCCACCATGTCGGATCCCTCCACCCTCGGCCGCGTGATCATGCTGGTCTTCGTTCCGGTGATGCTCCTCTTCCCGCTCGTGTTCGCGGCGCTCGTCCCGAGCCGACCCGCGGACGACTCGGTGCGGATCAAGGCGCGCGGGCTGCTGCTGACCCTCGCGATGAGCACCGCGTTCCTGCTGGCGATCTGGGTCGGCCTGGTGGTGACCGGACCCCGGTTCCCCTTCGCGTTGATCCTCGCGAACTTCTGGTGGCCGTGGTTCTTCCCGCTGTGGTTCTTCCTCGCGATGCCAGCGATCGCGGCGAAGAACCCGTACTGGGGCTGGACGGTCGGCGGTGGTTCCGCATCGGGCGGGGTGCGCACGGCGTCGCTCGTGAACCGCGAACGCAAGAGCCCCGTGACCCGCGCCATGTGGGCAGTGCCGATCACGCTGTTCGCCCTGGTCCTCGCGGCGATCGCTGTACGCGGACTCCTGCCCTTCGGCGCAGGCGCGCATCCAGGCGACGCGGCCGTCGACCCCGAGGCTGCTCGCGTCGCCTACGCGGAAGCCGAGCGGTCGCGTTGGCTGCTGTCGCTCGTCGTCTTCGGTTCGGTGGTCGGGTTCCTCCTCGCCATCCTGCCTCGCGGTCTCCGTCGCACCCTCTCCGAGCCCGAACCCATGGACGCAGCGGGCTCGTCGGAACTGGCCGATCTCTACGCGCAGCAACGCCGCAAGCGCGTGCTCGGTCTCTTCTGGGGCACCGGCGTCGTGCTTCCCTGCTGTGTCGGGGCGTTCAGCGTCCTGCAGGCCTGGTTCCCATTGGCAGGGAGCACGTGGGGTCTCATCGGCGGCATCGGCGGATCGCTCCTCGGCATCGGCGGCGCGATCTTCGGCACGTGGATGACGGTCGAGCGCGCCAAGATCGCGGAGGTTCGCGCGAGGCTCGATGCCAGGAGCGCAACGACCGCTGGCTAGGCAACAGCCGCCTGGTTTGTCGGGCAGGCGAAGCCGCCGTCGGCACCGTCGCCGACGTGCCGGTCACCGCGCCGACGTTCTAACCACCCGCCAGTGCCCGGTTCAGGTTGGCGAGATGGACTTCCACGCCGATCCAGAGCACCGCGGTGACCAGCATCAGGAGAACGGCAAGGCTCCAGGCGAACCGGGCACGGAGGCGCTGCGGAACCAACCGCGCGCAGGCCAACAACACGCCAAGGAAGATGCCGGCGAGGATCGGTTGTCGGGCGGGATCGCGGAGCAGGCCACCGAGATCCGCTGCCCAGGCATAGGCGAGGGGCATCTCGAACTCGAGCGTCTCATGCGCGGGGACGAACGGGTAGGCGCGAACCGCGCAGACCCAGGTGAGGACCGCGGCGGCCATCGTGCTGACGAAGAGCGCGAAGCGGACACTCCACGGCCGGGACGACGTCGCAGTTGCAGGCATGAGTCGACTTTCGACCCAGGCGCGGCCGCGACCTGAACAGACTCGGCCGACGTTCGCCATCGCCGGCGCGGCGCTCGCTCGGTCTCGAGCGAGGGCGGGGTTCAGAACCAGAGCGTGTAGCTCTGCGTCATCACGAACGGGCCGGGGACCGCGAACAGGCCCGCGCCGCACGGATCGATGACGACTGCCTGCACGGCGAGCGGCGTCGTGCACGGTATGCCGGCGATCGGCGGGATGTTCACCGTCGTCCCGAGCGTGCCAGCCGAGTTGACGGTGACCGGAATCGACACCGTGATCCCGCACGGCGGGCTCATGTCGAGGTCGAGCGACTGGTTGCTGCCGCCGCACGCCGTCGCCGGGATCGTCGGCAGGCAGGTGTTGGCAGGGCCGGGCAGCGAGCACGTCGTGCACGGGCAGAAGCTGAACAGCAACACCGCGACTGCGCCGACGGGCGCCGAGACGTCGAAGTTGAGCGCCACGTTGCCGTTCGGGAAGCACATCGAGGTGCACGACGTGGTGCCCGAGCCTGCCCAGTTCACCGTCAGGTCGTTGATGCCGGGCACGCCCGTGGTCTGGGCCATCGCCGCGCCGGCGGTCAGGAGGAACGCGAGGGTCTTGGTGCTCATGCCCTGGGAAGGGCCGAACCGCTGCCAGCGCACGCTGACGGCACCAAAATCCAGACCGACCACGCCGGCCTAGAAGGCGCCGGCGGTGAACGCCAGGCCGTTCGAACCCGTCGTTCCGGTCCACACCCCGCCGGGCAGCTCGACCTGCAGGTACTGGAGCCAGACCGGCGCGCCGACCAGCCCCAGGTTGTCGGGTATGGACAGTGCGAACGACGCGGTGCCCCCAACCGTGGCCACCGCGGCCAGCGCGTCGGGAGCGGGGAACAGCTCGCAGCCGGCACCGCCGGTCGGGGTCAGGGTGCTGAGCAGCACGTTCTGCAGCGAGGTGCCACCCACGACGACCGCGAACGTACCGGGAGCGAACCCCGTCGCGTGCGTGCGCAGACTCGCGCCGATCCACGGCCGCGAATCGGCGGTCGCGACGACCGGGCCGGCCGGGCCGAGGCACGCCGTCGGCAGCGACGTGACGCTGGTCGGGCAGGTCGTTGCGAGGCGGCCGAACGACGCCGAAGCGACGGCCCCCGTGCGCGCGAACGCGCCGCCGGCGATGAGTTGGTTCTGCCCCATGGCGAGGGCCAGCACGCGGTTGTCGATGCCGTTCTGCGGCGACGACCAGGTGGTGCCGTTCCAGCGCGCGAGATTGCGGACCGGCACGCCGCCCGCCGTCTGGAAGAAGCCGCCGACGGCGACGTCGCCGTCGGGCAGGCAGACGATCGCGTCGGCGTCGCCGAGCACGTCGCCGCCGATCGTGGACCACGTGCTGCCGTCCCACCGGGCGACGCGCTGCGGCGAGAAAAAGCTGGCGGCGGCGTGCAGCTGGCCCGCCCCGTTGATGGCGAGTGCGTTCACCACGCCAGCCGCGAACCCGCTACCGAACGGCGACCACGTGGCCCCGTCCCATCGAGCAACGCGATTCGCCGGCACGCCGCCGGCGGTCGTGAACAAGCCGCCAGCGGCGAGCGAGCCGTCCGGCAGCACCAGCAGCGTGCGCACGGACTGGAACGGCAGACCGCCGCCGAAGCCCGTGCCGAGCGGCTGCCAGGACGCACCATTCCACCGCGCGACATGGCTGGCGCCAGCGCCGCCCGCGGTCGTGAAGTACCCGCCGGCGACGATCTCGCCGTTGGGCAGGCGCGCGAGCGCCATGACGGCGTCGTTCATGCCCGTACCGACGGCGCTCCACGTCGATCCGTTCCAACGGGCGATGCGGCTCGCGGTGACACCACCCATCGTCCCGAACCATCCGCCGGCGACGACCTCGCCGCCGGGAGGCATCACCAGGTCGTCGGGCGCCGCGCGCGCGCTGTCGATGACGCGGCGCCAGGCTGCGCCGGCCGCCGCGGCGTCCTCGGGCAGCNNTCGCCGCCGGGCAGCGCCAGCAGCGCCTGGACCGCCCCGTCCGCGCCCGAGCCGAGCGGGGACCACGTCGTGCCGTTCCAGCGGGCGATGCGGTTGCACGCCACGCCGCCGATCTGCGTGAACGTGCCGCCGACGACCACGTCGCCGTTCTCCAGCTCCGCGACCGAGCGGACCTCACCGTTGGCGCCGCTGCCGAGCGGGCTCCACGCGCTGCCGTTCCACCGACCGATGCCGTAGACGTTCGTGCTGCCGATCGCGACGAACGGACCGCCGACCACGAGGTCGCCGCCGGGCAGCGTGAGCGCGCACGTCGCGTAGTTCGGCATCGCGGTCGCGTACGGCGACCACACGCTGCCGTTCCAGTGCGCGATGTTGCTGAGCACGGTCGAACCCGATCGCGTGAACGTGCCGACCGCGATCACGTCGCCGTTGGCTTGGGGCACGAGCCCCGTGACTTCGCCGCTGACCGCGCTGCGGACGTGCAAGCCGTTGCCCATCGCCGACCACGTGCTGCCGTTCCAGCGGGCGACGCCGTACGCAGCGACGCCACCGACACTCATGAACCTGCCGCCCGCCACGAGGTCGCCGTTGGGCAGCTCGACGATCGTGTCGATGAAGTCGTCGAAGATGCCGCCGAGTGCGGTCCACGTCGTGCCGTTCCAGCGACGCACGATGCTGTCGCCGGACGTGTTCACGTACCCGGCTGCGACGACGTTGCCGTTCGCCAGCGTGGTCAGCACGTGCACGCCGTTGGTGTAGCCCGAGGTCGTCGTCGACCACGTCGTGCCGCTGAATCGCCAGACGCCAGTCCCGGTGCCGCCGGCGAACAGATCGCCGTTGCTCGCCACGGCGAGGGCCATCACCCAGTTCGAGAACGGGGCCGCGCCAAGGTTGGTCCACGCGCTGCCGTTCCATCGCCGGATGTAGCCAGCGAAGTGACCGCCGACGACGAGCTCGCCGGTCGGCAGCGTGGCGAACGCGCGCACTGCCGAGTAGTCCGCGAGCGGCGTGAGGCCGGCGCCGAAACCCGACCAGACACCGGTCGTCGGATCGAACGCCGCGACGAGACCCGACGTCGTCGCGCCGGCGACCGCGAACTCACCACCGACGACGAGGCGCGGCCCGGCAGGGCCGGCACCGTCCGGATCCCACAGCGAACAGGCGACCACCGTGTCCGAGACGCCGGTCAGCGCCGAGCCCGCGAGCCACGACGTCGAGCATTGCGCATCGCACGGCCGCAGCAGATGGCCGGCGAAGAGCAGCAGGGACGAAACGAAGCGGCATCCGGTCATCGCGGGACAACTTACTCGGTCTCTGCCCGGTCCGGGGTAGGGCTGCGATGCGGCGCTTCGTATGGGACTCGTCGTCGCGGGATGGGCGGCAGCGCCGCACTCGCTCACCGCTCGAACCGCAACACCTCCGTCTCCCCGGCGCGAAGCTCGACCTCGGCCCGGCGCACGCCATCACCGACCCCCTTGGCGAGCACCAGCCAAGGCCCCGCCGGCAGCAGCACCGTGCCGCGGAAGCCCGAGACGAGGTGGGCCCGCACGTCGATGTCCGCGCGCGGCTGCAGCAGCTCGAGAACCTCGAGGCCATCGTGCTCGACGACGAGCTTCGCCGGCGCGGGGAACGTGAACGGGGCGAGTTCGACGAGACCGCGGCCGTCGAGCCAATGCTCGCCGAGATCGTGGACGCCGCCGCCGAGTGCTGTCACCTCGATGCGATAGAAGCCGGCGGCGAGGCCGTGCGTGTGGAACGCGCCGTCCTTGCCACGCTCGACCACCGAGCCGCGGCGCGTCGCGAGTTGCCAGACGAACACCTCCGCATCGACGGCCTCGCCGCCGTCATGGCTCTGCACGACGAGCCGCAGCGAGCCGTCCACCGGTGCGGCGGTGCGCAGGTCGAACAGCACGTCGCTGCCGTCCGCCAGCACCGGCCCGAGTTCGGCGATCGGCAGCCGTTCGCCGCGCACGCCCCACAAGAGCAGGTGCCCAGGCCCCGGCGGCAGGTTGGCGAACGCGAACGCGCCGTCGGGACCGACCGTCGCGACGTCGCCGTCCTGGCCCGGCGCAGCGACGTACTCGACGCGCGCGCCGCTCAGCGCCTGACCGGCAGTGCCGACCGCGCGGCCGCGCAGCACGCGCCCCGTCTGCAGGTGCAGGTCGCCGTGGATCGGCAGGTCGTCGCCGACATCGAGCACCATCGTCGCCAGCCCCTCGGGACCGCCGCCTGCACGCACCCACACACGGCCATCGCCGGGCACCGGCCACGCAAAGCGGAAGCTGCCATCCGGCCGCGTGCGCGTGCCGCCGCCGAAGAAGTCCGGGCGGTGGATCTCGAGGCGCGCGCCCGGCACCGGGCGCCCGTCGGCGCCGAACACGCGGCCACTGATGTGCCGCTGCGGCCGACGCGCTTCGTTGGTTCCGGTCGCGACCGAATCCGTGAACTCGATCTCCATCTCCGGCCCGGCGGAGTTCACGTGGAGCCCGAGCATGAGCGGTTGGCCCCGTTCGCCGAACAGCGCGTCGGGATGCAGCCCGGCGCGCACGTCAGCGCACGCGCCGAACAGGTCGGCGCCCTTCCACGTGTCGTGGCAGGCCATGCAGTCGGTGCGCCCCTGGCTGCAGTCCGGCATCGACACCACCTGACGCCCGGACTCGTCGACATGCACGCTGGCCGGCAGCGGCGACTGTCCGGCGACGAAGTGCACGTGCGCGGGTTCGCCGGCCGCGACCTCGAGCCGCTGCAGCGACGTGCGCGAGCCGCCGTGTTCGAGCCCCACGGTCATGACGAGCCGGCGCGCGCGCGCGCGCCACGCCAGCACGACGCGACCGTCGTTGTCGGTCGCCACCGGCCACGTCGCGAGCGCACAGGCGCGCGGCGCGATCGCCACCTTGGCACCGCCGATCGCCAAGCCACTGTCGTCGACGACGCGGCAGTGCAGCTCGAACGCGAACGGCTGCGCCAACTCGGCGAGTCCTACAGACTCCTCCACGCCAACAGCCTCGCGCGCGGGCAGCAGCGTGGGGCCCGCGGCCGCGACGGCGGCGACGCTGCCCGTGACTGCGTCGGCGGCGATCGCGGGCGGCGGCGGCTCGGTGCGCGGCATCCACAGGGCCAACGCCGCCAGTGCCGACGCCGCAACCACGACGATCACCTTGCCGGAAGTGGACATCAGGCTCACCGAGAACGGCCACAGCCACTGGCCTCGCCCCGGCAGGCCGATCGCGGGGACGAGGGCTAGGCGCCAGTCACGCCCGTCGCGGCGTGCGAGCGTCGCCCGCAGATGTTCGAGCCCGCGCTGCAGTCGGCTCTTCACGGTCGCCAGCGGCACCGCCGTGCGCGCGGCGATCGCCGCCGGCGACAGGTCCTGGAAGTAGCGCTGTACGAGCGCGGTCTGGTACGGCTCCGGCAGCGAGAACACTGCCTCGCTGACGGCGCGCGCGAGGTCGCAGCGTGCGGGCTCTTCGTCGGCGGCCGGACCGCTCGCCGCCGGCCCGTTCGCCGCCTCGCGCCGGCGCCGCCGGAGGTCGCCGCGGCGGCGATTGGCGGCGAGTCGGCGCATGACCGTGCCCAGCCATGCGAACAGCCCGTCCGGGACCGCCGGCGGCGAACGCAGCGCGCGCACAGCCGTGTCCTGCACGAGGTCGTCGGCGTCGGAGCTGCCGACGAGGTCGCGGGCCAGCCGCCGCAGCGCCTGGCTGTGCGCGACCAGTTCGCGGGCGATACTCGGCGAAGGGGCCATGCGAGCCATGCACCGTAGCACCCCGCGGGGCGCGCGCAGGATGCAACGATGTGCAGGTCGCCCGCGGCTTGACCGTTTCTTGACCAGGCCGGGACGGCCCTGACTAGCGTGTCGCCATCGCCTCGCTCCGCCCCTTTCCTCGCGCGCGTCGCCCGCTGCCGTTGCTGCTCGCCGGCAGCGGCATCGTCGCCGTGCTGGCGTGGCTGCTGTGGCAATCGGGGCGCCTCGAAGAAGGGCTGCGCGAGGCCGAAGCCGCGCGGGCGCATGCCGTCGCGGAGCGCATCCTGCAGCGCGCCCCGGCGTCGCGCGTCGCCTTCGCGACGCTGCCAGCCGCAACCCGGGCCGTGGCTCTCGGCGACGGCACGCTGCAGATCGACGACGTCGGCTGGCTGCAGCAAGAGCCGTCCGCAGTGGATGCCGACGCCGTGGTCGCCGATCGACTCGAGCGGGCGACGCGCAGCGAATTCGTGGCGGGCGACGCAGCGGCCACGCGTACGGCCTACGACGAACTGCTCGCCGCTCCGTTGGCGGTCGCGACGCGTTGCCAGGTCGTGCTGGCGGCGGCATGGCACGCGTTGCGCGCCGGCGACCCGGATCGACTGCGCGTGCTGCGGACTGAACTCGACGAACGACTCGCTGCCCTCGCACCCGCCGACCTGAGGCGGCCCGATCTCGCGCGGGTCGTGGCGGGCACGCTGCGTCTCGTGGCGTCGGACTCCCCACCGCCGTGGGCCGCGCAGTTGGCGCCGTTCCTGCCGCCGGACCTGTTCGCGAGCCTGCCGGCATCGACGGCGTGGCGCGACCAACACCAGACCGTCGTGCAACGCCGCGAGCGGCTGGTCGCCCTGGCGACGGCGTGGCGAACCGACCGCCCTGGCACGGAAGCTGGCATGCGCCCACTGACCCCCGAGCGGCTGCTGTGGTGGCAGGCCCGCGATGGAGGTGGTCACGATCTCGCCGCCGTCACGTCCGCCGAGTTCGTCGCCGCGATCACCGCCGCCGGCCGCGAGTCGGCGCTGCCCGAGCTGCCCCTGCCGTGGTCGTTCGCGCTCGCCGACGCCGCCAACACGACGTTCGTCGGGCTGCCGGGCGTTGCCGGCATCGACATGCCGGTGCGCGGCTCGCCCTGGCTGCAGCCAGCGGCGGTCGGCGGACTCCTGCTCCTGCTGGTGATCGCGTTCGTCGGTGCGATCCGACTGCAGCTGCGGGCCGCGCGCGCCGAAGTCGCCGCCGTGCGCACGCAGTCGGAGTTCCTCACCACGGTCACGCACGAACTGAAGACGCCGCTCGCCGCGATCCGGCTGCTCGGCGAGATGCTCGTCGACGGTCGCGCGCGCGGCCGCGAAGCCGACTACTACCGCATGCTCGCCGGCGAGGCCGGTCGGCTGTCGATGCTGATCGAGAACGTGCTCGACCTCGGGCGGCTCGAACGCGGCGAACGTTCCTACGAACTGCGCAGCGTCGCCGTCGACGAGGTCGTCGACGAGACCGTGGCCATGCTGGCTCCGGTGTTCGAGCACGAGGGCGGCGGCATCCGGCGCGGCGCCGCTGCTGGCGCCATGGTGCGCGCCGATCGCAGCGCGCTGGTGCAGGCGCTGGTCGCGGTGCTCGACAACGCGCGCAAGTACGGCGGTGCCGGCGGGCCGATCGAGATCACCACACGCCGCGACGGCGACCGCGCCGCGATCGACGTCCGCGATCGTGGGCCCGGTGTGCCGGCGGCCGAACGCGAACGCATCTTCGATCGGTTCGTGCGCGGCGCGGCGCACGCGCACGGCGGCACGCCCGGCATCGGCATCGGGCTCTACCTCGCGCGGTCGATCGCACGCCGGCTCGGCGGCGACCTGGTCGCGACCGACCCGCTGGACGGCGGCCCGGGCGTGTGCTTCACGTTCTTCCTGCCCATGGAGACGACCACGTGAGCGGCCGCATCCTGCTGGTCGAAGACGATCGCACGCTGCGCATCGGCCTGCACGATGCGCTGACCGGCGAGAGCCACACCGTCATCACGGCGGCGGACGGCCACGAGGCGCGGGCGGTGCTGCGCGCGCAGCGGTTCGACCTGGTGGTGCTCGACGTGATGCTGCCGGG
>DDSQ01000097.1:243-13441 GCA_002343845.1 Planctomycetes bacterium UBA2386 | reverse complement strand
GGCGAGCACGGCGCGAAGCTGCTTGAGCGTCGCCGCGAGATTCTCGGCCGTCGGCGGCAGCGGTTCGCGCGGATCGGGCGGCGCTTCGGCCGCCGCGGGTTTCTGCTTCTTCTTCGTCGTCACGACGGCCTCGTCAACGCATCCACCGGAAACCAGGGCCTGCAACACCACTCGGCACCGCCGCGGCCCGACGTCGCACCGCGGCGTCGGAACGGCAGCGCCCGCGACGTCACTTCTTCGCCGCGGCAGCCGCGCGCTCGGCCTTCTCGGCGCGGCGCTGGGCCTTGGGCTTGCGAACCTTCTTCTTCGGCGGCTGGAACTTGGCAGGCTTGCCCTTGCTCTTGCTGCGCTCGGGCTTCTTGGTCACCGGCACGGTCAGCCCGGTCTTCTCGATCATCTGCGCGACCGTGTCCGAGGGCTTGGCGCCGACCGACAGCCAGTACTGGATGCGCTCGGTGTTGAGCTTGACCTGCTCCTGGGCGCGCGGCATCAGCGGCAGGTAGTAGCCAAGAGCCTCGATGATGCGGCCGTCGCGCGGGAAGCGCGGATCGGTGGCGACCACGCGGAAGGTCGGGTGGTTGAGGCGGCCAAAGCGTTTCAGGCGAAGAATGACTGCCAAGGGAAGCTGTCTCCGTGCGTCAGGACCGGCGAAAGGGGCGAGAAGCAAAGCAGACGCCCGCGGGACTTGCCAGCGGTTTTCTGCAGCCGTTTCAGCGGCGCCGCCCGCCCGGAAAGCCCGGGAAGCCGCGGCCGCCCGGCATGCCGCCGGGGAAGCCGCCACCGCGTGGGCCGCCCGGCCCACCGAGTCCGCCGCCGCCACCACCGCCGAACAGGTCGCCGAGCCCGCCCATCCCACCGAGCCCGCCCTTGCCGAGCTTCTTCATCAGGTCCTGCATCATCTTCCACTGCTTGATCAGCCCGTTCACGGCGTCGAGATCGTTGCCGGAGCCCGCGGCGATGCGGCGGCGCCGCGGCAGGTCGAGCACGTCGGGACGCAGCCGTTCCTGCTTCGTCATCGACAGGATCATCGCTTCGACGCGCTGCATGCGGCCGTCGTCGACGTCGACGTCCTTCAGCATCGAGCCCATGCCCGGCAGCATGCCGAGCACCTTCTTCATCGGGCCGAGCTTCTTGATCATGTTCATCTGCGCGAGGAAGTCCTCGAAGTTGAACTGACCCTTCTGCAGCTTGCGGGCGGCGGCCTCCGCCTGCTTCTCGTCGATCACCGACTGCGCCTTCTCGACGAGGCCGACGACGTCGCCCATGCCGAGGATGCGGCCGGCCATGCGGGACGGATCGAACTCTTCGAGGTCGTCCGGCTTCTCGCCGACGCCGGCGAACAGGATCGGCCGCCCCGTGACCTTGACGATCGACAACGCCGCACCACCACGTGCGTCGCCGTCGACCTTGGTCAGGATCAGCCCGTGCAGCGGCAGCCGCGCGTGGAACTCCTTCGCCGAGTTCACCGCGTCCTGGCCGAGCATCGCGTCGCAGACGAGCAGCGTGCCGTGCGGCTTGCAGACCGTGTGCACGTCCTGCACTTCCTTCATCAACGCCTCGTCGATGTGGAGGCGTCCCGCCGTGTCGAGGATCACGACGTCGTGCTGGCGCGACTTCGCGAACTCGATGCCGGCGCGGCAGACCTCGGGCGGGCGCTTGCTGGTCGGCTCGGCGTAGACGGCGATACCGAGCTGCTTGCCGAGGCTCTGCAGCTGATCGACGGCGGCAGGGCGCTGCAGGTCGGCGGCGACCAGCAGCGGGTTCTTCTTCTTGTGCTTGCGCAGCCACAGGGCGAGCTTGGCGCAGGTCGTCGTCTTGCCGCTGCCCTGCAGACCGCACATCATCAACACCAGCGGGGACATGGGCGCCACCGGCAGCCCCACCTGCTGGCCGCCGAGCAGCTCGGTCAACGCGTCGTGCACGCACTTGACGAACTGCTGGCCGGGCTCGACCGACTCGATCACTTTCTGGCCGAGCACCCGCTGGCGGACGTCGGCGACGAACTCCTTGGCGACCTGGAAGTTGACGTCGGCTTCGAGCAGCGCGGTGCGGACCGCCCGGATGCCTTCGTCGACGTTGGCTTCGGTGAGGACCTTCTGGCCGACGAGTGCGCGGTAGGCCTTGCCCAGCGCGTTGGCGAGCGAGTCGAACATCGGGCCGCAGGATGTTGGCGGACCCCGCGAGGGTCAAGCGAAAGGGCGCGCGGCGCTCGGCCGGAACGCGGTTTGCTTGGCGGCGCGGCCATGAACCGCCCACGCCACCTCGTCGCCGGTCTGTTCCTCCTCGCTGCCGCCTGCGCTACCACCGGGAAGCCCTATCGCACCGAGGTGTCGCACGAGGCGAACCTGCACGAGTTCCAGATCCTGCAGTCGGTGTTTCGCACCCAGTACAGCGGCCAGCATGTCGAGGACTTCCCGGGGCACGGCCGCGTGACCGTTCGCGACATCAGCCTCGATGGCTTCCCCGGCAACACCTACGTGCGGTGCCGCTTCCACTACCAGAACCGCACGTCGACGCCGGTCATGCAGGCCTGGGTGTCCCTCGACGTGCTCGACGCCGACGGCCAGGTCGCCGGCACCCAGTCGGTGCGGCTGGTCATGCCGACGTCGACCGCGATCGCGCGCGGCAGCTACTACAGCGACGAACTGCGCACCCCGACCAACGACGCCCACCTGCGCATCGGCTGGAGCTGGCGCCTGCGCTGCGTGTCGGACGCCGAACAGGCCGACGAGCCGCTCGACCCGCCGGTCCAGGAGTGGCAGCCGCGCGTGAGCACGCCGTTCTTCATCAAGGACCGCAGCTGGCCGTATCCGACCTGGTGGTCCTATCCGGACGGCAGCGGCGGCAACTGGCGCTGACCGTCACCGCCGCGCGATGCGGGCGCGGCCCTTGTCGTTCCACTGCGGAACGGCGTCCCGGTTGGCGAGCTCGAGCGTGACCTCGTGGAGCCCGCGCACGATGGCCGTCATGTGCGCGATGTCGAGCTTGTCGGCTTCGTCGCCGGGCTGGTGGTAGTCCTGGTGCAGCGACCCGGCACTCACCGAATGCGCAACGACGCCGTGTTGCGCGAACGCCCAGTTGTCGCTGGCGGTGAACAGGCGGGCGGCCATCGGGAACTCGACCAGTCCGATGCCGGCGCGCTCCAACGCCGGTCCGGCGATCGCTGCGAAGTCGCTGAGGTCGTCGCCAGTGATCCAGGCCTTGCTCTCGTTGCCCGGGAGCGGCCGCCCGATCATCTCGATGTTCAGGTTGGCAACGATCTTGTCGATCGGCACCGGCGGCCGCGCGCAGAACGCCTTGCTGCCGAGCAGGCCACGTTCCTCCGCGGTGAAGCAGACGAACAGGATGCTGCGCGCGGGCGGCGGCTGCAGCTTGCCGAGCGATTCCGCCAGCAGCAGCACCGCCGTGGTGCCGGTCGCGTTGTCGTCGGCGCCGTTGTAGATGCCGTCGCCCGCGACCGGGCGGCCGCGGCCCACATGGTCGTAGTGCGCACTGACGACAACGTACTCGTCCTTCTTGGCACCGCCGCGCAGCAGGCCGACGACGTTGTGCTGCGCCATGTCGGCCTTCTCGGGTTCCGGCACCGACCACGTCGTGGTCCACGTGACCTGCGAGTCGTCGTCCGCAGCCGGCGGCAACAGGCCGGCGCGCACCAGGAACACCGGCCGCGTGGCCTGGCGGCGACCGCCGAGCACGAAGCGGGAGCCCTTGGCGAGCACCCAACGCTCGTCCTCGGGTGCGACCTCGCAGAACACCGGCCGCCGCGCCGAGCCGGTGGCGAGCATGCGCTGCAGCGCCGCGTCGTCGGCAAGGGCCACCGTGCACGCTTCGTCGCCGCCGGTCGTCGCGTCGGCGACCGTCCACTGCCGCACGTCGACGTCGGGCTGCAGCACGATCTCCTGCGTCTGATCCCCGTGCTTGCGGTGGAGCCGCACTTCGATCGCCTTGCTGTCGATCGACAGTCCGGGCAACGCGAACTCCTGCGTCCAGCGCCCTTCGGTCAACGGCTGCAGCCCGGCGGCCGCGAAGCGGGCGGCGATCCACTCGCCAGCGGCGACGAGTTCCGGGCTGCCGGTGTCGCGGCCGGCGCGTTCGTCGGCGGCGAGCCAGGTCACGGTCTCGCGCACGCGCTCCGCGGTGATCGCCGAGGCTTGGGCTGCGAGCGGAATCGCGAGGGCGGCAAAGCCGATGGCGAACGGCAGCGTCTTCATGGGCGTCCTTCGGCGAGCATGTCGTTCATGCCGCCATGGCGGTAACCGAACAGGTCGAGCGCGACGAACGTGTAGCCCGCGGCGCGGATGCGTTCGCCGATCTCGAGGCGCAGCGCGAACGCGCGCGGCAATTCGTCGGGACCGACCTCGACGCGCGCCACCTGGTCGTGGTGCCGAACGCGAAACTGGCGGAACTGCAGCGCGCGCAACACCGACTCGGCGGCCTCGATGCGCGCCAGCACACGCTCGTCGATCGCGATGCCGTACGGGACGCGCGACGACAGGCACGCGAAGCTGGGCTTGTCGGCGGTGCGCAGGCCGTGCTCGCGGCTGTACGCGCGCACGTCGGCCTTGCTCATCCCCGCCGCGACCAACGGCGCCTGCACGCCGTGCTCCCCCGCCGCGCGCTGCCCCGGGCGATGGTCGCCGAGGTCGTCGGTGATCGCGCCGTAGACGACCGTCCAGTCGGGCGGCGCGAACTCGGCCCGCCGCTGCGCGACCGTGACGAACAGCTCCTTCTTGCAGTGGTAGCAGCGGTCGCCGGCATTCGCGCGGTAGCCGGCGCGATCGAGTTCCTGCGTCGGCAACACGACGTGCCGCACGCCGAGCTCGGCCGCCAACGCCTGCGCCTCGGCGAGTTCGGCCCGCGGCAGCGACGGCGAATCGGCGGTGACCGCGACCACGGCGTCGCCGAGGGCGGTGCGGCACGCGTGCAGCAGCGCCGTCGAGTCCACGCCACCAGAGAACGCGACGACCGCGCCGCGCAGCTGCCCGAGGCCCCCGCGGAGCGCATCGACCTTCTCGGTGTAGGGCAGGGACGCAGCCGCGGGCAGCATGGGCGCCCCTTCTACTTCGCGCCGCCCACGAAGTCAGGGGCGCGATGGCCACGGCAGGCCGCCGAGCGCTGGCGCGGGGCCACCCGGCCAGGAACGCCATGTTCGGCTTGCTCCGGATCGCAGCACCCGCGAAGGTGGCGCCGTCACCATGAACGAAGCTGCAGCCTCCACGTCGCCGCTCGTCGGCGTCATCATGGGCTCCAAGTCCGACTGGGAGACGATGCGCCACAGCAGCGAGACTCTCGCCGAGCTCGCGGTGCCGCACGAATGCGTCGTCGTCTCGGCCCACCGCACGCCCGACTGGTTGATGGAGTATGCGGGCGACGCGGCACGGCGCGGCCTGCGCGTCCTGATCGCGGGCGCCGGCGGGGCTGCGCACCTGCCGGGCATGGCGGCGAGCAAGACGCTGCTCCCGGTCCTCGGCGTGCCGATCGAAACGGGCGCGCTGCGCGGCATGGATGCGCTCATGTCGATCGTGCAGATGCCGGCGGGCGTGCCCGTCGGCACGTTGGCCATCGGCAAGGCGGGCGCGATCAACGCCGCGCTGCTCGCGGTCGCGATCCTCGCCGGCGGCGATCCGCTCCTGCGCGACGCGTTGGCACGACGTCGCGCACGCGTGACCGACGACGTGCTCGCCAACCGCGACCCGCGCGTGGCCCCCCGCTGATGGTCGTCGGCATCCTCGGCGGCGGACAGCTCGCGCGCATGCTGGCGCTGGCCGGCCTGCCGCTCGGCCTGCGCTTCCGCAGCCTCGATCCGTCGCCCGAGGCGGTCGCCGGCCACGTCGGCGAACTGGTCGTCGGCGCCTACGACGACCCGCGGGCACTGCAGCAGCTCGTGCGCGACGCGCAGCTGGTCACCTTCGAGTTCGAGAACGTGCCGGTCGCCGCGGTGCGCTGGCTGCAGGACCACGTGGCCGTGGCGCCTGGCCCCGAAGCGCTTGCCGTCGGCCAGGACCGGGTGCTGGAGAAGCAGCTCTTCGCCAGCCTCGGCATGGCGGTGCCCGCGTGGCAGCCGGCAGCGAGCCGCGCCGAACTGCTCGCCGCCGTGCGAACGGTCGGCACTCCCTGCATCGTCAAGACACGGCGTCTTGGCTACGACGGTCGCGGCCAGGTGCGGTTCGCCGCGGGCCCCATCCTCGACAGCGCGATCGACGCGGCATGGCAGGAACTCGCGGCCGACGCCGCGCGCGGCGGGTTGATCGTCGAGTCCTTCGTCCCCTTCGACCGCGAACTCTCGGTGCTGGCGGCGCGCAGCCGCGCGGGCGAAGTAGCGATCTACCCGTTGGTCGAGAACCTGCACCAGGGCGGCATCCTACGCCGCAGTCGCGCCCCGGCCCCCGACGTGCCGCCGGCGATCGTGGCGACGGCACACCAGTTCGTGCGCGCAGTCGCCGAGCGCCTCGACTACACGGGCGTGCTCGCGATCGAGTTGTTCCTGTGCGGGGATCGGCTGCTCGCCAACGAGATGGCGCCGCGCGTGCACAACTCGGGGCACTGGACGATCGAGGGCTCGGTCTGTTCGCAGTTCGAGAACCACCTGCGTGCCGTGCTCGGCCTGCCGCTCGGCTCGACGGCGATGGCCGGGGGCGGTGTTGCGACGATGGTCAACCTGATCGGGGCGCTGCCGGAGCGGGACGCGCTGCTCGGGCTGCCTGGCGTGCACGTGCACGCCTACGGCAAGGCGAGCCGGGCCGGCCGCAAGCTCGGGCATGCGACCGTGGTCGGCGCCGACCGGGTGGCCGTCGACGCCCTCGCGGCGCGCGTCGGGGAACTGCCGGCCGCGCCGTCCGGCGACTGGAACTTCGTCGGGTGATCGCTGCGCCGCCCGACCGACGCGACGCCGCTACTTCGCGCGGCCGTCGTAGGCCACGCGCCCACCGATGACCGTGAGCAGCACCCGGGCGGTCAGCAGCTGCTCGTCGGTGCAGGTCAGCAGGTTGGTGTCCCAGACCGTGAAGTCCGCGATCTTGCCGATCTCGATCGAGCCCAGGTCGCGTTCGGCGTGCATGCCGTAGGCGGCGTGCCGGGTGAACCCGCGCAACGCTTCTTCGCGCGACAACCGCTGCTCGGGGCGCAGCCCTTCCGGCGGTCCTCCGGCCTCGGGGCGGGTCGTCACCGCCGCGAACAGGCCCTTGCGCGGATCGACCGACTCGACCGGGAAGTCGCTGCCGAACGGCACCACGACGCCGAGCCGGTGGAACGTCCGCCACGCGTAGGCGCGCAGCGTTCGTTCGGGTCCCAGCCGTTCGGGCGCCCATGGCATGTCGGACGTCAGGTGCGTCGGCTGCATCGACGGCAGCACGCCGAGATCCCGGAAGCGCCCGAAGTCCTCGGCAGCGACCACCTGCGCGTGCTCGATGCGGAAGCGCAGCGGCGCGATCCCGCCCTCGCGACGAACGGCGGCGAAGGCGTCGAGCACGGTGCGATTCGCAGCGTCGCCGATCGCGTGCACGCAGAGTTGCATGCCGGCGTCGGCGCAGGCCTGCGCGATCGCCAGCACCGCGCCCTTGGGCATGCCGACGAGCCCACGGTGGCGTGGACGGTCGGCGTACTCTTCCAGCAGGGCCGCGCCGCGCGAGCCGAGCGCACCATCGGCGTAGCCCTTCACGGCGCGGACGACGATCAACCCGTCGCGCGTCTGCCAGGGTCCACGAGCGATCAGCTCACGCTCGTGCTGCGCCAACAGCACGTAGGTGCGCAGCCGCCAACGGCCCTCGGCGTGCAGCGCCACCATCTGCTCGAGCACCGCGCTGCTGACCCCGGCGTCGTGCACGCAGGTCAGGCCGTGCCGAAGGCACTCGTCGTGCGCCGCCAACAAGCGCACGCGGATCTGCTCGACCGCGAGCGCCGGTTCGGGCACCGCCTGCATCGCGGTGTCGACCAGCACGCCGGTCGGCTCACCGTCGGCATCCTTCAGGATCTCACCGCCGCTCGGCGCCACCGCGTGCCGGTCGACGCCGCCCGCCGCGAGCACGCGCGCGTTGGCGATCCCCGCGTGGCCGTCGACGCGCACCAGCCATACCGGGTGGTCGGGAACCGCGGCCGAGAGTTCGCGGTGGTTCGGCATCGCCTTCCCGGGCCAGCGATTCTGGTCCCAGCCGCGACCGAGCACCCAGCTGCCCTTGGGCAGCTTCGCGGCGGCGGCGCTTGCGCGCTCGACGACTTCGGCGAACGACTTCGTGCCGACGAGGTCGACCTCGGTCAGGGCGCTGCCGAGGCCGAGCAGGTGTCCGTGCGCATCCTGAAGACCCGGCACCACGAACGCATCGCGCAGCTCCACCACCGTCGCCCCGTGATGGGCCGGCGACACCGTACCGGCCGCGACGAAGCGGCCGTGGCGTGCCTCGAGGTCGCCACGCCAGAGTTCCGGCGTGCCGGTGTGCACCAAGGCCCCACGCACCACGATCGCCCCCGGATCGGGCGGCGCTTGCGGCCCGGCGACGGCGAGCAGGACGAGCGAAAACGACGCGGCGGCGAACATCGCCGCAATCTACGGTCAGACTTCGTCCGGTTCGCAGCGGATCTCGGCGTCGCTGGTGAAGATCGTGCGCTGCCGCACGCGACCCGCCGGCACCCGGGCGCCGGGAAACAGCAGACACTCGCGCAAGGTGCAGCCTTCGGCGACCGCGCTGCCCGCCATCGCGACCGAACGTTCGAGCCGGCTGCCGGACGCAACCTGCACGTCCGCCGCCCGCCACTCGGACTTGCCACTCTGCTGCAGCAACAGCAGGTTGAGGTCGAGCAGGTCGTGCGGATAGCTGACGTTCATGTCGGCCTTCACGACCTCGGCGGCTTCGACGCGGTAGCCGTCGTCGATGAAGATCTGGATCGAGTCCGTGATCTCGTACTCGTTGCGCATCGCGGTGCGCGGCGTGCGACGCACCGCGTCGAAGAACGCCAGGTCGAACAGGTAGATGCCGCAGCCCTTGAGGTCGGTGCGCGGATGGCGCGGCTTCTCGATCACGCGGTGCACGGCGCCGCGTTCGTCGGTCAGCACGACGAAGTTGCGCCGGATCGCGTCGCGGTCCGGCTCACGCTTGCACGCGAGCACGCCGCCGACACCGCCGGTCGCGAAGCGTTCGCGCATCGCGGCGAGGTTCTCGGTGACGAAGAAGATGTCGCCGAGGAACAGGAAGAACGGGCGATCGACGTGCGGTTCGAGCCGCGACACCGCATGCGCGATGCCGAGCATCTCCTCCTGCTCGACGTACTGGATCTGCACGCCGAAACGGCTGCCGTCGCCGAGCGCGCGCACGACCTCGTGCCCGAGATGACCGATCACGACGATGACGCGCCGGATGCCGAGCGCGCGCATCATCTCGAGCTGGTAGGCCATCAGCGGCTTGCCGAGCACCGGCAGGATCGGCTTCGGCCAGTGCTCCGAGAACGGGCGCATCCTGGTGCCCTTGCCGGCAGCCAGGATCACCCCCATCAGCTCGTCGCTCATGCGCTCACTGCAGCTTCGAGACGTTGCGCACCAGGGAGATCCGGTTGGTCAGGAGGCTGGTGATCATCAACTCCGGACGGTCGTCGCCGTCCATGTCCTGCAGCACCGCGTCGGACGCGCCGATGGTGCCGGGGAAGCGCGGCAGCAGCGGGAAGCCACCCGAACCGTCGCCGACCAGCACGCGGAAGTCGCCGCCGAGCAGCGAAGCCACCAGGATGTCCGGGATGCCATCGCGCGTCAGGTCGCGGCCCAGCAGCGCGGTCGGCGCCCTGCCGGCCGGGAAATCCTGGCTGGTGAAGCCCGACGCGCCGCCGAACAGCACCGTCACGGTGTCGCTGCCGGCGTTGCTGACGACGAGGTCGGCGCGGCCGTCGAAGTTGAAGTCCGCGGTGATCAGGTAGTTCGGCGAAGCGCCGACCGCGATGCTCGAGAACTGGCTGAACACGCCGCCATCGTTGCGCAGCACCACGATGTCGTTGGCGATGCCGCGCGACACCGCGAGGTCCTGCTGGCCGTCGCCCGTGAAGTCCGCGGCCACGAGGTCGATCAGGCCGCCGCCGAGCGCGACGACGCTCTCGGCGCCGAACACGAACGGCGTGTCGGTTCCCGGCAGCACGTGCACGCCGCCGCCGACGTAGTCGCACAGGGCGATGTCGAAGTCGCCGTCGCGGTCGAAGTCGGCGACCGTGATGCCGAACGGGAAGTCGCCGGTGCCGATCGCGACCGGCGAACCAGGCAACAGATCGAACGCGATGACGCCGCCGCTCGACACGTTGCGCAGCAGCTTGATGCCGCCGCTGACGCCGACGACGAGGTCGGTGCGGCCGTCGCCGTCGAGATCGGACGCTTCGATCTGGTAGACGTCGAAGCCGATGTCGACGGTCGCCTTCGGGACCAGGCGACCCTGGGCATCGCTGCCCATGATGACGAGACGCGGATCGGACCAGCTGCCGGTCGCGACCTCCAGCGTGCCGTCGCCGTCGAAATCGCCACCCTCGGCCCAAGACGCGAGCGGCAGGCCACTCGGATAGTTGCGCGCGCCGGCCAGCGTGCCGTCGGCCTTGCCGAGCCAGAGGTTGATGCGGTCGCCGAGTCCGGCGAGCACCATCAGGTCCTTCCGGCCGTCCACGTTGATGTCGCCGACGAACGGCCGCAGCGGCAGGCCCGTGGTGTCGTAGATCGCCAGATCACCCACGCCGCCGCCCGGCTGGCCGGGGGCGATGCAGACGCTCGCCGCACTCGCGAGGCACGCGACCAGGTCCGGGATGCCGTCGCCGGTCACGTCGGCGACGCGCGAGAGCGACGGCGTCGACGGCACGAGGATGTCGAACGACACGTAGGCGTAGCTGGTGCCGTAGCCACCGCCACCGCCACCGCCCTTGCCCTCGGGGCCGAGGATCTCCGTGATCACGACGTAGCGGCTCGCACCGAATGCGGTCACCACGATGTCGTCGAGCAGGTCGCCGTTGAGGTCGCCCATCGACACCGCAGCGGCGGTGCCCGGCACGTACAGCTCGAAGAAGATCTGGCCGAACGTCTGCGTCTGGCCCGGCAGCGGTCCGGGATAGACGACGAGGCGCGAGTTCTCCGGGTCGGCGATGATCAGATCCAGGAAGCCGTCCCGCGTCGCATCGGCGATGGTCGCGGTGAACGCCTCACCGCCGCCGGGCAGCGCCAACGGCATCTGGCCCAGGAACCCGCCGTTGCCGTCGCCGAACGCGACCAGCACCTCGGGCGCGTCGGGCTGGGTGACGACGACGTCGACGTTGGCGTCGTTGTCGAGATCGCCGACCGCGACGGCCAGCGCGTAGGCGCCGATCTGCAGGCTCGCCCCCTCGGTGAACGTGCCAGCGCCGTCGTTGATCCAGATGCTGGTGTTGTTGGCGATGCTGCGCACGATCACCAGGTCGCGGTCGCCGTCTTCGTCGAAGTCGGCCGCGGCCATCCAGATCGGCTGGCCGCCGATCTGCTGCTCCTGGCCGGGCGTGAACGTCGTGCCGTTGCCGATCAGCACCTTCAGTTCCCCCGTCACCGAGATCACCGCCATGTCCACCACCCCGTCGCCGTCGAAGTCGGCGACGGCATAGTCGGCATGTTGGCTGGTGCCGGTCTCGATCTCGATGCGGGTCTCGAAGCGCGGCGTCTCGAACGCGAGCAAGCCGGCGAGATTGCCGCGGTGACGAGCGCAGGACGCGGCGAAGACGAGGGGCAGCAGGAGGTACGCGCGAGAGAACTTCATATCGGGGCGCGGAAGGGAGACGTCCGCAGCGAAGCCTAGCACAGCGACGACCCGCACGCGCTTCGCCGAAACGCGGAACTGGAGTGCGAGAAGGCGAGTCGTCCCGGTTTGGGACGCCGCTGCGCGCGCGGCGTTGCGGCGACTTGCCGGCCGGGCCGGGCGTCGGCGCTGTCGGCGCCCCGTCAGCGACTCTGCGGCGCGAGATAGCTGCGGGCCCGCTGCACGTAGTGCGCGGCGCGCCAACGCATGCCGGCCATCTCCTCGTCGGTGACCTGGCGCACGACGCGCCCCGGCATGCCGAGCACGACCGAGCGCGGCGGGATCACCGCGTTCTCCTTGATCAGGGCCCCGGCCCCGATCAGCGAGTACTCGCCGATGCGCGCGCCGCCGAGCACGATCGAGCCCATGCCGATCAACGCGTAGTCGCCGATCGCCACGCCGTGCAGGATCACGCCGTGCCCGATCGTCACGCCGCGGCCGATGCGCAGCGGGGCGTCGATGTCGACGTGCACGCAGGTGTTGTCCTGCACGTTCGTGTCGTCGCCGATCTCGATCCACGAATCGTCGCCACGGATCGTCACGCCGAACCAGATGCCGACGTCCTGGCCGAGCCGGACGTCCCCCACGACCGTGGCGTTGTCGGCGACCATGGCCCCGCCGCGCCGCACGAGGCGACCGACCATGTCCGGGTGGACCAGGAACTCGCGGTCTTCTGGATTCATCGCGGGTAGAGCAGTTCGAGATGGGCTGGCCACGCCAGTGCCACCACCACGGTCAGGCCGTTGTGGACCGCGTGGGCCAGGATCGACGGCAGCAGGGCATCGTGCCGTGCGCGCAGCCAGCCGAACAGCAGTGCCAGCACGCCGATCGGCAGCGCGTAGGACAGTCCGTGTACGAGGCCGAAGGCGGCCGCGGTCACGACGTGCACCGCCGCGCGTGGCAGCACGACGGAGAGCCCGGTGAACACGTAGCCGCGGAACACGATCTCCTCGAACAGCGGCGCCACCACCACGATCGACACCAGTGCGGCCCAGAACTCGGGCATCGCCGTGCCCTGTTCCGCGAGTTGCTGCAACAGCGGCTGCGGAGCAACCGTCCAGCCGACCGCGTGCATGCCCCGCAGGTAGAGGGCGGTGAACACGACCCAGGCGACGGCGAACGGCACGTAGACCGTGAACACGCTGCGCACCGCGGCCGGCATCCAGCGCACGCGGGCCGGCCAGACCACGGCGAGTCCGATCACGGCGAACGCGGCCCCCGGCCACCAGCCGGCCTGCATCACCACGAACAACGGCACCACCGCGAGCAACTGCAGCAGCGGCTCCGCCAGCCCGGCGCGCCGAGCACTCATTCGCCCGCGATCACGCCGCTGGTCGGCGACGAGGCACTGGCGTAGAGCTTCTTGCCGATGCGGCCGGCGAGGAACGCATCGCGCCCGGCCTCGGCGGCGGCCTTCATGGCGC
>DDSQ01000097.1:0-186 GCA_002343845.1 Planctomycetes bacterium UBA2386 | reverse complement strand
GGCGGTGCCGACACCGGCGTCGACGACGATCGGCACCTTGGCGCGTTCGAGGATGATGCGCAGGTTGTTCGGATTGAGGATGCCCTGGCCGCTGCCGATCGGCGCGCCTGCCGGCATCACCGCGGTGACGCCCACGTCTTCGAGGCGCTTGGCGAGCACGGGATCGTCGCTCGTGTAGCACAGCAC
>DDSQ01000028.1:251-7589 GCA_002343845.1 Planctomycetes bacterium UBA2386 | reverse complement strand
GCTGCTCGACCAGGGTCAGGCCGGGGACAACGTCGGCATCCTGCTGCGCGGCACCAAGCGCGAGGACGTCGAGCGCGGGCAGGTGCTGTGCAAGCCCGGCAGCGTCAAGCCGCACACGCACTTCACGGCCGAGATCTACGTGCTGAGCAAGGAAGAAGGCGGGCGCCACACGCCGTTCTTCAACAACTACCGGCCGCAGTTCTACTTCCGCACGACGGACGTCACCGGCACCGCGAAGCTCAAGGGAGCCGAGATGTGCATGCCGGGCGACAACGTCGAGATCGAGGTCGAGCTGATCACCCCGATCGCGATGGACGAGCACCAGCGCTTCGCGATTCGCGAAGGCGGTCGCACCGTCGGCGCCGGGCGCGTGATCAAGATCCTCGCCTGACCCGTTGGGGCAGGCGTCGCACAGGGCAGTAGCTCAATTGGTAGAGCTGTCGATTCCAAATCGACGGGTTGAGGGTTCGAGTCCTTCCTGCCCTGCCATTCGATGGTGACCGGTGCCCGCGGCCGGAAGCCGAACGCCGGCGCCGCCGGCGAAACGGGCCGTGGCGCGTCGCGTCGCGGCCCGAGGTGTTTCTTTGACCCGGGCGCCGACCTACGGTAGACGCCCACAACTGTCGTCCGGTGACCGCTGCGAGCGGCGCCGGCAGAGGACGTTCGAGTCGTGAGCTATCGCAAGGACCAAGGACGCCACGCGCGCATGTTCGCCTTCTGGGCGCTCGTGCTGCTCGTCGCCTACGGCTGCTTCCACGGTGGCGGGCTGTCCGATCTGCTGAAGCGCTGGCTCGGCACGGGGAACACCACCTACGTCGAGTCGTTCCCGCTGATCGGCTCGCTCGACCTCGCCGCGGTGATCGCGCTCGGCGTGCTCACGGTGGTGTCGGTGGTGATCCAACGGATCCTCAACCGGCCGAAGATCGCCGACACCCTGATCGACACCGAGAGCGAGCTGCACAAGGTCACCTGGCCGTCGTGGGCCGAGGCGGTGCAGGGCACCATGGCGGTCACCGTGATGGTGCTGGTCCTGTTCGCCTTCCTCACCCTTGCCGACTACGGCCTGGCGCAGGTCATGCTGATGCTGATGGGAGGGGCGTGATGGCGCTCGATTGGTACTTCCTGCGCGTGCAGGTCGGACGCGAGGACCGCATTCGCGAGAGCATGGTGCGGCGCCTCAAGCAGGCCGGCATCGAGGCACACGTTCCCCAGATCGTCGTTCCGATCGAGACGATCGCCGATCACCGCCAGGGCAAGAAGACCGTCAAGCGGCGGAAGCTGTACCCCGGCTACCTGATGGTGCAGATGGAGTTGTCGGACTCCGTGTGGTTCGTGCTGCGCGAGACGCCGGGCTTCGGCGACTTCGTCGGCGGCCACACGCAGCCGACGCCGGCCCGTGGCGAGGACGTCGAGAAGGTCCTGGCGCACATGGATGCCAGCAAGGACCAGCCGAAGGTGGCGATCGCGTTCAAGAAGGGGGACCGCGTCAAGATCAAGACCGGCGCCTTCGAGAACACCGATGCGGTGGTCGAGGACGTCCATGCCGAGAAGGGCACCCTGGACGTCTCGGTCAACTTCTTCGGCCGACCGACGCCGATGTCGCTCGGATACTGGGAAGTCGAGTTGATTTGACCAGGCCGATCTGGTTCAATCTTCGCCCCCTTTCCGTGCGCGGGCCCTCGCCGCACACGGCCGTCCACCAGGACGGAAACCTCTTCGAGTGGGAGGGTGTGCCGCAGCCGCGGCCATCCGCCAGGACCGCTGAGAGACAGACATGGCCAAGGAAGTCACCGGAATCGTCAAGTTGCAGTGCCCTGCGGGCCAGGCTACGCCTGCCCCGCCCGTCGGCCCGGCACTCGGTCAGCACGGCGTCAACATCGGGCAGTTCGTCAAGCAGTTCAACGACGAGACGCGCGCCCAGGCCGGACTGATCATCCCTGTCATCATCACGGTCTACAAGGATCGCACCTTCACGCTTCAGTACAAGTCGCCGCCGGCGTCCGTGCTGCTGAAGCGAGCTGCGAAGCTGGCCACTGCGGCCGCGACTCCCGGCAGCCAGGTCGCCGGGCAGGTCACCAAGGCGCAGGTGCGCGAGGTGGCCCAGCTGAAGATGAAGGACTTGAACACGACCGACATCGCTGCGGCGATGCGCATGGTCGAGGGAACTGCCCGCAGCTGCGGGATCCGCGTCGTCGACTGACTTCTCAGGCGACGCAGCGGCGCATCTGGCGCCGTCGGCGTTGCCGTCCAGGCCTAACATCCACAGGAACATCCATGGCTCGCACGCGCAGCCGTCGCTACGAAAAAGCCGCCGCGAAGGTGGATCGCAACAAGCGCTACCCGGTCACCGAGGGGTTCGCGCTCATCAAGTCGCTTGCCGGTCCCAAGTTCGACGAGTCCGTCGACGTCGCGGTGCGCATCGGCATCGATGCGAAGAAGACCGACCAGCTGGTCCGCGGTTCGGTGAGCCTGCCCAAGGGCACTGGCAAGTCGATCAAGATCGCCGTGTTCGCCGAGGGCGATCGCGCCAAGGCGGCACTCGAGGCGGGTGCTGATTTCGTCGGCTCGGCCGACCTCGCCGACAAGATCGAGAAGGGCTGGACCGACTTCGACATGACGATCGCGTCGCCCGACATGATGAAGTACGTCGGCAAGCTCGGCAAAGTGCTCGGCCCGCAGGGCAAGATGCCCTCGCCGAAGGCCGGCACCGTGACGCCGAACGTCGCTGCCGCGGTCAAGGAGTTCAAGGCGGGCAAGATCGAGTTCCGCACCGACGCGGGCGCCAACGTGCACGCGGCCATCGGCAAGAAGTCGTTCGCCGCCGACGACCTCGCGAGCAACCTCTCCGCCTTCCTCGACCATCTGCGCACGTTGCGTCCGGCGCAGGCCAAGGGCGAGTTCATCAAGAAGGTGGTCGTGTCCACGTCGATGGGGCCGGGCGTCGCGCTCGCCATCCAGTAGCAGCCAGATAGGAGCCACTGCCATGCCCAACCTAGTCAACGAGATCCTGCTGGCCGACCTGCAGCGCGAGTTCCAGAAGATGGGATCGTGCGTCGTGGTCGAGTTCGGCAAGCTGCTCCCGCAGCAGGACCTGGATCTGCGCGGCAAGCTGCGCGCGGCCGGTGTCCGCTACCGTGTCGTGCGCACGCGCCTGGCCTCGCGCGCTTTCGCGGGCCTGAAGCTCGACCTCGGCGACGCCGTCCGTGGTCGTTGCGGCGTCGCGCTCGCCGAGAAGGAAGGCGCGATCCAGGCTGCGAAGATCCTCCGCGAGTGGATCAAGAAGACCAAGGACGCGCCGATCTCGATCAAGGGTGGCGTCGTCGAGGGCACGGCCTATTCCGGCGCCGCCGCCGATGCGATCGCCGATCTCCCGGATCGCCCCACCGTCCAGACCATGATCGCATCGGCCCTGTCGGGACCGGCGCGGTCGCTCGCCAGTCTCGTCAGCGCCGTTGCCGGCGGCATGGCGCGCTGCATCCAGGCCAGGGTCGACGCCCAGAGTCAGGGCGCGCCCCCGGCTTCCTGATCACTCTTTCCTGCACTCAAACCACCAGAGGTCGTTCCAGTCATGTCGGACAATGCAAACGTGGTTCTCGACGCCGAGCTCGAGGACATCTTCAAGAAGATCGATGGCCTGAGCCTGGGCAAGGCTGCCCAGCTCGTGAAGGCGATGGAGTCGCGCTGGGGCGTGTCGGCGGCGGCGCCGGTCGCCGTTGCGGCCCCGGCCGCCGGCGGCGCAGCGGCCCCGGCTGCCGAAGAGAAGACCGAGTTCACGGTCGTGCTCAAGGACGGCGGCGCCAACAAGATCAACGTCATCAAGGTCGTGCGTGAGATCACGGGCCTTGGCCTCAAGGAGGCGAAGGCGCTGGTCGACGAGGCGCCGAAGCCCATCAAGGAAGGCGTCAACAAGGACGAGGCCAACGAACTCAAGAAGAAGCTCACCGAGGCTGGCGCCACGGTCGAGCTCAAGTAGTCCGCTGGCGGCCGGCGGCCGGTTGGCTCCGCTCCCCGCCGCGTCGTCGCGAGCGCCTGCTCGCGGGCGCGGCGTCGATGCGGTTGGCCGTGCCGGCCGTGCACTGGGCCCGCGAGGTTTTGTGTTGCGGCACGATGCCTCGGGCCTACGCTTCTCGCCGCTCGCTGGATCACTTTTTGCACGCATCGCCGGGTCGTCGGTGGTCGCCGACGTGTCGGGGATGCGTGTCTGTTCGCGTCGCGTGCTGCCCGCGCGATCCGTGATGCACTCGTCAGTTCGTGTGACGCTCGCCGCTCCCTTCAGACTGCAGAATCACCCTTCCCCGGGGTGCTCAGGTGGAATCGCATGGAGACCGTAGTCTACGGCCGGTACCGGTCCGTCGCCGAGATCCCCGACCTCGTCGAGATGCAGACGAAGTCGTACCTCAGCTTCCTGCAGCCCGAGGTCGCGCCCAACCGGCGCAAGGTGGAGGGGCTCGAGGCCCTGCTGCGCGAGGTGTTCCCGATCTACTCGTACGACAAGACCCTGAGTCTCGAGTACGTCAGTTATGAACTCGGCCGCCCGCGGTACACGGTCGAGGAGTGTCGCAAGCTGCGCGTGACCTACGGCTACCCGTTCAAGATCCGGGTCCGCCTGGTCAAGCCCGAGCCGGTCGAGGAGGAGATCTACCTCGGCGAGATCCCGATCATGATCGGCGGCGGCGAGTTCATCGTCAACGGCAGCGAGCGCGTCACGGTCAGCCAGCTGCATCGTTCGCCCGGCGTCGACTTCTCGGTCGAGCTGCACACGGGCGAGAAGCGGCTGCACTCGTGCTGGATCATCCCGGAGCGTGGCTCGTGGATCGAGCTGAACGTCACCAAGAAGGACGCCGTCGCGATCCGCATCGACCAGTCGGGCAAGTTCTCGTGCACGACGCTGCTGCGCGCGATGGACGCGAAGTACTCGACGGACGCCGCGATCCTGCGCGAGTTCTACGAGGTGGAGAAGGTCGCGCGGAAGAAGTCGGACCCGGAGGCCAAGTTCGCCAAGGCGTTGGTCGGCACGTACGCGGTCGGCGACATCGTCGATGCCGCGAGTGGCGATCCATTCGTGCGCAGCGGCGAGGAGATCACCGAAGAAGCGGCGCGCGCGATCGCGGCCAGCGAACTGCGCGACATCGAGGTGCTGCGTGAGCCCGAGGACTTCCTGATCCTCAACACGCTGCGCGAGGACACGACCAACAGCCACGAAGAGGCGCTGCTCAAGATCTACCAGCGCCTGCGCCCCGGCAACCCGCCGCAGATCGAGAAGGCGAAGGAGCTGTTCCACGAGAAGTTCTTCGACGAGACGCGCTACCGCCTCGGTCGCGTCGGCCGTTTCCGCCTGAACCGCAAGTTCGGCACGACGACGCCGGAAACGCAGCAGACCCTGATGGCGGCGGACTTCGTGCAGGCGATCCGCTACGTCCTCGGGCTGCGCGGCGGCGAGGGCGAAGTCGACGACATCGACCACTTGGGCAACCGCCGCGTGCGCACGATCCAGGAGCTCGCGGGCGACGAGTTCCGCAAGGGCTTCCTGAAGCTCCGGCGCACCGCGCAGGAGCGGATGAACCTCGAGAACGTCGACACGGTCACGCCGCGCAATCTGATCAACAGCAAGACGTTCTCGTCCGCCATCGAGTACTTCTTCGCGCGCGGCGAGCTCAGCCAGGTCGTCGACCAGACCAACCCGCTGTCGCAGCTCACGCACGAGCGCCGGTTGTCGGCCCTCGGCCCGGGCGGCCTCAATCGCAAGCGCGCCGGCTTCGAAGTGCGCGACGTGCACATCTCGCACTACGGGCGCCTGTGCCCGATCGAGACGCCGGAAGGCACGAACATCGGCCTGATCTCGAGCCTCGCGATCTACAGCTCGCTCGACGACTACGGCTTCCTGACCACGCCGTACATCGTCGTCAAGAACGGCAAGGTCACCGACGAAGTCGTGCGGCTGCGCGCCGACGAGGAGAACAACGCGGTGCTCGCGCCCGCGGACACCGAGGTCGACAAGTCCGGCAAGCTCGTCGGCGACGATCAGGGACGCGTCATCGCGCGCGTCAAGGGTGACCCTGCGCTCGTCGATGGCAAGGACATCCAGTACATGGACGTCTCGACCAAGCAGGTCGTCGGCGTCTCGGCATCGCTGATCCCGTTCCTTGAGCACGACGACGCCAACCGCGCGTTGATGGGCTCCAACATGCAACGGCAGGCAGTGCCGCTGCTGACGACCGACGCGCCGGTGGTGATGACGGGCATGGAGGAAGTCGTCGCGCGCAACTCGAGCATGGTCGTTCGGGCGCGCAAGGGCGGCAGCGTGACCGCGGTCGACGCGTCGCGCATCGTCATCGGTGACGACGAGTACAAGCTGCGGAAGTACGAAGCGCTGAACGAGCGCACGTGCCAGAACCAGACGCCGATCGTCAAGCTCGGCCAGAAGGTCAAGGCGGGCGAAGTGATCGCCGACGGCGCGGCAACGCAGCACGGCGTGCTCGCCCTCGGCAAGAACGTGACGGTCGCGTTCATGCCGTGGGACGGCTACAACTACGAAGACGCGATCCTGCTCAGCGCGAACCTCGTCAAGGACGACGTCTACACGTCGATCCACATCGACGAGTTCGAGATCGAGATCCGCGAGACCAAGCTCGGGCGCGAGGAGTTCTCGCGCGACATCCCGAACGTCTCCGAGAAGGCGCTGCGCCACCTCGACGAGAGCGGCATCGTGCGCGTCGGCACTCGCGTCAAGCCCGGCGACATCCTGGTCGGCAAGGTCGCGCCGAAGAGCAAGAGCGAGCTGACGCCCGAGGAGAAGCTGCTGCACGCGATCTTCGGTCGCGCCGGCGAAGACGTGAAGAACGCGTCGCTCGACGTCCCGACCGGCGTCGAAGGCATCGTCATCGGTGCGGAGAAGTACAGCCGCAAGGTCAACCTCACCGAGAACGAGCGCACTCGCAACCTCGAGGAGATCAAGAACGCCGAGATCGAGTTCCTGAAGCGCTTCCGGGCCAGCACCAAGCGGCTGCTCGAGAGCGCCAAGGAAGTGCTCGGCGCCGCGGTGACGTCGGCCGAGGGCAAGAAGCTCTCGGTTGCCGACGACATGCTGATCCTCGACCTGCGCACGATCCGGGACCGGGTCCGCCAGGTTGCCGAGGAACTCGGCGATGCGAAGCAGAAGGCCGCTCTGATGCAGATCCTGCAGGAGTTCGGCGAGCGCATCGAAGAGTCGGAAGCCGACAAGAACAAGTTGGTGAACCGGCTGTCACGCGGCGACGAGCTGCCCCAGGGCGTGCTCGAGATGGTGAAGGTCTACGTGTCGACCAAGCGCCGCATCTCGGTCGGCGACAAGATGGCCGG
>DDSQ01000028.1:0-168 GCA_002343845.1 Planctomycetes bacterium UBA2386 | reverse complement strand
CGGCCAGATCCTCGAGACGCACCTCGGGTGGGCGGCGAAGAAGCTCGGCTGGCGCGTCATGTCGCCGGTGTTCGACGGCGCGTCGGAAGGCGACATCGAACTCGCGCTGCAGAAGGCGGGCTTCGCCAAGGACGGCAAGTCCGTGCTCTACGACGGCCGCACCGGCGA
>DDSQ01000124.1:1742-15802 GCA_002343845.1 Planctomycetes bacterium UBA2386 | reverse complement strand
CATCATCAGCGGCGGCAAGGGCACCGCGGCCGACAAGAAGGCGGCGATGAAGAAGGCAGGCGTGCACGTCTGCGACACGCCTTCGGTGCTCGGTGCGACGATGAAGAAGGTCCTCGGCAAGTGACGCCGTGAAGATCCCAGGCGGCTTCGACGCGCTGTTCCGCCAGGTCACGCCGCTGGTGCTGCTCGGCGTGCTGCTCGTCGTCGTCTTCGACTGGCTGCCGGGCGCCGCGTGGCTGCGCGCGCAGTTCGGCGCCGACATCGTGCTGCGGCTCGCGGTCGCCGTGCTGGTGTGCTACGTGCTGATCCTGTGGGGCGAGGCGCTGCGGTTGCACCAGATGCTGACCGGCGTGCTGCAGGCGTTCCGGGCGTTCGACCACGAACGGTCCGGCAAGGTCGAGGGTGCGGCGAAGAACCCGAAGGCACGGCTCGAAGCGGCGCGGTTGCTGATCGCCGCGCTCGGCTCGCCGGATGCGTCGATCNNACCACAACCTCACCCGCCTGGTCGGTCAGGACCTCGGCGACGAGCCGGCCGCGTGGCAGCGTTGGCTGCAGCAGCAGGATGCCACCGGGCCTAGCGCGTGAAGGCGCAGGCCGGCGGAAAGACCGGCCCGGGCTCGGCGTTGACCGCAAGTCGCCCTGGCAAAGCCCGAGAACGTGGGCGATGATCCGCGGCTTCGAGGTTCGTCCATGATCGCAATGTTGAGCACCTGGGAGATCATCGCCATCCTGGTGGTGGTCCTGCTCCTGTTCGGCAACCGGCTGCCCGGCATGGCGCGGTCGCTCGGCTCGGGCATCACCGAGTTCAAGCGCGGCCTCAAGGACGGCAACAAGCCCGGCGACGGCAGCAGCCCGCCGGCGCGCGGCAACGAACCCAACGACGGGACCGGACGGTGACCGAGACGTTGCCGCTCCAGGATCTGGTGGCCCTGGTTCGGCCGCAGCTCGACCGGCTCAACCGTGAGCTCGCGCTCGACCTGGCGCCCGGCCACCGCGAGATGCTGCCCCTGGTCGAGCACGTCGCCGGATTCCGCGGCAAGCAGCTGCGCCCGATGCTGGCGTTCCTCGCCGGCATGGCGGTGCGCGGCGCCACGCACGGCGGCAGCCTCGGCGACGACGTCGTCACCGTCGCCAAGGTCGTCGAACTGCTGCACACCGCCACGCTGGTGCACGACGACGTGCTCGACGACGCGTCGTTGCGCCGCCGCATCCCGACCGTCAACCAGATGAGCGGGGTCGAGGTCGCAGTGCTGCTCGGCGACTATGTCTACGCCAAGGCCTTCCACATGGCCGTGCAGTTGCCCGACCCCACGGCCGCGCGCTGGCTGGCCGAGACCGTGCGCGTGATCTGCCAGGGCGAGATCACGCAGGTCCTGCATCGGTTCGACTTCGCGTGGACCGAGGCCCGCTACTTCCAGGTGATCGCCGAGAAGACGGCGAGTCTCTACGCCGCGGCCTGCCGGCTCGGCGGCCATTATGCCGGCGGCTCCGAGGGCCGACTGCGGGCGCTGGAGGAGTACGGGCTCGAACTCGGCATCGCCTTCCAGATCGTCGACGACTGCCTCGACCTCGACGGCGACGAACACGTCGTCGGCAAGTCGCTGGGCACCGACCTCGCCAAGGGCAAGATCACGTTGCCGCTGCTCTGGCTGTTGCAGCGTGGTCCAGCCGAAGGCGAACGACTGCGCGCGCTGCTCGGGCGTTCCGAGGCGGAAGGCGTGCGCCGGCTGCGCGCCGAGTTCGCGCTCGAGCACGCGATCGCCTACGCGATGGAAGAGGCGCAGCGCCGCATCGGCAAGGCGCAGGCATCGTTGTCGTCCCTGCCTCCGGGCCCTGCGCGCGACGCGCTGCACCAACTCGCCGGGTACGTGGTGACTCGGCGCCTGTGACCGGCAGCCGTCCGTTATCCTCCGACGCCCGCCGCTTCGAGACCCAAGCATGACGTGCATTCCCAGGTTTTCGCTGCTGCTTCCGCTGGCCGTACTGGCGGCCTGCGGCCCACCGTCCGCGGCGGAGTTCGGGCCGCCCGTGCGCCTGCCGAAGGACCAGCGCCCCACCGAGTGGAAGGCGCCGGTCGACGTGCGACTCGGCGTGCCGAAGAAGACCGCCGCGGGCGGACCCAAGGTGTGGGTCGCCGAACTGCCGGCCGGATTCGCAACGCGGCCGTCGGCGCAGTTCCGCGATGCGGTGTGGGCGATCGAGGGCGCGCCCGAGGCCGATCTCTACCTGACGGTCGGCGTCGGCGGGGGCGTCGCCGGCAACCTGAAGCGTTGGTACGTCGATCAGTTCGGCGCGGCCGAGGCGCCGGCGCCCGAGGCGTTGACGGTGGTCGAACTGGCGGGGCGGCCCGGTCGTCTCGCCGAACTGCGCGGCACGTTCAGCGGCAAGCCGGGCTACGCGGGCCTGATCGCGTTCTACGCCGACGGCGAGCAGGTGACGTCGCTGAAGTTCACCGGACCGGAGTCGGTGGTCGACCGCTACCGGGAGCAGTTCCTGGCCATCGCCAAGACGCTGCGCTCGGCGTCGGCCAGCCCCGATCCGCACGCGCCGCCGATCCAGGAGGGACAAGCGATGCCGCCCGATCATCCGCCGACCGGGAAGGCTCCGGGCGGCGCGGCCGGCACGGCCGGCAGCGCGCACGCGACACCTGCGTCCGCTTCGGCGTCGTCGCCGTTCGCCGCCGACGTGCCTGCTGCCTGGACAGCCAAGGCGGGCTCGGCCCGGCCGCTGCACCACACGTTCGGCCAGGATGGCGAGGTGTACGTCAGCCAGATCGGCGGCACGCTGCAGCAGAACGTCGACATCTGGCGCGGCGAGATGGGGCAGGGGCCGATGGACGCTGCGGGCATGGCCGCCCTGCCGACAGTGTCGATGCTCGGCGGGCAAGCCGTGCTGCTCGACCAGGCGGGTGACTTCCGCAGCATGACCGGCAAGCAGATGCCAGGCGCCCGCATGCTGGTCGCGGCGTTGCAGGATGGCAGTGCCGTCGTGTTCGCCAAGCTGGTCGGCCGCGCCGACGACACCGCGGCCCAGATCGACGCCTTCCGCGCCTTCTGCGCCACCGTTCGGAGGGCGCCATGACCACCATGCCCTCGGGCGGCCGAACCGTGCTCGGCGCCATCCTCGGCTTCCTCGGGTCGATGCGGCTCGCGGTCTGGATCCTGCTGCTGCTGGCGCTGCTGACTCTGCTCGGCACGTTCGCGCAATCGACGAACAGCATCCACGACGTGCAGCGCGAGTACTTCGAGTCGTGGTACGTGATCGGGGAGCTGCCGATCTCGGTGTGGGGCACGCCGCTGTGGCCCGACGCGAACAACCAGCCCTGGGCGCTGCGCATCCCACTGCCGGGTGCAGTGCCGCTCCTTGCGCTGCTCGCGGTCAACCTGATCGTCGGAGGCGTGCTGCGGCTGCGATGGAGCTGGCGCAACGTCGGCATCCTGGTCACGCACGCCGGCATGCTGATGCTGCTCGCCGCCGGCTTCGTGAAGATGTCGTTCAGTCACGCCGGCATGCTCGGCGTGTTCGAGACGCCGCCCGACGGAAACCTCCATCCGAATCGTCAGTACGTGACGTCGCGATACTCGAGTGCGCACGACGACGAGTTGGCCGTGCTGATCGATCGTGGCGACATGATCGAGGAACGCGTCGTGCCCGAGCACCAGTTGTGGGGCGCGCGGCGGGGCGTCGTCGCCTTGACCGGCGAAGACCTGCCGTTCCGCATCCAGGTGCACCACTGGATCGACCACTCGCGCGCGCTGCCGAAGGGGCCGATGGTGAAGACGCTGATGCCGGTCGTCGACGGCATCTACCTCGAGTCGGTCCCCTGGCCTCCCGGCGTGCAGCCGTTGTCCGAGGCCGAATTGAGCGGCTGCTACGTGACGATCCACGCCGAAGGCCAGGCGGCGATCGAGGCGATCCTGCGGTCGCGACGGGACGAGCACTTCGACAAGACCCGCTACCCGTTCTCGTTCGAGGTGCGTGGCCAGCGCTACGGCCTCGAGCTGCGGCGCGTCACCCGCGACCTGCCGTTCACCGTTCGCCTCGACAAGTTCCAGAAGCGCGACCACCCCGGCACGATCTCGCCAATGGACTTCCGCAGCTTCGTGACGGCGGACGACGGCCGTTCGCAGCAGGAGGCGCAGATCTTCATGAACTACCCGCTGCGTCGCGACGGCTACGTGCTGTTCCAGAGCGGGTGGGGGCCACAAGGGCCCGGCGGGCAACCGCTCGGACCGCCGTGGTACTCGGTGTTCGAGGTCGCCGCCAACCCGTCCGACACCTGGCCGAAGATCGCCTGCTGGGTGATCGCCGGCGGTCTCCTGATCCACTTCGCGATGAAGCTGTGGCGGTTCCTGTCGTCGTCGACGCGCACTGCCCTGACCAACTGAGCGCCGATCCATGAACCCGATCCTTCGCTGCGCCTGGCTCACCGGTCTCTTGTTGCTCGTCGCCTGCAGCCGCACGGCGCCACGCCTCGATGGTGCGTTGGAACGCACGGAGCCGTGGCCCGCCGAGTTCGTGACCTCGTTCGGCACCTTGCCGGTGCAGAAGGACGGGCGCGTGATGCCGTTCTCGACGCTCGCGGCATCGACGCTCTACGCGGTGCACGGCCGGCGCGACGTGCAGTTCGTTGCCACTGACGAGCGCGGCATCGACCGCGAGGTCAAGCTGTCGCCGACCGAGTGGTTGCTCGACGTCTGGTGCTTCCCCGAGCAGGCGGCGCGCTACCCGTTGTTCCGCATCGAGAACGTCGGCGTGCTGTCGGCCCTTGGTTACCAGCACGGCGGCCAGACGCAGGGCTTCGAGTACCTGCCGTACGCGAAGCTGATGACCACCGGCGAGAAGCTCGTCGAGCTGGTCGAGCCGATCCGCGAGAAGCACGTCTCCACGCAGAGCCCGGTCGAGTCGCACCTGCTGAAGCTGTACCAGCAGTTGATCGTCTACCACCGACTGCACATGCAGATGCTGACGCTGCACGCGGATCTGAAGTTGGACGGCGATCGCCTGCGGGCGGTGTTCGGCGGGGACGAGACGATCACGCTCGCGCGCCTGCTGCGCGACGTCGTGCCGTTCCGCGAACTGGTGCGGGAGGCGGGCGAGAACTTCCAGGATGCGAAGTACGGCAACCTGGACCGTCTGCTGGCGTGGTTGACCGATGCGGTGTCGCGCGACGACGGACCGGCGCTGTTGCCGCCGTCAGCGTCGCGCGAGTCCGAGCCGGCCTGGCTGCGGCCCGGCGAGGTCGCCGACCAGCGCATGCGCGGCGCGGAGTCGGCCCCGCAGTTGGCGTCGCTCGAGTCGCTGGCGAGCGGCGTGCGTGGGCCGGTGATGGCGGACCGCGTCCGGAACCTGCAGGCGTTCCGCGAGGGCGTCGTCGATGCGGTGGCGGCGCGCGGCGAGGGCGAACGCCTCGCGCTCGAGTCGTACTACTACCGGGCGAACTGGCACTTCCACGCCATGATGACGTTCGTGCTCGGCTTCCTGATCGCGGCGGTCGCGTGCGCCCTGCCGCGCAGCAAGCTGCTGTGGTGGGCGTCGATGGCAGTCTCGATTGGCGCCGTCGGCATGCTGACGGCGGACGTCTGGATCCGCTGCCTGATCACCGGCCATCCGCCGATCACGCGGCTCTACGACACGTTCCTGTTCATCGGCGGTACGGGTGCGGTGACGCTGGTGATCGCCGAGTGGGTGTTGGCGCGGCGCATCGCGCTGGTGCTGGCGCCGTTCTGCGGGGCGCTGCTGATCATGCTGGCGCGCTTGTTCGAAGTCGCCGACGGCGCGGACACGATGCGGCCGCTGCAGGCCGTGCTGCTCAGCAACTTCTGGCTCGCCATCCACGTGCCGACCATGAACCTCGGCTACGCCGCCGGTGCCGCTGCTGCCCTGCTCGGCTGCGCGTGGGTGGCCGTGCGCGCGCTGCGGATCGCGCATCCCGACGACGCGTTGGCGAAGTCGATCGTGCGCCTGACCTACGGCGTCACCTGCTTCAGCCTCGCGACCTCGGTCGTCGGCACGATCCTCGGCGGCGTCTGGGCGAACGACTCGTGGGGTCGGTTCTGGGGCTGGGATCCGAAGGAGAACGGGGCGCTGCTGATCTGCCTGTCGCAGATCGCGCTGCTGCACGCCCGCATGAGCGGGATGGTGCGCGACGCCGGGTTCGTCCTGTGGTCGGTCGCGACCGGGATGGTGGTGGTGTTCTCGTGGTTCCACACCAACCTGCTCGGCGTCGGGCTGCACGCCTACGGGTTCTCGAGCGAACTGCTGACCGGCGTCTGGCTCAGCTACACCGCGCTCGGCCTGTTCCTGTTGGGTGGCGCGCTCGACGTGATGCTGCGAAGGAACCCGGCGCCGATCGGAAAGGCGACGCCCGACATCGCCGCCGCCGCGGAGGCGTGAGCGGACTCAGCAGTCGCCGCCGGCGGCCCGCAGCGTGTTGCGCAGCAGCATCGCCACGGTGACCGGGCCGACCCCGCCGGGCACCGGCGTCAGGTGGCCGGCGACCGCCGCCGCCGACGCGAAGTCGACGTCGCCGACGATCCTGCCGTCCGCGGCCTGGTTGATGCCGACGTCGATCACGCACGCGCCGGGCTTGATCATGTCGCCGTGCACGAGCCCGGCCTTGCCGACGGCGACGATCAGGATGTCGGCGCGGCGGGTGTGGTCGACGAGCTGCCGCGTGCCGACGTGGCAGACGGTGACCGTCGACAGCCGGTGCAGGAGCAGGATCGCGATCGGCTTGCCGACGATCTCGCTGTGGCCGACGACGACCGTCTCGGCGCCGCGCAGGTCGCGGCCGGTCGCCAGCACCAGCTGCAGTGCCGCCGCCGCGGTGCACGGCGGCAGCAGCGGCTCGCGATAGAGGATCGCGCCCATGTTGGCCGGGTGCATGCCCTCGACGTCCTTCTTCGGATCGATCGCGGACTGCACCGCGCGTGGGTCGATGCCCGGCGGCAGCGGCCGCTGCACGATCACGCCGGCGACGTCCGGCCGCGCTTCGAGCGATCGGATCGTGGCGATCAGTTCGCGTTCGGTCGTCGCCAGCGGCAGGTTCTGCACGTCCATGGCGATCCCGACTTCGGCGGCGGCGCGCTGCTGGTTGCGCACGTAGACGGCAGCGGCGGGGTTCTGGCCGATCTCGATCGACACCAGGCGGATCGGGCGGTTGCCGAGCGCTTCGCGAACGGGGCGCAACCGCGCCCGCATCTGGGCGGCCAACGACTTGCCATCGAGGATCTGCGCGGTCACGGCTCAGTCTCCCTGGGGGAAAGCGCCGAAAGATAACGGGCCGCCGGGGCCCGCCACCATGCCGACCAGCCTGCGTTCGCTGCTGCCGCTGCCGCCCGCCGTGCGAGCGCTGCTGCTCGTCAACGTCGGCGTGTTCGTGCTGAACGCGTTGCTGCTCGGCCGCCTGAGCGAGCCGGCCCGCGGCGGCTGGTTCGCGTTCTCCGGCCCCGGCCTGCTCGATGGCTTCGGCCTCGGCGCCCTGCGCGTGCTGACCTACCAGTTCACGCACGCGTTCACCGACCCGCTGCACCTGGTGATGAACCTGGTGGCGCTGTGGGTCTTCGGCCCGATGGCCGAGGCCCGGCTCGGTACTGGCGGCGTGGTGCGGCTCTACCTGTGGGGCGGCATCGCCGGCGCGGCCGGGCATCTGCTCTTGTCGGTGGCGACCGGGCATCCCGGCGTGGCCCTGGTCGGGGCGAGCGGCGCCTGCTACGCGCTGCTGCTGTTCGCGGCGTGCGTCGAGCCCCACACCCGCATCGTGTTCGTCATCGTGGCGATGCCGCTGTGGGGCCTTGCCGCGCTGCTGGTCGGGCTCGGCGCCTACCTGACGTTCGTCGAACTGGCGACCGGCAGCAGCGGCGGCGTCGCGCACAGCGCGCACCTCGCCGGTGCCTTGACCGGTTGGCTCGCGCATCGTGCGCGGTGGTTTGGCGCGCGGAGCGGTGCGGGGGTGCTCGAGCGACTGTGGTCGGCGCTGCGGGAACGTCGGGCGCGACGCCAGCACGACGAGGCCGCCGCGCGCGAACTGCAACTCGACGCGATCCTGGCGAAAGTCAAGCTGTCAGGGCTCGCTGCGCTGGACGGCGCCGAGCGCCGCTTCCTCGCGCAGGCGAGCCAACGCGCGCGGCGGTAGCATCCCGGCGAGCCCGCGAGCCCGCCGATGCCAAGATCCCTCGTCGCTGTCGTTCCCGTCCTGTTGCTGCTGTCGTCGCTCGCGCTTCGGGCGCAGGACATGACCAAGGAGCAGTGGCGCGCCGACTTCGGCAAGGGCGTCGAACTGGTCGACGACAAGCTGCAGGACAAGCTGACCAAGCGCCAACCGCTGTTCGCCCTGAGCTACTACGAAGAGCTCTGGTACGAGAAGGACGGCGGCAACGAGGCGTCGGCGGCGAAGTGCCGGGCGCTGGCCGCGTCGTGGAAGCGCAGCTTCGACAACGGCGACACGATGGAGCATCTCGACCGCTGGTGCAGCGGTGCCGGCACCTCGGTCTACCAACAGCTGCAGAAGACCCGCACGAACTCGTACAAGCTCTGGCTGCACTACACCGACACCGTCGTGAAGAGCCAGGTCAAGGCCGACTACGAACAGGTCGTGCAGCAGTTCATGGACCTCGCGCGCAACGCCGAGTCGATCGGTCACAGTCTCGAGGTCGCGGACCTCTGGAACCTCGCGAGCGTCGTCCTGAGCCGAATGCCCGACCGCACGTTGCCGAACCGCCGCGACTCGGTGTTCGCCAGTGAGCAGTTCCTGGCGGCGCGCAAGCAGTGGAACTTCACGTTCGACGAGCACTACATCAAGACGGCCGAGTTCGTGAAGGCCGAGAAGGTGAGGCTCGAGGCCGACGAGAAGCTCGGCGAGAAGCGCAAGGCCGATGGCTACTCCGCCGACGCCAAGGGCGTCGACTCGCTGGTCATGCCCAATGCCGTCGAGGAGAAGCACGCGCTGAAGTTCGAGGCGCTGACCGGTTGGGACGAACTCGACTGGGGCAGCAAGGGCGGCCCGCACCCGGCGTTCTGGTGGATGGCGTCGACGCAGAAGCCCGGCAGCTCGGCGCGGGTGGCGTGGTTCCGGGCCCGCGAGATCTACCTGCACCGCACCGGTTCGTCGAAGTTCGCGATCGGCTTCGACCCCGCCGACAGCAAGGGTGCCGTCGACGTCGACGTGTCGCCCAAGGGCAAGGTCAGCACGTTCTGGCTCGACAGCGACCGGAAGCGCCCCTACGCGATGGCGTTCTGGATCGGCTCGGATCGCGAGATGGTCAACGAGGCCGAGTGCAACCTCTCGCCGGGCGACGAGATCGCGAACGTCTACTACCGCAGCGCATCGAGCTGGAAGACGCAGATCGGCGCCGACGCGATCACCCTCTACGACGACAGCGCCGACGGCAACCCGGGCGAGGCCTCGCCGTTCGGCCGCGAGTTCAAGACGCCGGTGCTCGGCGCCCACGACCTCGATCCGGAGAAGCAGACGCTGGTGCCGCTGCTCGATTCGATGCGGATCGGCAAGGGGCCGCGCGTGCCGTTCTCCGAGTTCGTCAAGCTGTCGACGGGATGGGTGTACGTGCGCAAGAGCCCGAACGGCGACGAACTCGGCGTGCGGCCGCTGAACCCGGAGTACCTGAAGCCGGGCAAGATCAAGCTCGTGTGGAACGGTCCGAAGCCGACGGCGCCGGTGCAGCTCGTCGTGCAGGGCCTCGGCGACTACCAGACGGCGATGTTCGACGTCGCTGGCGGCAAGGAGATCGAGGTGCCGGCGGCCGACTACAAGGTGATCTGGGGTCGGGTGATGGTCGGCAAGGGCAGCCGCTCCCAACTCGCGTCGCTGTACGGCGGCGACGCCAAGCCGTTCACGGTCGAAGCCGGCAAGACGTTCACGCTGACCATGGGGGCGCCGTTCACGCTGCAGTTCCATCGCCGCGGCGACGAGAACGTGTCGATCGACGCGCTCAAGGTGCACCTGGCCGAGGCGTCGGGATGCGTGTTCGCGGAGTTGCACGGCATCAGCCTCGCGTGCGACGTGTTGGCCGCGAAGGAGGCCGACGGCAAGGGCGCCAAGCCGGTCGGGAAGTTCGTGCGGTTCACGGATCCCGAGCTGGTGAACCAGGCGGCCAGCAAGCACAACAACATCGGCACCGTGGTGGCGTCGTTCCCGATGCCCGACGGCTATCGCAGCGGCGAGCTCGTGCTGTCGGTGAAGTTGCCGGCCGCCGGCATGAAGATCGGCCTGTCGATCAAGAAGCACCCGCTGTTCGGCGAGATCAAGTCGGCCTGGCAGTGAACGGGCCGACGCTGGCCGCAGTGTCCGGGCTGGCTAGACTGCTTCGCCCATGTTGGACCTGAAGTTCGTGCGCGAGAACCCCGACGCGGTGCGTGCGGGGGCCGTGAAGAAGCGCCTGCCGGACCGCGCCGCCGCCGTCGACAAGGCGCTGCAGATCGACGCCGAGCTGCGAGCCATGCTGCCGAAGCTCGACGCGATGCGCAGCGAGCAGAAGAACGCCGGCAAGGAGATGGGGCGCTTGTCGCCCGAACAGCGGGAGGCGTTCCTCGGCAAGCAGAAGGAACGCAAGGTCGAGTTGCAGGGGCTCGAGGAGAAGGAGAAGCAGCTGCGCGCCGACCTCGATGCGCAGCTGAGCCTGATCCCGAACGTCCCGGACGCCGACGTGCCCGAGGGCAAGGACGACACGCAGAACGTCGAGGTCCGGCGCTGGGGCGTCGTCCGCGACTTCGACTTCGTCCCGCGCGCGCACTACGACCTCGGCGAGGCGCAGGGCTGGCTCGACTTCACGCGCGCCGCGGCGATGGCCGGGTCGCGCAACTACGTGCTGATCGGCGACCTGGCGCTGCTGCACGACGCCGTGCTGCGCTACGCCGTCGATCTGCTGGTGGCACGTGGCTTCACGCCGATCGATCCGCCGCTGCTCGTGCGCGACGCGGCGATGTACGGCACGGGCTTCTTCCCCGGCGGCGAGGAGCAGACCTACCGCTGCGAGAAGGACGGCCTGAACCTGATCGGGACCAGCGAAGTGCCGGTGACGTCGCTGCACGGCGGCGAGATGCTCGCCGAGGGCCAACTGCCCAAGAAGTACGTGGCGCGTTCGGCGTGTTTCCGGCGCGAAGCCGGCACCTATGGCAAGGACACGCGCGGCCTCTATCGCGTGCACCAGTTCCAGAAGGTCGAGCAGGTGATCGTCGACATCGCCGACAAGGCGCGCTCGATCGAGCACCACCACGCGATCGTCGCCAACGCCGAGCACCTGCTGCAGGCCTTCGAGCTGCCGTACCGGGTGGTCGCCGTCTGCGGCGGCGACCTCGGCGTGCCGCAGGCGATGAAGTACGACATCGAGACGTGGATGCCGTCGCGCGGCAACTACGGCGAGACGCACTCGGCGTCGCGCTTCTACGACTACCAGGCGCGCCGACTCGACCTGCGCTACCGGCAGCAGGACGGCGGCAAGGCGACCTACTGCCACACGCTCAACAACACCGTCGCCGCCAGCCCGCGCATCCTGATCCCGCTGCTCGAGAACCACCAGCAGCGGGATGGCACGGTGCGCCTGCCGCCGGCGTTGCGACCGTACCTGGGCGGGCGCGAGACGATCGGGCGTCCGCTCGGCTGAGCCGGCGTTGGCTCACCCGCCGCCGAACAGGCCGTTGCCGCCGCCACCGCCACCGCCGCCACCGCCACCGGTCGCGTCAGATGGCCAGTACGTCATTCTGGTCGGCGCTTTCGCCGATCCTGCCAACGTCAAGAAGCTGCTCGCCAGAATCGATCGCAGCGGCGTTCCCACCTATACCGAAATCCTCAATTCACCGGCCGGGAAAAGAACCCGTGTGCGCGCCGGCCCCTTTCCGAATCGCGAGGCGGCTGAAAAGGCCCTCGACAAGCTCAAGAAGATTGGCGTTGGCGGAGTCGTCGCCGGCCGCTCATGACCGTTTTTGACTATGTCGTGCTGTTTGTCGTCGTGGTGTCCCTGGTGCTTGGCATGTGGCGGGGCGTCGTCGGCGAGATCATCGCCCTGGTGGCGTGGGTTCTCGCCTTCTTTGCCGCCCGCTGGTGGGGCTCTCTGGTCGCCGAGGGCTTTACGTCGATTGCCGACCCGGCACTGCGACTGGTCGCTGGCTGGGTGACCATTTTCGTCGCCGTACTGGTGGTGATGGCGCTGCTGCGTCTGGCCGTGCGTAGCCTGCTCAAGGCGCTGGGCATGACCCTCACCGATCGCCTGTTGGGAATCATTTTTGGTGCTGCGCGTGGCCTGCTGATCGTCCTGGTCCTGGTGGCCGTCGGCGGCATGACGTCGCTACCCAGTGAGAAGTGGTGGAGCGAGGCGTATTTTTCGGCGCCGCTTGAAACGGCAGTCCTGGCCAGCAAGCCATGGTTGCCATCGGAAGTGACTAAACGAATCAGGTTCGGCTAGGAAAGAAAAGACTATGTGCGGGATTCTTGGAGCGGTTGCCACGACACCGGTAAACCAGTTGCTTTATGATGGTTTGATGGTCCTGCAGCATCGCGGCCAGGATGCGGCCGGCATCGCCACGGTGGAGAATGACGCCTTCCACATGCACAAGGGTTCCGGGCTGGTGCGCGATGTCTTTCGCACGCGCAACATGCGTGCGCTGCCGGGCAACATGGGAATCGCGCATTGCCGTTACCCGACGGCTGGTTCGGCGTTCGATTCCTCGCTGTCGCAACCCTTTTATGTCAATTCGCCGTTCGGGATCGTTCTCGGGCACAACGGCAACCTGACCAACACCGAAGAGCTCAAGGAGGAGATGTTCCGGCAGGATCTGCGGCACATCAACACGCACTCCGATTCGGAAGTGCTGCTCAACGCACTGGCGCACGAATTGCAGGCCACCGCCAAGGGCTATCGTCTCGATCTCGATACCATTTTTGGTGCGGTGTCGGCGGTGCATCGGCGTTGCCGAGGCGCCTATGCGGTGGTGGCGATGATCGCCGGCTACGGCATGCTCGCTTTCCGCGACCCGTTCGGCATTCGTCCGCTGGTCTTCGGCACCAACGAGACGCCCGAGGGCACCGAGTATCTGTTTGCTTCCGAATCGGTGGCGCTCGACACCCTGGGATTCAAAGTGCTGCGCGACGTCGATCCGGGCGAGGCCATCTTCATCGACCTCGAACACCGCATGCATCAACGGCAATGCGCGCGCAATTCAGCGCTTGCGCCGTGTATTTTCGAGTTCGTCTATCTGGCGCGCCCGGACTCGGTGATCGACGGCGTTTCGGTGTATGAAGCGCGGCTGCACATGGGCGAGCATCTGGCCGACAAACTGGTGAAGCATATTCCGGTGGAGGAGATCGACGTGGTCATCCCGATCCCGGACTCCAGTCGCCCGTCGGCAATGCAGCTCGCGCAGCGTATCAACGTTCCCTACCGCGAGGGTTTCGTCAAGAATCGCTATATCGGTCGTACCTTCATCATGCCGGGTCAGGCGACGCGCAAACGTTCGGTGCGCCAGAAACTAAATACCGTTGCCCAGGAGTTCAAGGGCAAGCGCGTGTTGCTGGTCGATGATTCGATCGTACGTGGCACGACCAGTCGCGAGATCGTCGAGATGGCACGCGCCGCGGGTGCGCTGAAGGTTTACTTCGCCTCCGCTTCGCCGCCGGTGCGCTACCCGAACGTTTATGGAATCGATATGCCGACGCGCAGCGAGCTGATCGCCACCGGGCGCAGCGGCGAGGAGATCGCCCGTGAAATCGGTGCCGACGCGCTGGTCTATCAGGACCTCAACGCGTTGAAGGCGTCGATTCGCGAACTGAAGCCTTCGCTATGCAGCTTTGACACCTCGTGCTTCGACGGCTCCTATATTACCGGCGATGTCAGCCCGGAATATCTGAATGCCATCGAACTGGCGCGCGAAGGCTACGGCGCGGCCGCGCGGGACGAGCTCTGGTCGTCGAATCAGTTGCAGTTGAACCTGATGTCCGTAGATTGAAGATAGAGGCCATGGACGCAATGGAACCGACCGGCAGCACTCGCGGCTATTCCCTGGAGACGCTGGCCGTGCGCGCTGGTCAGGAACGCAGCCAGTTCAAC
>DDSQ01000124.1:0-1733 GCA_002343845.1 Planctomycetes bacterium UBA2386 | reverse complement strand
TTTTCGGGTGAGGAAGAAGGCAACGTCTACTCGCGATTCACCAATCCGACGGTGAGCGCATTTCAGGACCGTCTCGCGGCGCTGGAAGGCGCCGAGGCCTGTGTGGCGACGGCCTCGGGAATGTCGGCGATTCTCTCGCTGGTGATGGCCCTGTGCAGCAGCGGCGACCACATTGTCGCGTCGACGGGCTTGTTTGGCGCGACGCAACAGATGCTCGGCACCATCATGCCGCGCTTCGGGATTCAGACCAGCTTTGTCTCGCAGACCGACGTCACTGCCTGGGAAGCAGCCTTGCGGCCGGAAACCAGGCTCCTGTTTCTGGAAACGCCGTCCAATCCGCTGACCGCCATCGCCGATATCGTCGCGCTGGTCAGCATAGCGCGCAGCAGAGGCGTGCTGGTGGTGGTCGATAACTGCTTCTGCACGCCGATCCTGCAGCGGCCGCTCNNGCCGCTCGATCTCGGCGCCGATCTGGTGCTGCATTCGGCGACCAAATATCTCGACGGTCAGGGCAGGGTGCTCGGTGGCGCCGTTGCCGGGCCGAAAGTACTGACCGACGAGGTGTTCAAGTTCCTGCGCACTGCTGGCCCGACGCTTTCGGCCTTCAACGCCTGGGTGCTGCTGAAAGGCCTGGAGACGCTACAGATTCGTATGCAGGCACAGTCGGCGAAAGCGTTGCAACTCGCGCAGTGGCTGGAGCAGCACCCGCGGGTGGCGCGTGTCTACTATCCTGGCCTGCCTTCGCATCCACAGTTCGAGCTGGCCTGTCGGCAGCAGAAAAGCGGTGGAGCGATCGTTTCCTTCACCGTCAAGGGCGCGCGCCAGGAAGCCTGGAAAGTGGTCGATAGCTGTCGTCTGCTGTCGATCACCGCCAACCTCGGCGATACCAAGACCACGCTCACCCATCCGGCCTCGACGACACACGGCCGTATCACGCCAGAGCAGCGGGCGGCGGCTGGCGTCAGTGAGGATTTGCTGCGTATTGCCGTCGGTCTCGAAGCAGTCGTCGACCTGCAGAACGACCTGGAGAGCGGTTTGTCTTTGATTTAGCGACCGACTTAGCGATGGACGTTGCCTGGCTCCCGGCGCTTCGGTCGTGCGAGGTCGTCACGCTCGCCGGCCGCTTTCATCAGCGCCTCCTTGGCGTCTTTGGGCATCATCAGATAGGTCATCAGGCTTGAGCCGATGCAGACCAGCCAGAAAAGCAGAAAACCCGTCGAGTAGGTGGCGGTTACCGACCACTCGACGCGTTGTCCGAAGAGGTACAACTGCTCCGGGTCGATCATCGTAAAGAAGATCGTTTCGGCGATTCCGGCGGCGATGAACGCCGGCCAGAGTACCCAAATCACGTATTTCATGTTCTCTCCCTGTTTTTGCTGCGCTTGATCGTTGGTCTTTCGACGGGCTGCAGATGGCGGCTCAGCGGACCGAATAGGCGTGCACAAGACGCGAAATGTGGCACAGACGGCGCTTCGGTTCAAGGATTAAACTGAAGTTCCGAGCGCTCGCAACTGCGATCGAGGCGCCAAGCCTCTGTTTTTTCTGAGAAAGTCGTTCGAGAAGGCGGTTTTCCGGCTTCTATTTGTAGTCACTAACGCGTATTGACATACGCTGGTTTGTGTTCTATATTTATGAGCATGCCTGCTCGCACTGGAACCGCTCACGTCGTCACTACGACCCGCAAGTACAAGGATCGGGTCTATCATACCCACCTGCTGCGTCGCAGTTATCGC
>DDSQ01000067.1 GCA_002343845.1 Planctomycetes bacterium UBA2386 | reverse complement strand
CCGGTAGAAGCTGTTGCCGAGGTCGTAGTGCGCGTGGATGTTGCGCCGGCTGCCGGCACGGGTGTTGCGCCGCAGCAGGTGCAGCGCACGGTAGACGATCGATGCGAGGCGGCTGCCGTAGATCGCCCGTTCCAGGCTCTCCCGGTTCAGCAGGCCCAGCCGCAGGAGCGCCGGCAGGTCGGGCGTCGTCCACGCGCCTTCGAAGAAGGTCTCGGCCAGGCCGATGTCGCCATGCTGCAGCACGCGGGCGAAGACCGACTCGTCGTGCACGGCGAGCGCCGCGCGCACCGAGGCCGGATCCTCGCGACCGGTGAAGTGGTGGAGCAGGCCCGACGGCGTCTGCAGATCCAGCGTGCCGTGACTCAGTCGACCGAGCATCGCGAGCAGGCTGCGCTGCGCGCGTCCGGGCGGGGTGACGGTGGTGCTGCGGCGGGAGGCGGTGGTGGAGGCGGACGGGGCGTTCATCGGGTCACCAGGGCCGCTGGCGCGGCGGGCTTTCGGAAGAACGGCACGCGCTTGCGCCACAGCGCGAGCGCCTGCCAGTGGATGCGGGCCATGACGCCGTAAGTCAGCAGCGGCGCCGAGCGGAGGGCGCGGCGCACGGCGGCGGCGTCCAGCACTTCGAGCCGGCCGCTGACGCTCGTGACGATCAGGGGGCCGTCGGCGTCGACATGCTCGACCCGCGCGACGACACGGTCGGCCGTGCGCGCGAACCGGAAGCGGTAGCCGCCCTGGACGCGGCAGAACGGGGAGACGTGGAAGACCTTGTCCGCCGAGAGGGTCGCGCCGAAGGCGACGTCGGCCCCGGCCAGCAGGTAGCAGTGGCGCTCGCCGAAGGTGTTGTTGACCTCGGCGACGACCGCACGCAGCGAGCCGTCGGCACGGTGGCAGTACCAGAAGCTGACCGGCTTGAAGGCATAACCCGCCACCCGGGGATAGGTCTGCAGCCAGATCTCGCCGTCGACGCCGTCGATGCCCTCCCGCTCCAGCAGGCCTTCGATCCAGGCCAGGGCATCCGCGCCGCCGTCCCCGTGGTCGCGGTCGTCGAAGCGGAACAGCGCACGCCGGTCCCGGTTCAGCGCGGCGCAGGGCTCGCGGCGCAGCGCCCGCATCGGCAGCATCACGAAGAGCGTCGGGTAGCGGAAGGCGTGCTCGGCCGGGCGCAGGCGCGCGTGGTGCACCGAGCCATGCGCGACCATCGGACGTGCCGGGGACGCCACGGTGGCGCCGGCAGCCGCCACGTCCGTCATGCCGCGTGCCTCTCCAGGGTCGTGTCGGCGCCGCCTGCGGCAGCCTGGCCGACGGCGGCCCGCGCCTCGAGATGCTCGATCACGCCGCGCGCCGCGGCCAGCCCGGCCGACAGGCCGTCCTCGTGGAAACCGTAGCCGCACCAGGCGCCGCAGAACCAGGTCCGCTCGCGGCCCTGCAGGGCGTGCAGCAAGCGTTGCGCGGCGATCGCCGCGGCATCGAACACCGGGTGCTCCCAGTCGAAGCGGCCGTGCACGAGCGCCGGGTCCGGCTCGCGCAGCGGGTTCAGCGACACGACCACGGGCTGCGCGAAGGGCAAGGGCTGCAGCTGGTTGATCCAGTAGTGCAGGCAGACCTGCGTGCGGTCGGCCGACGCGGCGAGCCGCGGCTCGGCACGTTCGAAGTTCCAGGCCGCCCAGGCCTTGCGCTCGCGCGGCATCAGGCTCGCATCGGTGTGCAGCACGGCCGTGTTCTTCTGCGTGCGCAGGGCGCCGAGCACCGCGCGCTCATCGGCCGAGGCCGCCGCGCCGAGCAGGGCGAGGGCCTGCGGTGCGTGGCAGGCGAAGATCACCGCGTCGAAGGTCTCGGCGCCGGCCGCCGTGCGCAGCTTGACGCCGTCGTCCCGGCGCTCGACCCCGAGCACCGGCGTCGCGGCCCGTGCGTCCTCGAGGCGCTCGACGATGGCCCGCACGTAGTGCCGCGAGCCCCCGTGCACCGTGAACCACGGCGGGCGGTTCTCCACCTGCAACAAGCCATGGTTGTGGCAGAAGCGGATCAGGGTGGCCACCGGGAAGCGCAACATCTGCTCCAGCGGGCAGGACCAGATGCAGCCGATCATCGGCAGCAGGTACCCCTCGCGAAAGCCGCGGCCGAAACGATGCCGCTCGAGGAAGTCCCCCAGCGGCTCGGCCAGGGCGTCGGCCTCGCCGGACAGGGCCAGCGCCGTGGCCAGGCGGTTGAAGCGCAGCACCTCGCGCAACATCCACAGGAAGGACGGGGACAGCAGGTTGCGACGCTGGGCGAAGACCGTGTCCAGGCTGCTGCCGTTCCACTCCAGCCGCCGGGACTGTCCGTCCAGGCCCGCCGGCGCCTGCACGGAGAAGGACATGTCCGAGCGCGCGACGCGAACGCGCAATTCGCCGAACAGGCGGATCAGCCGGGGGTAGGTGCGCTCGTTGAAGACGAGGAAGCCGGTGTCGACCCCGTGGGTGACCGGACGTCCGTCAGGGCCCGGCAGGGTCAGGTCCACCGTGTGCGCGTGGCCACCGAAGGTCGGCGCCTTCTCGAAGAGGGTCACGCGCAGGTCGTGACGCTTCGAGAGCTCGTAGGCGGCCCCGAGGCCGGTGATGCCGGCACCGATGACCGCGACGCGCCGACGACGGCCGACCGGAGGGGAGACCGGAGTCCGGTCAGGCAACGACGTGACTTTCATGGATCGGTACTATACCGATCAGTTCACATCGTGTTCAAGTCAGTCTACTGCGAAGACCACATTGTCGTGGCGGGATTGCGCAGCCTCAGCCTTGGCGCGGGCCGGCCAGGCCGTCGAAACAGGTGCCGAGCAACCACTCGAAGACCTGCTCGCGCTCGTACTGCCCGCCGGCCTTCAGGATCGGCAGCACCGGGTCGCAGGCGCGGGCGTACAAGGTGAACAGCACGACGTCGGGCGGCAACCGGCGGTCGATGTCACCATCGCGCTGCGCCTGCTCGATCCAGCCGCCGAGCACCTCGGAGACCTCCATCAGGAGCTGCACGTAGGCCCTGTCCCCGGTCAACACCGAGCGCAGCGTCGAGTTCTCCGAGGGCAGGGACGGCATCGCGCCGTCGTACTGCATCTGCATGATCCAGCGCACGACCGCCTTCAGCCGCGCGGCCGCGCCAAGGTCCTGGAGGGCAAGCTGCGCGAGGAAGGCCTGCGCACGCTGCAGCGTGCGCACCATGGCGGCCGCCGCCAACGCCTCCTTGGACGGGAAGTGCTTGTACAGGCTGGCCTTGGCAATGCCCACCGCGGCGGCAACCTCGTCGACGGTCATCAGGTCGTAGCCCTTGTCCACCAGAAGGTGGTTGACCGCGTCGACGATGGCCTCTTCGCGCACGCGCAGCATCCGCTCACGGACTGTGGGGGCATTCATGGCGCCCGGATTCTAGGCAGCCACGCCCTTTGCTGCCGGACACCTCGGATCGATCCCCCACGGCCGACTGTCCGGCCGCGCTCCGTCGGGGCCCCGGCAGCCGCCCCGATGACGGTGCCGCACGCTTCGGTTCCAATGCGCCCATGAGCATCGGTGCCCCGCCGACCCGCGGCCCCGCCCCCGCCGCGCCCCCGCATGCGGGGCGCGGCCTGTCACCGCCGCGGACACCCGCCACGCCGGCCTCGCGCCGCGCCTTGCGGCGCACCCTGGCGCGGGGCCTGGCGCAGGCTGCTGCCGTGCTCGCCGTGCTCGCCGTGCTCGTCACGCTGGCAGCGGAGGCGGCGCCCGCCGCTGGGACGGCTGGGGCACCGGCACCATCGCCGGTGGCGCCGAAGGTCCTGCGCCTGGCCAGCGAGAGCGAGACCGGCTTCGACCCCGCCCGCATCGGCGACGTGCGCTCGCTGCGCGTCACGTCGCACATCTTCGAGACCCTGCTGCAGTACGACCCGCTGGCCCGCCCGGTGCAACTGCGGCCGAACACCGCCGCCGCCATGCCCGAGCCGTCGGCCGACTTCCGCACGTGGACCGTGCGCGTGCGCCCGGGCATCTTCTTCACCGACGACCCGGCCTTCGCCGGCCGCCCGCGCGAGCTCGTCGCCGCCGACTATGCCTACAGCCTGAAGCGCCTGGCCGACCCGGCGACGAAGAGCCCGAACTGGAGTTCGCTCGAGCAGGCCGGCATCAGCGGCCTGGCGGCGCTGCGACGGGAAGCCGTCGAGCAGCGCAAGCCCTTCGACTACGACCGCCCGCTCGAGGGCCTGCAGCTCGTGGACCGCTACACGCTGCGCTTCCGGCTCGACGCGGGCCGGCCGCGCTTCCCGCAGCTGCTGGCCGAAGCCTCGATGGGCGCCGTCGCGCGCGAGGTCATCGAGCGCGTCGGCGAACTGTCGATGCAGACACCGGTCGGGACCGGTCCCTTCATGCTGGCCGAGTGGACACGCGCGTCGCGCATCGTGCTCGTGCGCAACCCCCGCTACCGCGACGTGCGCTACGCCGCCGAGCCGGCCGCTGCCGACGCCGAGGGTCAGGCGCTGCTCGCCCGGCTGAAGGGCCGGCGGCTGCCGATGGTCGACCGCGTCGAGATCGCGATCATCGAGGAGAAGCAGCCGACCTGGCTGGCCTTTCTCAACGCCGAGACCGATTGGGTCGAGCTGCCCGACGGCTTCCTGTCGGTGGCCATGCCCGGCGGCCGCCTCGCACCGCACCTGGCACGGCGCGGCGTTCGCGCCGAACGTGTCGTGATGCCGTCGACCTACTACACGATGTTCAACATGAGCGACCCCTTGGTCGGTGGCTACGCGCCGCACCAGGTCGCGCTGCGCCGGGCGATCGGGCTGGCCATCGACGTGCAGCGCGAGGTCACGCTGCTGCGCCACGGGTCGGCGGTGCCGGCGCAGTCGCCGGTGGCCGTGCACCTCAGCGGCTACGACCCGCAGTGGCGCAGCGAGATGAGCGAGTACAGCCCGGCGCGCGCGCGAGCGCTGCTCGACCTGTACGGCTACACCGACCGCGACGGCGACGGCTGGCGCGAGCAGCCCGACGGCCGGCCGCTGCTGCTGGAGATCGCCACGCAGCCCGGCACCGACCAGCGTCGCTTCGACGAACTGATGCAACGCGACCTGTCGGCGATCGGCCTGCGCGCAGCGTTCCGCACCGCGCAGTGGCCCGAGCAGTACAAGGCCGCGCGGGCCGGCAAGCTGATGATGTGGTCGGTCAGCGGCCGCGCGAGTTCGCCCGACGGCCTCCAGGGGCTGCAGCGCTACGACGGCGCGGCCGCCGGCGGCATCAACCTCTCGCGCTTCGACCTGCCGGCGATGAACGAGACGATCGCCCGGCTGCTCGCGCTGCCCGACGGCCCCGAGCGGGAGGCTGCCTTCGACGAGGCCAAGCGGCTGACCGTCGCCTGGATGCCATACAAGCTGCGCACGCACCTGGCCGCGACCGCGCTGTCGCAGCCGTGGCTGATCGGCTACCGCCGCCCGCTGTTCTGGAACAACTGGTTCGAGTTCGTCGATCTCGAGCCCCGGGGCGCGCCGCATTGAGCGCGCCCTCCGCGAGAGCCCGCCGATGACCCCTGAAGACTCCCCGCACCGCACGCCGCACCCGATCCGCCCGCGCCGCCTGCGCGCCGGCGACACCATCGGCCTGATCAACCCCTCCGGCGCCATCTACGAGCGTGCCCCCTACGACATGGCCCGGGAGGCGCTGGGCGCGCTGGGATTCGCCGTGCGCGAGGCGCCGAACCTGCGCGCGCGCTACGGCCACATGGCCGGCACGCCGCAGCAGCGCGCCGCCGACATGCACGCGCTGTTCGCCGACCCGGCGGTGGCCGGCATCCTCGCGGTGACCGGCGGGTCGGGCGCGAACCGCGTGCTGCCGCACCTCGACTACGGGCTGATCCGCCGCAACCCGAAGTTCCTCGGCGGTTTCTCCGACCTGACCGCGCTGATCACCGCGGTGCAGGTCGGCAGCGGCCTGGTGACCTTCCACGCACCGCTCGGGCGCTCGGAGTGGAACGCGTTCACCGTCGAGCACTTCAAGGCCGTGGTGATGGACGGTCTCGCGCACACGATGCGCAACGCGGCCACGCGCGGCGACGACCTGGTCTGCCGCGACGGCCGCATCACGACGATCCGCGGCGGCCTCGCCCGCGGGCCGCTGGTCGGCGGCAACCTCGCCGTGCTGAGCTCGCTGGCCGGCACGCCGTACTGGCCGTCGTTCGACGGCGCGATCCTCTTCCTCGAGGACGTCAACGAGTACATCTACCGCGTCGACCGCATGCTGTCGACGCTGATGCTGTCCGGCGCGCTCTCGCGCGTGGCCGGCGTCGTGCTCGGCGGCTTCACCGACTGCCCGGTCAGCGAAGGCAGCTTCGGGACCCTGACGCTCGACGAGGTCTTCGACGACTACTTCGCCCCGCTGGGCGTGCCGGTCTACCGCGGCGCGCAGTTCGGCCACGTCAAGCGCAAGTTCACGATCCCGCTGGGCGTGACGGCCGAGATCGACGCCGACGCCGGCACGCTGCGGCTGCTGGAGCCGGCAGTCGTCGATGGCTGAAGCCGGCAACCGGCACGACGCCGCCGCCCGGGCCGGAAGGTGAACGACGACCTCGTCGTGCTGCGCCCGCAGGGGCTGTACTGCCCGCCGGGCGACTTCTTCATCGACCCGTGGCGGCCCGTCGCGCACGCCGTCATCACGCACGCGCACGCCGACCATGCCAGGCGCGGTCACGCCCGCTACCTCGCCCAACGCGACTCGCTGCCGGTGCTGCGCGCCCGGCTCGGCCCGATCAGCGTCGACGGCATCGGCTACGGCGAGGTCGTCGTGCACCGCGGCGTGCGCATCAGCCTGCACCCGGCCGGCCACGTGCTCGGCTCGGCGCAGGTGCGGCTCGAACACGGCGGGCGCACCTGGGTGGTCTCGGGGGACTACTTCGTCAGCGGCGTGGCCGGCGACACCAACGCCACCTGCACGCCCTTCGAGCCGGTGCGCTGCGACTGCTTCATCACCGAATCGACCTTCGGACTGCCGATCTACCGCTGGAACGCGCAGGCCGAGGTGCACGCCGAGATCCGCCGCTGGTGGGCCGAGTGCGCGGCCGAGGGCCGCGCCGCGCTGCTGACGGGCTACAGCTTCGGCAAGGCCCAGCGCCTGCTCGCCGGCCTGCTCGACGGCGGCGAGGCGCCGGGGCCGATCGTCGTGCACCCCGCGGTGCACGCGATCTGCGAGGCCTACCGCGCAGCCGGCGTGGCCTTGCCGCCGTACCGCGTGCTCGAGACCGACGCCACGCGCCGCGCGGCGCGCCCGGATGAGCTCGCGCGGGCGATCGCGATCGGCCCTCCGGCGGTGCTGGGCAGCGCCTGGGCGCGTCAGCTGCCCGATGCCGAGACCGCATTCGCCAGCGGCTGGATGCGCCTGCGCGGCGCCCGCCGCCGGCAGGGCGTCGACCGGGGTTTCGTGCTCTCCGACCACGCCGACTGGCCCGGGCTCGTGCAGGCCGTCGCCGCCACGGGGGCCGAACGTGTGATCGTCACGCACGGCTACGAGGACGTGATGGTGCGCTGGCTCGGCGAGCAGGGGCTGAACGCCGCCTCGTTCGCGACCGAGTTCGGCGACGAGCGCGTCGATGACGATGCCGCGGCCGCGCCTGCCGTGCCGGTGGACCGCGCCGACGCGGCCTCGGCGCATGCGGCGAGCCTGGGCCCGGCCGGCCCGAGCGAGCGCCGCGCCGCCGCGGCCGACGCCGTCGATGTCAGGGGCACCGCCGATGCCGGCGTGGACGGCAGCCCCGGGCAGACCAGATGAGAGCTTTCGGTGCGCTGTACCGTGCGCTGGACGCGAGCACCGCGACGAACCGCAAGGTCGCCGCGATGGTCGATTACCTGCGCCAGGCCGCGCCCGACGACGCGGCGTGGGCCGTCTACGTCCTGGCCGGCGGCCGGCCTCGGCAGGCCGTGCCGGCAGCGCTGCTGCGCGCGGCGGCCTGCGAGGCCGCCGGGATCGCGCCGTGGCTCTTCGAGGACTGCTACGCGGCCGTCGGCGACCTTGCCGAGACCATCGCCTACCTGACACCAGCGCCGGCCGCGGCCTCGTCGCGCACCCTCGCCGCCTGGATGCACGAGCGCATCGCGCCGCTGCGCGGGTTGCCGCCCGATGAGCAGCGCCGGCGCGTGCTCGAGGACTGGTGCGAGCTCGATGCGGACGGTCGCTTCCTCTACGTGAAGCTGATCGGCGGCGGGCTGCGCGTCGGCGTCTCGCGACTGCTGGTCCAGCGTGCACTGGCCCAGGCCCATGGGCTCGACGCCCAGGTCGTCGCCCACCGCATGATGGGCTACACCGACGCGAAGCAGGTTCCGGACGCCGCACGCTTCCTGGCGCTGGTCGACCGCGCGCACGACCCGGCCCGCGACGGGGTGCAGCCGTATCCGTTCTTCCTCGCTCACCCGCTGCACGACGAGCCGGCGAGCCTGGGCGACCCGCAGGACTGGCTCGTGGAGTGGAAGTACGACGGCATCCGCGCGCAGGTGCTGCGGCGCGGCGCGCAATGTGCGGTCTGGAGCCGTGGCGAGGAATTGCTGACCGACCGCTTCCCCGAAGTCCTCGAACTCGCGCAGCGCTTGCCACCGGGGACGGTGCTCGACGGCGAGATCGTCGTCTGGCGGCCCGGCGAGGGCCAGCCCGCACCGTTCGCGCTGCTGCAGCGCCGCATCGGCCGCAAGCGGCTCGGCCCGCGCGTGCTGGACGAGGCACCCGCACGATTCGTCGCCTACGACCTGCTCGAGCTCGGCGGCGAGGACCTGCGTGCGCGGCCACTGCACGAACGGCGCGACCAGCTCGAGGCGCTGGCCGCCCCGCTCGGCCTGCCGCTGTCGGCGCTGCTGCCCGGCGACGACTGGCCGGCACGCGCCGCGCTGCGGCAGCAGTCGCGCGAACGCGGCGTCGAAGGCCTGATGCTCAAGCACCGGCACTCACGCTACGGCAGCGGCCGCACGAAGAGCGACGGCGCCTGGTGGAAGTGGAAGATCGACCCGCTGAGCGCCGACGCCGTGCTGATCTACGCGCAGGCCGGCCACGGCCGCCGCGCGAACGTCTACACCGACTACACCTTCGCCGTCTGGAACCGCGAGCCGGCCGATGCCGCCGAGGCGGCCGCCGTCGTCGAGGCCATCCGCGCGCGGCGTCCGCCGACACCCGGCGGACTGCAGCTCGTGCCGTTCGCCAAGGCCTACTCGGGGCTGACCGACGAGGAGTTCGCGCGCGTGGACCGCGTGATCCGCTCGACCACCGTCGACCGCTTCGGGCCGGTACGCAGTGTCGTGCCGTCGCTGGTCTTCGAGCTCGGCTTCGAAGGCCTCGCGCGCAGCCCGCGCCACAAGAGCGGCATCGCGACACGTTTCCCGCGCATGCTGCGCATCCGCGACGACAAGCCGCTGCACGAGGCCGAGACGCTGCCGGGGCTGCTGCGCCTGCTGGCCGCGCACGAGGGCCGGTCCGCTCCGCCCGGCGCCGGGTGACGGGAAAGCTCCGGCGCCCGCATCCTTGGCTGCCCCAGGCCCCCAGCCCGCGCCGCAGGCCGCCGCACGGCGCCGCGCGGCCGCTTCAGCGGATGCGCCGCGCCTCCACGTAGAAGCGCTTCTCGTGCGCCTCGCCCATCGAGAAGGTCTTGCGCGGCAGCGGCCCTTCGTGGACGACGCGGCGCAGCAGCCCGCCGCGGTCGATCGGCGGCAGGTGCACGCCGACCTGCCCCTCGCGCGTGGCCAGCCGCTCGAGCACCTCGTCGCCGTGCACGTAGTCGATCTGCGCCGCGTCGCCGCGCGCCACGAAGGCATCGAGCAGCGGCTGCAGCGTGCCGACGGCCAGCGCCGACGGCGGATCGGCGATCTCCAGCACGCCGAACCGTTCGCCGGGGCCGACCAGGCCGACGGCCTGCACGGCCGCGCCGGCGTGCCGCACGCGCTCGCGCATCGCCTCGGCCGAGGGCACGTCGGTGCAGCGCAGCCGGGGGCCCAGGGCTTCGGCGAGCGCGACGCGCAGGTCCGCCCGGACGCCGAACAGCAGCCGGTGGATGGGCTCGAAGGCCAGCGCCGGATCGTGGATGTTCTCGACCTCGACCAGCGCCCAGCGCGCCGGGTGGTCGGGGCCGACGCTGCCGCGCAGCTGCTCCCAGATCGACTTCGCCGTGGCCAGCGAATGGTTGCCGTCGCCGACGGCGAACAGCATCGGCGGCGTTCCCGGCGGCACGCCGTAGCGGGCCTCGAAGGCCGCCGGCCCTGCCAGCGCACGCAGCGCCGCGACCGCGTCGGCGGCCGCCGCGGCCTCCACCGCGTGGCCGGCCACCCGGCCCCCGCCGAGCATCAGCCCGCTGTCGTACAAGGTGCGCAGCGCCGGGCGACGCGCGGCCAGCGGCTCGATCACGCTGCAGCCGGGATCGTCGATCAGCACGAGGATGTGCGGCAGCTCGAGCTCGGCGCCGCGCCGGACCTCGATGCGCGGCGCGAGCCGCTCGACGATCGTGCCCTCGGTCGGGCGCACGAGGCTGGTCGAGCCGGGGCGGAAGTCGTAATGCTCGAGGTCGAGCTCGAGCATCAGCCCACGGCGCACGCGGCGGCCGGCGTCGTCGAGCGTGCGCTCGACCAGCACGGCCCCGGCGTGGTCGCGCAGCAGCCCCGATGCCAGGTAGCGGCGCATGGTCTGCTGGATGCGCGCGATGCGCTCGGCCGCGTCGGCCTTGCCGAGGTGCACCTCGGGAAAGATCAGGTGCAGCGTCGACGGCGCGTCGCCGACCTGCCGCGCGATGCGCTCCCAGACCTCGGGCTGCGCCGTGTACTGGTCGCAGGCCACGACGGCCCAGGTCGACAGGTCGATCCCGGGTCGCGGCAGGCACAGGTGCGGCAGCCGGAAACCGGCTGGGGAATCGGCCGTGGTCGGGTTCAAGGCAGGCCTCCGCGGGCGACCAGGTGAGACAGGCCCCGATCGTAGCGGGGCCGGGCCGATCCCGCGGCCGCCCAGCGGTGCGCGCGGCTCAGGACGGCCGAGGCGCCGCCGTGCCGCTGCTTCGCGGGCACAGCGCGGGGGCCGGCACGCCCTCGTCGAACGCCGCCTCGAAACCTGCTCCGCGCGCGATCCACGCCGCGCGGAGCCGGCCGACCGCGGGCGCGCTCTGGATGCCATAGCCCCCCAGCGCGGCGGCCCAGACGAAACCCGGCGCGGCAGGCTCCGGGCCGATGACCGGTTCGCCGTCGGCGACGAAGCTGCGCAGGCCGGCCCAGGTGCGGCGCGGCCGCCGGATCCGCAGCGTCGTCGCCTGCTCGATGCGCTCGATGCCGATCGCGACGTCGAGTTCCTCGGGGACGACGTCGTGCGGCGGCACGGGGTCGGCGTTGGCCGGCGAGCCCAGCAGCAGGCCCGCGTCGGGCTTGATGTACCAGCTCTCGTCGATGTCGATGACCGCCGGCCAGCGAGCGATCTCCAGGCCCGCCGGCACCTCGAAGACGAAGGCCGTGCGCCGCCGGGGCTGCAGGCCCACGCGCGGCACGCCCGCCGCCGCGGCGACGACATCGGCCCAGGCGCCTGCCGCATTGACCACCTGCGCCGCGCACCAGTGGCGTCCGTCGGCGCTCTGCAGCCGCCACAGACCCGCCGACGGTTCGAGCCGTTCGATGCGCGCGTCGGTGACGCGCTCGACCCCCGCGGCTTTCGCGCCGCGCAGGAAGCCCTGCAGCAAGGCCTCGACATCGATGTCCAGCGCCCCGTCGTCGAGTGCCCCGTGCGCCGCCGCGGCGGGCTCGAGCACCGGCACGAGCGAGCGCAGCGCCTTCGCGTCGAGGTCTCGCGCCGGGCTGCCCTCGGCGCGCAGCATCGCGAGCAGGGCGTCCAGCGCCTCGCGCCGCCCGTGGCCGGCCACGAACAGCGCGCCGCGGGGCGTCAGCAGGGGATGGGCGGCGAAGCCGGCCGGCGGCGCGAGGAAGAAGTCCCGGCTCGCACGCGTCAGCGCACGCACGCCCGGCGGCCCGTAGGCCGGTGCGTACAAGGCCGCCGAGCGCCCGGTGGAGTGCAGCCCGGGCCGTTCCTCGGCCTCGAGCAGCAGCACGCGCAGCGGCGGACGCCCCGGCGGCAACCGGCTCGCGAAGTAGGCCGTCGCCGCGCCGACGATGCCCGCGCCGATGATCGCGACGTCGAAGGTGGCGCCCGGTTCATGCGGGGGCATCGCAGCGCCGTCCATCGCTCAAGACCCGCACGTTCAGGCCGCGAGCGGCCGCAACTGCGAGGGCTCGAGGGC
>DDSQ01000180.1:23033-26817 GCA_002343845.1 Planctomycetes bacterium UBA2386 | reverse complement strand
GAGTTCGGCCGCACGCCGATGAACGAGGCGCGCGACGGCAGCGCGTACTGGGGACGCGACCACCATCCGCACTGCTTCTCGATGCTGCTCGCGGGGGCGGGGGTGAAGCGCGGGGCGGTGGTCGGCGCGACCGACGAACTCGGCTGGCACGTCACCGACGCGCCGATCCACGTGCACGACCTGCAGGCGANNTCCGGCTCACCGACGTGCACGGCAAGGTGCGCAGGGAGTTGCTCGCATGAGCAGGTTCGCGGTCCTCGCCGTTCCGTTCGTCGTCGCCATGGTCGCGCTGGCGAGTCCCGCGAGCAGTCAGGAGACGGCGCAGCCGAAGGCGCCGAAGCCGATCGACGTCGTGGTGGTTGCGATCGACTGCAAGGCCGAGGGCACGGCGGTGGCGCGCGTTGCCGACGCGGACCCGAAGGAAGCGCTCGCCAAGGCGAAGGTCTGGGTCGAACGCGAACTGCAGTGGCGCGTGCAGGGCGGCGCGGGTCTGGATCATCGGGGCGTGCAGGCGAAGCTCGAGGCGCTGGTTCGTTCGGCGGAGGTCCTGCGCGACGATCCGGACTCGCCGGGCAAGAAGGTCCCGGTGCCGCTGCGCATCGAGCCGGGACACGGGGCGCGCTGGAACGACGTCGTCCGCACGTTCGACCTGGCGTTGCAGACCGGATGGAACGAGATCCAGCTGCAGGATGTCGACACCATCTACATCGTGCCGAAGGAGATCGATGCGCCCGTCGCTGAGCACGGGGCGTTGATCGTGCCGCGGGCCATCTTCCACGAGCCCGACGATGCACCGGACCCGCTGCGGCCGGTGTTCGACGTGCACCAGGACGGGCGGATCCTGCACGGCGACGACGTGCTGTTCCGATGGGAGCCGGCGAAGGCCGAGGATCTCGCCCCGCTGAACGCGCGCCTCGGCGAACTGCGCAAGGACCTGGTCGGCAAGGGCCACCTGAAGGAACGCTCCGTCGCCGGCAAGGTGCAGAAGGTGCTCGACATGCCGTTCCTGGTGCGCGCTGACAAGTGGGCGGAGTGGCGCGACGTGCGACGCGTGATCGAACGCGCGCTCGATCCGGCGGCCGGCTTCTGGAAGCTGGAGATCGGCCTGACCGAGCTCGACCACGAGGCCAAGCTGCGCGAGAACCCCGAGCGCTACCGCTGAGTCTCGCGGGCCGCGACGGCGCCCCGGAAGCTCAGCCGTCCTTCTTCTGACGGCTCAGGAACTCGATCAGGTCGCGGAGCTGCCGGCGGTCGAGCGGACCGCCCATCTTCGGCATCGCGCTCTCGGCGTTCGGCTTGCGGGAACGGATGCGCGTGACCGGCACCTCGGTCGCTTCGCCGGTCGCCGCGACGATCGTGACCATGCCGTCCTGGTCCTTGGTGACGACGCCGACCAGCAGCGAGTCGTCGTGCAGTTCGAGCGTCGTCGTCCCGAAGCCCTCGGCGATGCGCGCGCTCGGCGTGATCAGGGCTTCGAGCAGCTGGTCGCGCGTCAGCTTCTTGCCGATGCCGTCGAGCGGCGGCCCGGCGTTGCCGCCGGTGCCGCCGAGCGCGTGGCAACGCGTGCAGCGTGTCGCCTCGAAGTCGAAGAACACCTTGCGACCAGCACCCGCATCGCCGCCCTCGCGGCAGGCCAGGAACGGGCCGAGGTCGCCGATCGCGGCGGCCTTCGCGTCGAGCGCCGCGAGCGGAGCCTGCAGCTCGTCGTGCTTGGCGGCGGCTTCGAGCAGGTCGAGTCGCAGGGCGGCCTCGACGTCGTCGCGGTCGAGCCGATCGAGCCAGGTGCGCAGCAGCGCGGTCGCCGCGGCGGCGCGAAGGTCGCCGAGCGCCTCGAACGCTGCCTGCCGCTCGCCGCGCGTGCCGTTGTCTAGCAGCGTCGCCAGCACGGGCACGGCCTTCTCCGGAGCGCGGCGCGACAACAGCGCGACGGCGCGTTGGCGCAGGCCGGCGGGTGCATCGGCGGCGATGCCGGTCATGGCGTCTTCCAGCTCGGGCGCCTTCAGGTCCGCCAAGGCGTCGAGCGCCGCGCGCCGCGTCGCTTCCGGTCGATCCGCCGCGTGCACGAGCTGCACGAGCCGGGGGGCTGCGTGCAGCAGGCCGAGCTTCGCCACGGCGCGCGCTGCTGCCGCCGCCGTCGCGTCGTCGGCGAGCAGCTCGGGGAGCATGCCGTGGAAGTTCTGCGCGACGATGTCGGCCACCGGATGTTCGCAGGGCCGCCAGTTGCCGGTGAGGCGGCACTGCCCGTGCGGCGTGGGCCATTCGGCGACGATCGCGAGCGCCTCGACGCGCAGTTCGGGCGCGTGGTTCGCCAGGATCGCGAGGTGCACGAGCGCCTCGCCGTTCTCGTTGAACCCGACGATGCGGTTCGCCTGGATCGCGCGCCGGTCGATGGCGTCGGTGTCGGCGAAGTCGTCGTAGGCGAGCAGCGCCAGCGCCTGCATCGCCGCCGGGATCGGCGTCTCGTAGATCGCGCGCGCGGTCGCCGCGCGCACGCCGGCGTCGGCATCCTTGAGGGCGGCAGCGATCGCGGCGTCGGCGCGCCGGCCGAGCGCGAGCACGGCGCCCAGTCGCACGGCGCGATGTTCGTCGGTGAGGGCGCGGTGCAGGCGTTCCGCGGGCGCGGCCGCGGCCAAGGCGAACACAGCCGCGTGGCGCAGCACGGCGTCGCGGTCGTCGTTGCGCGCCAGCAACTCGAGCAGGGCCTCGGTGGCCGGCGCCGCGGCAGCGCCGAGCCGTTCGAGCGCCAGCGCTGCCTCGCGCTGCACGCGCGCGTTGCCGTCGGCGAGCAGCTTGCGCAGCGGCGTGACGGCCGAGGCGACGCGGGCGTCGCCCAACACCCGGGCTGCCGTCGCGCGCACGTCGGCGTCGCCGTCGGCGAGCAACGCGGGGACGCCGTCGAGCCGCTGCGGGTCGCGGCGGCCGAGCACGCCGAGCCCGAAGATCGCGTGGATCCGGGCGAGGCGCGAGGCCTGGTCGTTCGCGGTCGCGAGCAGGGTCTCGTGCGCGTCGAGGTCGACGAGCGCGAACTGCGCCTGCTGGCGCACGCGCCGGTCGGGATGCGCGAGCAGCGCCTGCAGCGCCGCCGGGCCGCGCGACTTCAGGTCGGCGTCGCCGAGGATCTGCGCCGTCGCGCGCAGCGTGAAGTCGTTCGCCATCTGCGGCGACCGCACGCGCCAGACCCGACCCTTGCCGCTCTTGTTCCATCCCGACACCCAGTCGAGCACGTGGAGCGAGCCGTCGGGGCCGAAGTCGACGTCGGTGGCCAGCACGTGCCAGATCACCTGGTCGACACTCGCGAGTTCGAAGCCCGCGCCCGCGCGCTGCAGGCGCAGCGCGTGCACGCCGCTGTTGCTCGCGCCGCCACGGAAGTCGCACAGGAAGAAGCAGCCGCGGAAGCGTTCGGGCAGGCCGACTCCCGGATCGAACACGAGCCCCGAGGGGCCGTCGGCGAAGTTCGCGATCGGCGGCAGGATGCCGGCCGGGGTGCCGGCGTGGCGCGGCTTCCACATGCTCTCGCGGTTCCAGGCGCCGCGGTCGTCGAGCCACTGGAAGCCGATGCGCCAGCCGCTGTCGNNCGTCGAACGCGAGTTCCTGCGGGTTGCGCAGGCCGCGGTGCACGACCTCGAGGTCGCTGCCGTCGAGTTCGCAGCGCAGCACCGCGCCTTCGTCGGGGAACGCCAGCGTGCGTTCGCCCTGCTGCACGTGGAAGCCGCGATCGCCGATCGAGAAGTAGAGCCGCCGGTCGGGCCCGACGATCAGTCCGTGCAGGTCGTGGCCGATCAGC
>DDSQ01000180.1:15964-22893 GCA_002343845.1 Planctomycetes bacterium UBA2386 | reverse complement strand
GCTGTCGACGAGCAGGCGGATGCGCTCGGAGTAGGCGGCGTACTTCGGGATGTCGGCGGCGATGTGCTTGCCGTACTTGGCGATCCGGTCGGCGACCGTGCGGCACGCGAGGTCGTCGTCCTTCCACTGCATGTAGTTGCGGGTGTCGAAGACGCCGTCGTTGATGCGGAACGTCTCGGCGACCCAGCAGCGGCCCTTGCCGTCGATCGCGAACGCGACGGCGTTGCAGAGGTCGGGCTCGGCGGCGACCAGTTCGCACGTGAGGCCCGTCGCGAGCCGGAAGGTGCGCTGCTGTGCCTTCGCGTCCTCGCTCGCGGGCGCCACGAACATCGGCGACCTGGCTTCGCCTTGGGCCGGCGACGGAGCGGCGAGTGCGACCAGGGCCGGGAACGCGAGGTGCCTGCGGGCGATCATGCGGCGGTCATGTTGCCGGCGCGTTGTCGCGATGGCGATGGCGCGTTGCGGGGATCGGCGATCGGCCGTGATCGCGTTGGCATCGAGGGCTCGCGCGCTCGTGCGCGTCGGGGCGAGGTTCCCCCGGTTTGCTTCACGCGGCAGGCCGGCCCCGTCCGATCCCTTCGGACCCCGTGGCTGCGATGACGTTCCTACGCTGCCTGCTCTGGTTGGCGACGGCAACCACGCTCGGCGTGATGGCCGCCTGCGGCACGGAGTCCACCGACGGTCGCCGTGTCGTCCGGCTCGGCCACTTCGCGAACGTGACGCACGCGCACGGCCTGTTGGGTCACCACGGCACCCGGCATGGCGACGGCGTGTTCGAACGGCACCTCGGCCCCGACGTCAAGGTCGAGTGGTACGTGTTCCACGCCGGGCCGACGGCGATGGAAGCGCTGCTCTGGGGGTCGCTCGACGCGACCTACGTCGGTCCCAACCCGGCGCTCAACGCCTACTCGCGTTCGAAGGGGCGCGAGGTGCGCATCCTCGCCGGCGCGACCGATGGTGGGGCTGCGCTCGTCGTGCGGGCCGGGGCCGGGATCGAAGCGCCGGGCGACCTGCGCGGCCGGCGCATCGCGACGCCGCAGTTCGGCAACACGCAGGACGTCGCCTGCCGCGCGTGGTTGCGGCGGCAGGGCTTCACCGTCACGCAGACGGGGGGCGACGTGACGGTGGTGCCGACGGCGAACCCCGACCAGCTCGTGCTGTTCCAGAAGGGCGAGATCGACGCGGCATGGACCGTGGAGCCCTGGGTTTCGCGGCTCGTGCGGGAAGCCAACGGCCGTGTGCTGGTCGAGGAGACCGACGCGATGACCACGGTGCTGGCGTGCAGCGCGAAGCTCCTCGCCGAGCGGCCGGAAGTGGCGCGGCAGCTCGTCGCGGCGCACCGCGAACTCACGGCGTTCCTGCAGCAGGAGCCGGCGGCGGCCCGCCAGCGTGTCGTCGACGAGCTGTCGGCGCTGACCCGGCGGCCGATCCCGGCCGAGCTGATCGCCGCGGCGTGGCCGCGGCTGCGCTTCACCGACGTGGCGCGTCGCGAGGCGTTGGCGTCGTTCGTCGAGGCCGCGCGCGACGCCGGTCTGCTCGCCACGCCCCCGGACCTCGCCGGACTGCTGGTGGTGCAGCCATGAGCGAGACGACGGGCGTGCCCACACCGGACGCGGGGCCGGAACTGCGGCTGCAAGGCGTGCGCAAGTTCTTCCGTTCGCGCGGCAGCGAGCTGCTGGTGCTNNGGCAAGTCGACGTTGCTCAACGTCGTCGCCGGACTCGAGCAGCCCGATGGCGGCAGCGTGCACGCGTGCGGCGAAGCGGTCGTCGGCCCGAGCCGCGACCGCATGGTGATGTTCCAGGAGGCGGCGCTGTTCCCGTGGCGCGATGCGCTCGGCAACGTGATGTTCGGGCTCGAGCTCAAGCCCGGCCTCGATCGCAAGGCGCGGCGCGAAGTCGCCCGCTACTACCTCAAGCTCGTCGGCCTCGAACGCTTCGAGCACGCCGCGATCCACGAACTGTCGGGAGGCATGCGCCAGCGCGTGTCGTTGGCGCGGGCCTTGGCGCCCAACCCGCGCGTGCTGCTNNGGCGCTCGATGCGATGACGCGCGAACAACTCTACGCCGACCTGCAGGGCATCCAGACCAAGCGTCGCAAGACGATCCTGTTCGTGACGCACAACGTACGCGAGGCGGCCTGCCTCGGCGACCGCATCGTCGTGATGTCGCCGCACCCGGGGCGCATCTGCCAGATCGTCGACGTGCCGTTGCCGCGGCCGCGCGACATCAACGACGCTGGCGTCGCCCAGATCGCGCGCGCGGCCACCGCCCTGCTGCGGGCGCAGCATTCCCCGGCGGGGAACGGGGCGCCATGAAGCGGGCGCTGATCGCGATCGTCGTGTTCGGCGCGCTGCTGGCCGGCTGGCAGCTCGGCGGCGACGCCGGGCTGTGGTCGGACACGTTGATGCCGCAGCCGATGACGATCGCCGGCTGGCTGCGCGGCGCGATCGCCGACGGCTCGCTGCTCGACGCCGTGATCGTGACCGGACGGCGCCTGCTGCTCGGCTACGGCGTCGGCCTTTGCCTCGGCATCCCGCTCGGCCTGCTGACATCGCGCAGCCGGCTGCTGCAGGACACGCTCGGGCTGCTGGCGCTCGGGCTGCAGACGCTGCCGAGCGTCTGCTGGGTGCCGCTGGCGCTGGTGTGGTTCGGCCAGACCGAGACCGCGATGGGGTTCGTCGTGGTGATGGGGACGCTGTGGGCGATCCTGCTGGCGACCGCCGACGGCGTGCGCAACGTGCCGCCGATCTACGTGCGCGCGGCGCGGACGATGGGCTCGGGCCCCGTGCACACACTGCTGCGCGTCGTGCTGCCGGCGTCGCTGCCGTTCGTGATCGGCGGCATGAAGCAGGGCTGGGCGTTCGCGTGGCGCTCGTTGATGGCGGCCGAGATCTACGTCACGGTGCTGACCGGGTTCGGTCTCGGCCACCTGCTGCACTACGGCCGCGAACTGCACGCGATGGAACAGGTGCTCGGCGTGATGCTCGCGATCATGGCCGTCGGCCTGATCGTCGACCGCCTGCTGTTCCTGCCGATCGAGCGCGCGCTGCACCGTCGTTGGGGCACGGCGCGCGGCTGAGTCTTCCCAGCGGTCGGCAAGGGGCGACGCCGGCGTGTGCGCGGCGTCGCCTCGGCGAACCTCAGTTGCCGACGGTGATCTGCGCGCCGCCCGAGCTGCCGACTGGCAGGTTGTAGGCACCCAGGAAGACCGGGTCGTAGCTGAACCACTGCGCGGCCAGGATCGCCGTGGCCAGCGCGTTCGACGGCGGCAGCGGGATCGGGAGGAAGGCAGTGCCGTTGCTGGTGAGAACCGTCTCGAGGATCGTCGGGAACGCGTAGAGCAGCAGCGACGGCTGCGTGCCGGGGACCGGCGAGCCGCCCGGGATCAGGAAGTTGAGGTCCAGCGAGATGAAGCCGAAGCCCCCGCCGACGAGCGGGTTCATGTTGCTCGCGGTGATCTGGAAGCTCGCGTTGCCGACCTGGGGCGCGCCGCTCGTGCCGATCACCGGGTTGCCGACGGACGTCGGCGAACCGGTGCCCGTGAAGAACACGCTCGGGTCGACGGCGCCGTAGATCTCCAGCCGGTCGATCACCAGCGGCCGCATGTTGGCGTTGGCGAGGATGCACTCGCGGTACTGGAGGTAGACGTGGCCGAGCTTGCGCGGGGTCACGGTCGCCGTGAAGCGCTGGCCGTTGTCGCGGCCGTAGTCACCGCCGAAGTTGCCGACGATGTTGCTGCCGGAGCCGCGCAGGCGCAGGCGTTGCCACCCGTCGTTGGTGCCAGGCGTCGCGGTGATCGGGCCAGCGATGACAGTGAACCCGGAGCCGCCGTTGTTCATGTCGACGAGGTAGAGATCGGTCTGCGTCGTGGTGTTGTAGGCGACCCAGCAGACACCGGTCAGGCTCGGGCCGTTGCCGATCGTGCAGAGCAGGCCGGGGTAGTAGGTGCCCGCCACGTCGATGGGGTGCGCGAAGCTGTCGCCGTGGCCGATGCCGATCGCCCACGATTCCTTCTCGTTGGCCGGCAGGATCGGGTTGCCGCCTGCAATGTAGACCCAGGTCTCGACCAGGAAGTCCGTGCCGACGGGATTGAGGCTCGTGTGGCAGTTGCCGCCGCCGGTCGTGTCGTGCAGCGCCGCGACGTTGCCGCCCTGCGGGGACGGGGGGAGCGACCACAGGCCCGCACCCGACGTCGTCACCGCGATCGGATCGTAGATCGTCGGCAGCACGAACGAACTCGACAGCGGACCGCTGATGGTGCTCAGCACCGCCCCGTCGCAGTTCAGGACGATGGGCAACGGCAGGACGTTGGCCGAGCCGTTGGCGGCGCCCGGCGTCCATTCCATCGTGCAGAAGTCGTAGCCGTTGTCGTTCGAGTCGTAGCCGTCGAGCCAGCGCTGCCACGACAGACTGCCACGACCGAGCGGCGCGGCGTTCAGCTGGTTACCGCCTTGCAGGCCCTGTCCCTCGAGCCACGCGGGCACGGGGTTCGTCCAGCCGGCGTACTCCCAGACGACGGCGTCGATGACGTTGCCGAGATTGTCGTCCAGGGTCACGCCATCCGAGCCGGGGGTGCCTGTCCCGCCGCCGTTCTCGAGGAAGTCGTTCACGAGCACAAACGCCGGGTTGTGGTTCGGTACTTGGCCGCCCGGGCCCGCGATCCCGGCGTTGGACAGCAGCAGGTACTGGCCGGGCGCGATCACCGTCGTGCCGGAGCCGGCAGCTCCCGCGAACGTGTAGATGAGATTGGCCGCTCCCCCCGCCGTGCCTTCCCTGCCGCGCAGGACCCACGCCGAGATGTCCACGGGCGCACCGGTGCGGTTCCAGAGTTCGATGAACTCGAGATTGTCGGTGCTGTCGTCGTCGTAGCTGATCTCGTTGATGACGACGGGCGCCGTCGAGGGGCCTTGGGGAAGTGGTGCAGGCGTGAACGCCAGTACGGTGGCAAGGGTGAGAAGCATGGATGGCTCCGGGGGAACGCGATCCCGCGCGCACGGCACGTCCGTGCACGCCGGGGCGCGGCAGCTTAGCGCTGCGCCGGTGCGTTGTGCACCGCCCGCAAGGCCTTCGTGGTTGCGGTGAAGCGAACGACAGTGCGTGCCTTCGCCACCAGCACGAAGGCGCCGCCGACGGCGACCAACAACAGTGCGTCCAGGCCCATGACCCCAGGATGGCGCCGCGACGCGAACGCTCGGCGAAGCGAGCGTGAACCTTCGATGCCAACAGGCGGCCCGCGCGACGCATGCGTGGCGCCGTCGCGGGCTGGGCCGCGGCGCCGCGAATCAGTGCGGAGTGCGGACGGTGAGCACGGGGCACTCCGACAACCGCACGACGCGTTCGGCCGTGCTGCCGAGCAGGGCGTGCTTGAGCCCCGTGTGGCCGTGCGTGCCGATCACGATGAGGTCGGCCTGCGTTTCCTTGGCGCACGCCAGCACCTGCTCGTAGGCCTCGCCGTCGCGCAGCTCGAGCCGGATCGTGCCGTTGCCCAGCGCCGCAGCCGCCTGCTTCAGTCGTTCCTTCGCGCGCTCGTGCAGGTCCTGCTGCAAGTGGGGGATCGCCGACATGCCGAGGCCTCGCAGCGGGTAGTGCAACTGCGGCAACACGTGCAGCAGCGTCAGTTGTCCGCCGTAGGCGCGCGCCAGACTGACGGCGTGTCGCGCTGCGGCGTCGGCGGTCGGCGAGAAGTCGGTCGGACAGACGATGCGTTGGAACTGAGGCATGCGAATGACCTGGCGGAGCACTCCGAGAGCCGCAGCATAACCCGCGCCTCGCCTGCCGCCAGCCGCGTGGTGCGCGCTAGTCTTCTCGCCCCCATGGATCTCGAACCGCTCGGCATCGTGCCACCGGACGACGACGGCCAGCCCGGCCGCGATCCGGTGATGCAGCGCATCGAGGAACTGCTCGACGAGGACAAGATGGAGGAAGCGCTGGCCGCGATCGACGAAGCGCTCGCGGACGGCCAGGGCAACGCGGTCGACCTGCAGTTCCTGCGCGGCGATGCGTGCATCGGGCTCGGGCGGGCCGCGGAAGCGGAACAGGCCTTTCGCTCGGTGTTGGCGCGCGACCCGGACTGCCCGTCGTCGCGATGCTGGTTGGCGATGAGCCTGTTCCTGCAGTGGCGCTTCGACGAAGCCGAAGTGGCGGTGCAGGCTGCGCGCGAGGTGCCGGGTGCCGTGCCCGACGCCGACGTCGTGCATGGCATCCTGCTCGAGCGGCGCGGGCGCTTCGACGACGCCGAGCCGTTCTTCCTGCGCGCGGCAGCCGCACTGCCGGACAAGTATCCGCCGCCCGTGCGCATGAGCCGCGCCGACTTCGACCGCGAAGTGCGCAAGGCGGCGCGCAAGCTGCCGCGGCAGTTCCGGCAGAGCCTCGACCGCGTGCCGGTCGTCGTGCAGGACGTTCCCGACGCGAGGCTGGCCGAGGGGCCGGATCGCGAGGAAGTCGGCCCCGACATCCTCGGCTTGTTCGACGGTGTGCCGCTGCCGGAGACGAGTTCGTTCGACCTGCCGCAGTTGCGCCCCAACACGATCTTCCTGTTCCAGCGCAACCTCGAGCGCGCCGCGAAGGACCGCGCCGACCTGATCGAGCAGATCCGCATCACGCTCTACCACGAACTCGCGCACTACCTCGGGTTCGAGGAAGAGGACATGGACGACATGGGCCTGGCGTGACCCGATCGCCGTCGCGCGTCAGCGCGCGTCGGCCTTCACGGTCTCGCCGAGGAACGTCATGAGACTGCGCACAGTGTCGTAGTCCTCGTGGCGCAGGCGGAACCAGGTGTTCACGAGCCAGCCCTTGTCGAGCCCCTTGGTCGGCGTGCCGGGAGCCGGCGTCGAGTGCTCGTAGATCGCGCTGCCGCAGCGTTCCCACGCCGCTTCGAGTCCGCGATGCCCGACGTAGTGGCCGTCCTGGCTCGGCCGGATCTGGATC
>DDSQ01000180.1:0-15921 GCA_002343845.1 Planctomycetes bacterium UBA2386 | reverse complement strand
CATGTCCCAGATCTTCTCGCCCGCCGGCCGGGCGCCGATCTCGCCGAACTTCAGGCCCTTCTTGCCGAAGAACCACTCCATGTGCGTCGCCGCGTTGCGGATGCCGAGCGCTGCGATCACCTTGCTGCTCAGCGCGCGCACTTCGTCGTAGCCGGACTGCGCGATGCGGTTGGTCACCGCGATCTGTGGCGAGATCCAGCGATGCTGGGCCGCCTCGAGGCAGCCGGGGTAGTAGTGCGACGCGAACTCGTGCCGCACGCCGTCGCCGTCGCACAGGGTGTCGAGGAACCCCTCGTGGCCGTCGATGAACTCCTCGATCGCGACACGATGCGTCGCCGTCGGCTTCAGTTTGGCGATGGCGGCTTCGAGCTCACGCGCATCGGCGCAGCGGAACGTGCCGAGCGCGCCGAAGCCGGCGATCGGCTTCACGATGACCGGATAGCCCTCGCGCTCGGCGAACGCGAGCGCCTCGGCGGCGCTGCCGACCGCGGCCGACTGCGCGCACGGGATCGCGTTGGCGCGCAGGAACTCCTTCATCGCGACCTTGTCGCGGCACAGGCGCGCCGTGCGCAACGGCAGGCCGGGCACGCCGAGTTGTTCGCGCAGCGCCGCCGCGGGCTCGACCAGCGGTTCGTCGATCGTCTCGATGCGGTCGAACGACGGGGTCGCGAGTTCGCGAGCGCAGCGCAGCAGGGCCTGCTCCTCGAGCAGCCGGTCGCAGGCGCGGTAGCCGTCGAGCAGGTGCCGCACCGCCGGCGCCACCTTCTCGTTCGCGGCGGCGCCGATCGCCGACACCTTCACGCCGAGGTCCTTCAGGGCCCGCACGAAGCCGTGGTTGTAGACGTGCGTGTCGGGGGCGAGGAAGAGGACGTGCATCGCGCGGTGGCCATCATGCAGACGGGTCCGCGGCGCGGAAAGCGTCCGTCGCGCGGGGCCGGCGCGTCACGCGTCGGGCCGCCGAGCGACGACGCGCCCGCCGCGCACCGTCAGCACCAGCGTGAACGGGCCGTCGTTGACCAGTTCGACGCGCATCGACGCGCCAAATCGTCCGGTCGCGACCGGCACGCCGGCGGCGGCGAGGCGTTCGACGACGCGCGCGCAGAGGCCGGCCGCGGCTTCGGGCGGCGCGGCGGCCGTGAAGTCCGGGCGGTTGCCGGAGCCCAACTCGGCAGCGAGGGTGAACTGGCTCACCACGAGGCAACCGCCGCCGACGTCGCCGACGGCGAGGTCCGTGGGGGTGCGGCCCGGGAACACACGCAGGGCGGCGACCTTCTTGGCGGTCGCATCGGCATCGGCGTCGGTGTCGCCATGTTCGACGCCGAGCAGGACCAGCAGGCCGCGCTCGATCTGGCCGACGCATTCGCCGGCGACGAGGACCCTGGCTTCGGCGACGCGCTGCACGACGGCGATCACGGCCGCAGGCTACACTCGCCGCCCGCATGGTGCCCACGCGCAAAGAGGATCCCGAGCCGCCGTTGTCCAGCACGCTGCGCTACGTCAAGAACGTGCAGGGCGAGGGGGATGCCGACCTGTCGTGGTCGAACCTGCACGACAAGATGGTGCGTTGGGTCGACGAGGCGACGCGCGGGCAGAACTGGCCGGCCGACAAGAGCCTCGACGACCTGACGCAGGAAGTGCTGCTGCAGGTCTTCCGCGACATCCACGAGTTCCGCGTCGAGCCCGGCGCGTCGTTCTCCGGCTGGGTGCGCATGATCGCGCACCGCAAGCTCAACGACTACTGGCGTCGCACGCGCGCGAAGAAGCGCGGCGGCGGTCGCCAGAGGCACCTCGGCGACTTCGACGAGACCGGTGGCCGCGAACGTTTCGCCGACGACCGGTTCCCGCGGCCGAGCATGCTGGTGCGCTGCGCCGAGCTGCGCGACGCGCTCGAGAAGGCGCTCGGCGAACTCAGCGACAAGCACAAGCGCGTGCTCGAGATGCGCCTGTTCCAGGGCAAGAGCTACGCCGAGATCATGCCGGTGCTCGGCTACGCCAAGGAGGTCACGGTGCGCTCGCTGCACATGCGCGCGCTGCAGCGGCTGCAAGAACTGCTGGCGCCCTACGACGGCTGACGCGGCCGGGCCGCCGTCACTCGTTGATCTTCTTCTCGGGGGCCTCGGCCTTCTTCTTCGGCGGAGCGTCGGCCTTCGGCTTGCTCGGCGCCGACTTGCTCTCTTGGAGCAGCAGGAACTCGCCTGCGCCATCGACCTTGCTCGGCTTCGACATCGACGACGGCGCGGGCGCGGCCTTCGGCATCACGACGTGCGGCGTCGGGCCATGGAAGTGGAAGTGCACCTGGCCTTCCTCGTTGTTGACGACGATCGAGCCCGGGGCCGCTGCGGTGGCGGGTGGTGCTTCGGCGTGCGCGTGCGTGTGCGCGTGGGCGGCGGCCCTCGCGGCGAGTTCGCGCTCGAGCTCGGCGAGGCGGTTCTTCAGGCGTGCGTTCTGCACGCGCAGCTGTTCGGCCTCCTCGGCCTGCGCGCGGGCTCGGCGTTCGGCGGCGACGCTGCTCTCGGCGGCCTTGGCGACGGCGGCCACGCGTTCGGTCTGGGCCGCGGCGGTTTCCCGGACTCGCGCCACGTCCTGCTGCACCGCGGCGCGCAGCTTCTCGACCTCGCGGCGCTCGGCCGCCAGCTTCTCGACCACGCCTTCGCGTTCGCCCTGCCGCGCCTGCGCGCGCTCCAGCTCCGCCCGATGGCGCTCCGCCACCTCTCGGCCGCGCTGCTCGGCTTGTTCGGCGGCCTGCCTGGCCTTGCGGACCTCGTCGTGCAGCGCGGCGCGTTCGCTCTCGACCTGGCGCTGCATCTGCGCGCGTTCGTCGGCGAGCTGCTTCTCGGCTGCGGCCCGCTCCTTGGCGAACTGCTCCTGCACCTTCGCGCGCTGGCGCTCCATCTCGACGGTCTGCCGCTCCACCGCCTGCGCGCGCTCCTTCGCCTGCCGCTCGTGCTGCGCGAGCAGCTCGCGCAGCTGCTGCAGTTCCGCCTCGCGTTCCTGGGTCTGTCGCGCCTGCTGGGCGCGCTTGTCCGCTTCGCCCTGCTGCAGCGACTTCAGGTACTCGTCCATGCGCACGAGTCGCTGCTCGAGCTTGGTGACCGAGTTCTGCAACGCCTTGCGATCCTCCTGCGCGCGGCAACCGACCAGGCTGCTCAACAGGACCAACGCCGGCAATACGAGGCTTCTGTTCATCGGGGGTGCTCCGCTAACGTGGGCGACGAGACGCGACCCGGCACGCTACCGCGGGTCGCCGCTTCGACAACCCTCCCATGCCCGTGCAGCGTTTCCTGGGTTCGGCGTGGGCGACGGTGCACGGGCCGTCGGATCCGCGCCGGTTGTGGCTGTCGGTGCTGGAGGCGAAGTTCGCTGGACTGGCGGTGTCACCGGGCCCACGCGCCACCGATTGGACCGCGCTGCACGCCGCCGCCGCGGACCTGCCCGTGCGGGTTGCCGCGGTGCGGGCGGGCAATCCGCTCGCCGAAGTTTCGCCGACCGCGGGGTTCTGCTCGGCGAAGGACTCCGAACGACGCGCCGCGCGGCTGGCGATCGAGCTGGCGGTGGCAACGGCGCATCGCCTGCGCTGCCCGGTGGTCGTGTTCGACCCGGGCGTCGTGCCCGTCACCGGCGAAGTCGAGGCCGAGGATCTCGGCGACCCCAACGTCGGCTGGACGCGCGAACGGGTCGACGCCCTGCAGGCGCGGCGCAAGGTCGGCCGCAACGCGGCGCTCGACCGTGCCTGCCGCGAGGTGTTCGCGCTCGTGCGGTCGTTCCCCGACATCGAGTTCTGCCTGACGGCCAGCCGCAGCCTGCGCGCCCTGGCCGATCCGGCGACGCTGCGCGACCTGACCGAGGATCTCGGCAGCCTACGGCTTGGCTACTGGCATGACGCCGGGCTGTGCGCACGGCGTTCCCAGGTCGGCCTCGAGGATCAGGGCGAGTGGCTCGAGGCCTTCGCCAACCGCTGTCGGGGCATGACGTTGGGCGATGGCAGCCCCGATGGCCTCTACCTGCCCCCGGGGGCGGGCGGGGTGGACTACGGGCTGCTTGCCACCTATGTACCGCGCCTCGGCCCGGCCCTGCCGGCAGTGGTCGAACTCGATGTCGGGATCGCCCCCGCCGAACTGCCAGGTGTCCGTTCCTGCCTCGACAAGTACGGCCTGTAGTTCCAGGGCGGCTGGCCGCCCGGCCGATCCTCTTGCGTAGGCTGCGTCGGCCCCTCCGTTCCGATGAACCCCAAACCGCTCAGCAAAGTGGCCTCCGGCGTCGCCGGCGACACGCGAACGCACGCCCTGCGCGAGCTGCTGCGCCGTCGGCGGCGGCTGCTGGTGCTGACGCACAACAATCCGGACCCGGACTCGCTCGGTGGCGCCGTCGGCCTGCTCGAGTTCGCCAGGCTTGCGGCCGGCATCGATGGGCGACTGGCGATCACCGGCAAGGTCCTTCGCGCCGAGAACCAGGCCATGGTGCGGGAACTCGGCATCGAGATGGACCCGATCGAGACCGTGCGGCTGGCCGACTTCGATTGTGTGGCCCTCGTCGACACGCAACCCGGCTTCGGCCACACGCACCTGCCCCCAGGTCTCGGGATCGACATCGTGATCGACCATCACGTCTGCGCCGACGCGACGGCCGGACCCGACACGGTCGCATTCTTCGACGTGCGCCCGGAGATCGGCGCGACGAGTTCGATCGTCGCCGGACACCTGCTCGCGGCGGGCGTGCAGCCCAGTGCCACGTGCGCCACGGCGCTCGCCTACGGCATCCGCACCGACACCGCCGACCTGTCGCGCAACGTCAGCGAACTCGACGAACGGGCGTGGGAGTTCCTCTCGCCACGCATCGACCGCAAGAAGCTCGCGGCGATCACCAACCCGCGGCTGCCGGTCGTGTACTTCCAGGCGCTCAAGCAGGCGTTGTCGAAGGTGCGCCTCTACGACGGGCTGACGCTCTGCTCGCTCGGCCGCACGTCGAGCGCCGAGATGGTCGCCGAAGTCGCCGACATGCTGCTGCGCATGGAAGGCGTGCGCGCCGTGTTCTGCGGCGGCCTGGTCGGCGCCAACTACTACGTGTCCGTTCGGACCGAGGTCGGCATCGACGCCTGGTCGTTGATCCGGGCCGGCCTCGAAGGGGAGAAGGGCAGCTGCGGGGGCCACGGCGCGGTCGCCGGCGGCTCGGTGGTGCTCGACTCGTCCGACCCGCGGGCGTTGCGCCGGCTGGAGCGGCGGCTCGAACGCAATGTGCTCGCTGCCATGGGCGCTTCGGGCGGCAACGCGGCGACGCTCGGCGACAAGGACGACTGAACGGCTGCCCGGCAGCGGGCGAGCGGGCCCAGGTCGGGGCGGCAACCCACCGTCCGGGCGGCATTCGCCGTCGCGCGCCGTATGCTGAAGGGCCCTCGCATGCGTCTGTCCGCGACAGCCCTGTTGCTGGTGGGAGCGGCCGTCGTCGCCTGGCGCAGTTCGTCGCCCCGCGACCCCGGCACCCTGCCTGTGCAAGCGCCGCCCGCCCAGGCGCCGGCCGCCGTGCGCGACGCCGCAGTGGCAGCGATGGCGCGCGTGCAGTTCGTGCCGAACGTCGGGCAGTGGGACGAGCAGGTCCGCTTCACGGCTTTCGGGGACACCACCGGCTGGCTGCACGACGACGGGTTCACACTGCGGTTCGAGCGGTGGCAGTCGCGGTCCGACGATGGCCGGCCGCGCGAGCAGGCCGGGTGCGTCGTGCGCACGCACTTCCTCGGCGCCGCGACCCCCGAGTTCGCGAGCGAGGGCGAACTGACGACGCGGCGCCACTTCCTGATCGGCGACGCGGCGCAGCATCGCACCAACGTGCCGGCGTGGGAGCGCGTCGTGATGCGCGGCGTGCATCCTGGCATCGACGTCGCGTTCCGGCCGCTGCCGGCAGGTCGCCGCGGCGCGTTCGAGTACGACCTGTTGCTCGCGCCCGGCGCCGACCTCGCGTGCTTCGTGGCCCGCTGCGAGGGCGTCACTTCGCTTCGCATCGACGATGCCGGCCGCCTGTGCGCATCCCTTGCCGGGTTGGGCGAAGCCGGGGAGCTCGTGCAAGAGGCGCCGATCGCCTGGCAGCTGACGCCGGATGGGCAGCGACCGCTGCGCGTCGCATTCCGCCTGCTCGGCGACAACTGCTACGGGTTCGCCGCCGCCGACCTCGATCCCGCGTTTGCCGCCGTCGTCGACCCCGGCGTCGTCTGGGGCACGTTCCTCGGCGGCGGTTCGACGGACACCGTCAACGGTCTCGCGTGGCGCGAGGGCGTCGGCGTGTGGGTCGCGGGCCTCGCCGGCTCGACCGACTTCCCGGTGACGCCCGGCGTCTTCCAGACCATTGGCGGCGTCGATGCGTACGTCGCGCGGTTGGCCGAGGACGGCCAGACGCTGCAGTTCGCGACCTACCTCGGCGGCAGCAGCACCGACGAAGCGCGCGCGATCGCCCTCGGGCCCGGGGACGCCGCGACCGTCGTCGGCGTCACCCGATCGACCAACTTCCCGGTCACGCCCGGCGCGCTGCAGCCCTCCTACGGCGGCAACAGTCCGTTCATCTCCGTCGGCGATGGCTTCGTGACCCGTCTCGGACCCGCGGGCGATGTGCTCGAGGCGTCGACGTATCTCGGCGGCCTTTTCGACGATGTCGCCGAGGCGGTCGCGATCGACTCGACCGGAGCAGCCGTGGTCGCCGGCTGGACGAGCTCGCACGACTTCCCGGTCGGCGGCAACGCTGCCCAGTCGCTGCTCGGCGGACCGGCGGGCGCACAGTCGGACGGCTTCGTCGTCCGCATCGCCAGCGACAAGCAGGTGCTGCTCGCCGGAACGTTCGTCGGCGGGCCGTTCAACGATCAGTTCCTCAGCCTCGCCCTCGACTCGAACAGCGGCGACGTCATCGTCGGCGGCTACTCGCTCGGTCCCGGCTATCCGACGACGCCCGGAGCCCTGCGCCCGTCCAACCCGGGCGGCGCCGACGCGATCGTCACGCGGCTGAATGCCCAGGCTTCTGCCTTCGTCTTCTCGACCTACGTCGGCGGCAGTGGTTTCGACAGCGCGATGGCGGTCCATCGCGATCGCGACGGCAGGATCTGGGTCGGCGGCACGACGCAGTCCGCCGACCTGACGACCACGCCCGGGGCGCCTTGGCCGCAGCGCATCGGCGGCAACGACGGGTTCCTCGCGGCTCTGACGCCGGACGGCCAGTCGCTCGTGTACTCGACCTACCTCGGCGGCAGCGGCAACGACCGCATCCGCGGCATCGCGAGCTTGGCCAACGACGTGGTGGTGGTCGGCGAGGCCGGGCCCGGGTTCCCGCTGACGCCGGATGCCGTGCAGGTTGCGCACGCCGGCGGGGTGCTCGACGCGTTCGTGCTGCGGCTGTCCGCCAACGGCGGCACCTGGAGTGTCGGCTACGGCACCTACCTCGGCGGCGCCGGGCAGGACGCGCTGCGCTGCATCGCCCTCGCCGGCAACGGCGTCGCCATGCTCGGCGGCTGGACGTTCAGCCCCGACCTCGTGCTGCAGCCGCCGGGCTTCCAGCCGCAGATGGCGGGCGTCGAGAACGGCATGGTCGTCAAGTTCGACCTGCTGGCGAATCTCGGCGAGGGCATGCGCGCGAGCGGTGATCCGCCGGTGATCACGCGCGGCGTCGGCGACGGCGAACGCGAACTGCTCAACGCGCGTCTCGACAACCTGACCGATCGCCAGCTCCACGTCGACGGCTTGCGCGTGCTGCTTGCGGGTGCGGGAGACAACGCGGCGCGGCTCGCAGCGGTGCGCTGCGTCTGGGAGCGTGATGGCGTGGCGCCGCTGCAGGTCGGCGGGCCGATGCCGGTGCTCGCCGACGATCGGGAACTCGCGCTCGTCCTGGCTGGTGCGGCGCTGCCCGCGTTCGGGACAGCGCGCCTTCGTGTGCTCGGCACGGTGGCCGGGGATCCGGCAGGGTTCTCCGCCGAGATCGCCGCGGTCATCGCCGGCGTCGATGCGTGGACGCTGCGCGCCGATGGTGGCGGGCAGGGTCCGCAAGTTCGCGTCGAGTCGCCGGGGCGCGTCGGTGGTCCGGTGCTCGTGCTCGGCGAACTGCCGGGCGACAGCGATCGCGACGGGGTTCGCACCGTGATCGACGTGCGGCGGCAGATCGACAAACTCGGTGCCGACGATCCTGCGGTCGATGCCGACGGCGACGGCCGGATGACACAGGTCGACGCCGATGCCACGCGCGAACTCGTGCTCGGCCGCGCGACCCTGTTCGCCGTGCCGTCGGTGTGGCAGGTCGGCAGTTGGCACACGCTGCGCGGCGCGTTCCCCGGAATCGGCGCGGTGCAGGCGACGCTCGGCGGGCTGCCGCTCGTGCTCGGCGCGGTGACGCCGCGCGAACTGACGCTGTTCGTTCCGGCGACGCATCCGATCGGCACGCAGCAGTTCGATCTGACGATCGGCGGTCGCGTCGCGTGGTCGTCGCTCGTCTTCGTGCAGTGACCCCGCGTGTCCTGCTGCTCGGCGGCCTCGACCCTTCCGGTGGTGCCGGCATCACCGTCGACGCGACGGTCGCGGCGTTGCACCACGTCGAGCCACTGCCGATCGCGCTGCTGCTGACCGAGCAGAACCGCCGGCGCTTCGTCCGCAGCGAACCGGTGCCGGCAGACTGCTGGCGCCGCGCCATGCACGACGTGCTCGCCGACGGCGACGTGCACGCGGTCAAGGTCGGCCTGATCGGCGATCCGGTGCTCGCGCGCGGCGTCGCGCGCGAACTGGCGCCGCTGCGCGGTCGGGCGCCGATCGTCATCGATCCGGTCTTGTCGGCGACGGCCGGCGGGCTGCTGCCGCCGCCCGGACTCGTCGACGCCTACCGCGAAGTGCTGCTGCCGCTGGCGACGCTGCTGACGCCGAACCATCCCGAACTCGGAGCGCTCGGTGGCGGGGACGTTCGGAACGTGCTCGCCGCGGGTGCGGGCGCCGTGCTGCAGAAGGGCGGCCACGACGCCGCCCCGCACTGCGAGGACGTGCTGTGGCATGGACGCGAGCGGTTGGCGTTCCGTCGCGAGCGGTTGCCGTGCGGCCCGGTGCGCGGGACCGGATGCGCGCTGGCGGCCGCGATCGCGGCGTCGCTGGCGCGCGGCGTCGCCCTCGCCGAGGCCTGCCGGCGCAGCGGCGACTGGTTGGCCGCCCTGTTGCGCGCACTCGGGCCGGCCGCCGCCGACGCGCTGCCACGCCTGTTGCCGTTCGGTCGCGCGGGTCGGATCGCGGCCGACGACTAGAACATCGTCGCGAGCACGCCGGCGAATCGCTGCGCCACGACGTGGCGACGCACTTTCATGGTCTGCGTCAGCAGGCCGTTCTCCGGCGTCAGCGGCTCGGCGAGCACACGCAGCACGGCGACCCGATCGCAGGGCCGCAGGCCGGCTTCGCGCACGACCAGGCGGTCGAGTTCGCCGCGCAGCAGCGCGTGCACTGCGGGGCCGTGCAGCAGGCCGTCGCGCGCGTCCCACTCGGTCCGCGGGATGCGTGCCTCGAGCGCGTCGAGGCGCGGCACCAGCAGGGCGCCGAGGTGCTTCTGGTCCTGGCCGACGACGACCACCTGCTCGATCAACGGCGAGGTCTTGATCACGGCCTCGACCGGCTCCGGTTCGACGTTCTCGCCGCCCGCGAGCACGATGGTGTCCTTCGCGCGGCCGGTGATCCACACGTTGCCGTCGGCGTCGATGTGCCCGAGGTCGCCGGAGTTGAACCAGCCGTCGCGCGTCAGCACTTCGGCGGTCCGGGCCGGGTTCTCGTAGTAGCCGCGCATCACCTGCGGGCCCTGGATCCACAGCACCCCGGTCTCGCCGACGCGGCACGGCGTGCCATCGGCGGCGCGGGCCTCGATGCGCGTGTGCGGCAACGGCGGGCCGATGTGGCCGGGTTGCGTCTGGTGCGGCAGGCGAACGGAGGCGACCGGACTCGTCTCGGTCAGGCCGTAGCCGTTGCGCAGCGGCAGGCCGATGCCGAGCAGGGTTTCGTCGACGTGCCGCGGCAGGGCGCCGCCGCCGCTGACGCACAGCCGCAGCCGGCCGCCGAGCGTCGAGCGCACCTTGCGCAGCACGAGCGGTTCGCAGACCGCGTGCAACAGGCGCTGGCCGAGGTGCGCGCGGCCGCTGCCGACGAGCCGCGAGAGCCGCAACGCCGCGCGCAGCAGCGCGCCGCGCAGCCCGGCCAGCTTGGCGGCATGGCCGACGAGGCCGTCGTGCAGCATCTCCCAGATGCGCGGCACCGCCGCGAACACCGTCGGGCGCACGTTCGCGAGGTCTTCCTTGATGCGGCGGCGGTCGGTGTAGACGAGCGAAGCTCCGGTCGCGAGCGCGAGGTAGTCCATGATGCGCTCGTACATGTGCCACGCCGGCAGCACCGACAGGAAGGTGTCGGTCGGCTCGATGGCGAGCACGTCGGTGACCGCGCGCACGTTGCTGAGCACGTTGGCGTGCGTCAGCATCACGCCCTTCGGATCGGCGGTGGTGCCGCTCGTGTAGACGATCGTCAGCAGGTCGTCGGCGGTGACGCGGTCGCGCGCCGCGGCGAGTGTTCTGGTCTTCGCCGCAGCGGCGGCGGTTCCGGCGCGCAGCAGATCGCCGAGCGTATGCGCGTCGCCCAGCTTGGTGGCATCCTGCATTACCGCGACGCGTTCGAGGCCGGGCAGGGACGCGCGCAGCCCGAGCAGTTCCTTCGCCACCTTCTCGTCGTCGGCGAACACCATCCGGCAGCCGCTGTGGCGCAGGATGAACTCGAGCTCGCGCGGTGCGGTGTCGGAGCCGCGCGGCACGCTGATCGCACCGATGCTGGCGAGGGCCTGGTCGACGAGCAGCCACTCGTAGCGGTTCTCGGCGATGACACCGACGCGATCGCCGCGCGCGATGCCGGCGTCGAGCAGCGCCACCGCGAGCGCGTCGACGTCGGTGAGCAGTTCGCCGAACGTCACCGGGCTGGCGTCGCCGGCGCGTCGCCGCGGCAGGAACACGCGAGGACCGTGTTCGCGAGCCGAACGGAGCAGCAGGCGGGAGAGTGTCGTTGGCGCCGGCTCGGTCATGCGCGGTCGTGGTGGGGCGTCGTGATGGGCCGGGGGAAGGGGGCTCGTGCGCTTGACATCCACGGGCGGGATCCATACGAATGCGCCCCCTCGTGCGGCGGGTCAACCCCGCCGCGCGCGTTCTGTTCGAGTGTACGTGTGAGCGGGTGTAGCTCAGTGGTAGAGCATCACGTTGCCAACGTGAGGGTCGAGAGTTCGAATCTCTTCACCCGCTCCAGTTTCCGCCGTCCAGAACGGCGTGACCGCCGTCGTCAGCGCGACGCGCTGACGCCCCGCCTCGGCCAGAAGTAGGCGGCGTAGACGAGGGCGTAGACGCCGATGCCGCCGATGCCGGCGAGCGCGAGCCCGGCGAACACGAAGATCAGCAGGTGCATGCGCACCACGTTCCGGTAGGGGCCGGCGGTATCGAACGGCAGCGGCGTCGGTCGGTCGCCCGCGGGCGGCTTCGCTCGTTGCAGCACTGCGTCCAGCAGGGCGTGGCGTTCGGCGATCGCGGCCGCGAACAGCCACGGCCAGTACTCGCGGAACACAACGGCGTAGGTCGACCCGATCGCGGTCCAGTCGTCGGTCAGCGGGAAGAACGCCGCGAGGAATGCCGAGTGCACGAAGTGGAAGCCGCCGAAGTGCACCGTGAAGAACAGCAGCACGAAGACCTTGGTGATGATGGCGGGTGTCGTCGAGTCGTCGCTGGGCCGGGCGAACACGATCGCCAGCAGCAGCGTGGCGTAGCCGACGACGAGGCTCGACAACCACAGGCTCCAGACCAGATCGCGCGTCTGCCAGCCCAGCGCCCAAGCAACCCCGAGGCCGAGCAGGAACGCCCCCAGGTCGACGAGGTGCGCTGCGGAGAAGCGGCGCGCGGGCATCGTGGCGTCAGGCATCGACGGCGCGCGGCGGCCTGGTGGCTGCGACGTCGGCTGTACGAGCGAGCCGCCGCGCCTGATGGCACGGCGGCTCACCGGCGGCGCGCTCCGTTCGTTACCAGAACCGGATCTTGTAGCCGTCGGTCAGGCCGAAGCGCCAGCCGAGGCCGAGGTCGCACGGCAGGGTCGATCCCGGGATCTCGACCTGCACACCCTGGGTGTAGCACTCGAAGCCGACGGCCGAGGGCACCATCGGCACCTGCCAAGTGTAGGCGCTGCCGACGTGCACCACTTCGAGCGAAGCGTGCTGCACGCAACTGCACGCGGGCAGGAACGAGAAGGCGGGATCGGTGACGCCCAGCAAGACCACCGGCGTCGCCGACGGTGCTGTGCCCGACATCTCGACGTGCACGACGCCGCCGACGTGCAGAGCACCGCGAACGTCGAGCGTTGCCGCCGTACAGCCGCCGCCGAGGTTGGTGACCAGCGGTCCCGGCGAACCGGACGAGCCGATCAGGCGGAACGGCAGTCCCTGCGGGACGGTGCCGTCGACCAGCGGGTTCCACGGGCCGGCCACGTTCTGCAAGGCACCGCTGCCGGTGGCAGGGGAACCGACGATCGTGATCGGGGGCACCCATGGGCCGGATGCCACCGAGCCGGTGAACGCGTAGCGCAGGTAGTAGCGTCCGCCCGCGATCGACGCCGAGTTCAGCGACAGCGCCGCGGGGAAACTCACGACCACCTTCTGGATCCGGCGGGTGGTGTCCGTCAGTGTCGTCGGCAGGACGCGGTAGACGTTGTCGAAGCCGTTGAAGACGCCGTAGCCCGCTGCGCCGACGAGGTTGGTCGCGAAGCCCGGGCTACCGACGATCGGCACGCCGCCGGTGGACGGGTTGCCGTTGTAGATTTCGAGGAACACGCCGGTGATCGAGGGCGCCACGGCGGTCGTCTGGTAGCAGTAGAGCTCGATGGCGTTGACCGACCAGATGCCGTTGGTCGCGAAGTCGTCGGCGACGCTGTTGCCAGAGCCGTTCTGGGCGCCGTAACCGAAGAAGGTCAGTGGCGCGGCGAGCACGCTGACCGCCGCACCGCCGAAGCCGTCGTCCGGATCGGTGACGATCGGCCCGGCGTCGTAGATCACGTCGAATGGCGGATCGACGACGATGTCGAAGTTGCCGGAGCTGCGGTTATAGCCGCCGCAACGCACGTAGTAGGTGGTACCGCCGGTCAGCGCGACATTGAGCGACGAGCCGAGGCCGCAGGAGTCGTCGTTGCACGCGACCAAGGCCAGCGCGCCGCACGTGCCGCTGAAGACCTGGATCACGGTGTCGAACGTGCGCGTCGGCGTGCAGGTGTTGACCACGTGGTTGCCGCTGAGCTGCGCCGTGTAGCGGAACCACACGTCGTTGCCGACGTTCGTGCCGCAGGTGAACACCGACGTCGAGAGCGTCGCGCCGACGTTGTCGAAGGGGCCGTTGGTGCCGTCGACGATCGTGATGGCGCCGGTGCATTCGTCGTTGGCCTGGGCCGCGCCGCCGCCGACCGTGACGATCGCCGCCTGCAGTCCGGCGTTGAGGATCGACGTGCCGCTGTTGCTGCCACTCGTCGACGTGCAGCCACCGTTGGTGTGGATGCCGATCGCGAGCCCGGTGGTGTTGTCGCTGAACGGGCTGCCGGAGTTGCCGCCGCAGGTGTCGAACTGGTGGTTGATCCGGTTGCCGCTGATGCTCGTCAACGGCCCGGTGTGCGTCTGCTGGGTCTGGTTGCGCGTGCCGGTCGTGCTCGTGCTCGGGCACGAGCAGCTGCCGGAGTTCGGCGCGCCGTTGGTGTTGGTGCCGTCGAGCCCGTAGCCGTAGTTGCGCAGCGTCGTGCCGCTCGGCGGGATCACCGGCGACAGCGTCCATGCGGCGTTCTGTTCCTCGAACGTCGTCTTGCCGGTCGTCGAGTTGGGGAAGCAGCGGAACGCCCACCAGTCGTTGCCGATGCCGGTGTTCGCCGACACGTCGGTGACCGTGTCGATCGCGAACTGCTTCGAGGCCGGTGGGTGCACCAGCGAGCAGTTGGCGTTCGAGCTCGGAACCGCGAACTGCAGCACGTTGCCGGACGCCACGCAGTGGCCCGCCGAAAGGTGGACCTTGTTCGTCCCCGTGCCGGGGTTGTCGATGATCCAGCCGGTGCAGCCGATCGGGTTGATGCGCGCGGTGCGGGCGTCACTCGACGGCGTGCGGTCATCGGTGCCGCCGCAGATCGTCTCCGGCTCGGTGAGCACCGGATTGATGTCGCCGGCCGCGACCTTGGTGATCTCGACCAGGTTGCCCACCGTGTTCGGGCCGGCGACCAGTTCGACCAGCACGGCGTTGCCGTTGAAGTAGCAGCTCGTGTAGCTCCATTGCCCGAGGTGCTCGTCGTGCATCGTCATGAAGTCGCCGTCGAGCACCGACGTGATGCGCAGGTAGCTGCCACGGCCCAGGGAGGCGTTCTCGTAGTGCAGGCGCAACCACGGCGTGCCCTGCGGCAGGACCACGAAGTCGCTCCAGACGACGACTTCGATCGGCGTCGTGTTGTCGCGGGGACCGCTGGCGACGTTGACGTACTCCCAGTGTTGGTGGAGAGGCGCAGTCTGCGCGGCGGCCGGCTGCAGCAGGATGGCAGTCGCCAACGTGGCGAGCATGCCCGTCGTGAACGCAGAGACGGTGTGCATGGGGGACTCGAGGTGGGGGATGGGTCGGTCGGCAGAGCCGACGACGGGACGAGAACGACCAGCGGTCATCAGAGCACGGGTCGCGGGGTGAGCAAGGCCCGTCGTGCCGCCGGATCCCAGGCGCCGACGGGGCTGATTCGCCGCCAGCAAACGAACGTTGCCCCCGAGTCGCGCGCAAGCTCGCATGCCGCCGCCGCGTGCCAACCGTGAACCGATCACTCGCCAGTCCGCCACGGCCATCGCTCGCTGCCGTGTTCGCCCGGTTCTTTCGGTTCGGCGCGTCGGCATGGGGTGGCCCCGTCGCGCAGATCGCGATGCTGCAACGCGAACTGGTCGACGAGCAGCGCTGGGTCACGCACGAGCGGTTTCGCCGCGCCTTCGCGGTGTACCAGGCGTTGCCCGGTCCGGAGGCGCACGAGATGTGCGTGTGGTTCGGCACGATTGCTCGCGGTCGGCTCGGCGGCCTGCTGGCCGGTCTCGGGTTCCTGCTGCCGGGCCTCGCGCTGATGCTGGTCGTGGCGTGGCTCTACTCGGCGGGAGTCCTGCGCGACGCATCGCTGCGGCCGGTGCTCGCCGGCATGCAGGCCGCCGTCGTCGCGGTGATCGTGCGCGCGACGTTCCGTATCGGTGGGCACGCGTTGCACGACCGCTGGCTGCTGGCGATCGGCGCCGGTGCGTGCGTTGCGACCCTGTCCGGCGTGCCGTTCGGTCTCCTGCTCTTCGCGGGCGGCGCCTGGCGCATGGTGGTGGTACGGCAGCGGTGGTTCGCGGCGGCCTGCGTGCTGGCGGCGGCGGTCGCGATCGCCTGGTGGTGGTCGGCGACTCCGGCCGCCGGCGCGCCCGTCCCGTCGGGCGCACCGAGGATTCCGGGCACTGACGAACTGTTCGCGGCGGGCCTGCGCAGCGGACTGTTGACCTTCGGCGGCGCCTACACCGCGATCCCGTTCGTGCAGCACGACGCAGTCGTCGTCGGCGGCTGGCTCACGCCGGAGCAGTTCCTCGACGGCGTCGCACTCGCCAGCGTGATGCCCGCACCGCTCGTGATCTTCGCGACCTTCGTCGGCTTCGTCGCGGGCGATCTCGCCGGTGCGTTGGCGATGACGGCCGGGATGTTCCTGCCGGCGTTCCTGTTCCCGATCCTCGGGCACGACCTGTTCGAACGGTGGACGGCCAACCCCACGCTGCACGCGTTCCTCGACGGTGTCACCGCCGCGGTCGTCGGCGTGATGGCCGCAGCGACGATCGGGCTGGCGCGCGCCAGCGTCGAAACGCCGGCGACCGCGGGCATCGCCGTCGCCGGCCTGCTCC
>DDSQ01000010.1:295-5829 GCA_002343845.1 Planctomycetes bacterium UBA2386 | reverse complement strand
GCTCGCCGCGTTCACCAAGGTCGATGCCACGAAGGTCGCGGCCAGGATCCAGTACGACTACCTCGCCGCCTGGCTGTGCTTCTGCACCGGCGAGACGCAGAAGGCGCGCACGCTCGCCGGCGCCCACAAGGACCACCCGGTGCTGCACTGGCAGCAGCGCTTCCGCGACGTGTTGGCGCAGCTCGACGAAGCCGAAGGCAAGACGCCCACGCGCAGCGCCGAGTCGCCCGACCTCGCCGCGCAGGCACCCGCACTCGAACTCGCGATCGACGGCAAGACGCTCACCATCGCGCATGGCAACCTCGCCCGCTGCGAGGTCCGCTACTACGAGCTCGACGTCGAGTTCGCCTTCTCGGCCAGGCCGTTCGCCGGCGACGGCGGCACGTCCGCCGCGTTCGTCCGGCCGAACCTGCGCGAGGAGAAGGAGCTCACCGGCAGCCAGACCGCACTGCCGCTGCCGGCCCAGTTCCACCAGAAGAACGTGCTCGTCGAGGTCCGCGGCGGCGGGCTCGTGCGCAGCAGGACCTACTTCGCCAACGCGCTGGACGTGCGCTTCCTCGAGTCGTTCGGTCAGGTCGCGGTCACGGCGCCGGACACCAAGGCCCCGCTGCCGAAGACCTACGTCAAGGTCTTCGCGCGGCTCCCCGGCGGACAGGTCCGCTTCCACAAGGACGGCTACACCGACCTGCGCGGACGCTTCGACTACGCCTCCCTCAGCGACGACCCCAACGCCGCCGCCGATCGTTACGCCGTCCTCGTCCTCGACGAGCAGCGCGGCGCCGTCATCCGCGAGATCGCGCCGCCGGCGAAGTGACGCCAAGCGCGCGCGTGCAGATCGTGCGGCTCAGGAGCCGCCGGTGTCCGGCTTCGGACCGCTGCCCGCGCCGTTCTTCGGCGGACCATGCTTCTTGTTCTTCCCGATGCGAGGCCGACCGGCCTTCGTGCCGCAGCCTTCTCATTCACTGGGTAGCGGCAGACCCTGCAGGTCCTCGATCTCGATGCGCGAGAGCCGAACCGCGGCTTCGAGGTCGGCCTGGTGTTGCGCCTTCTCCGCCGGCGTGGCCGCGCTCTCGGCCAAGAGACGCCAATTCTGGCGCGCCGCCTCGATCTCCGGCTCCCACTCCTTCCGGTCGAGGCCTTCGAGGCGCATCAGCCACGTGACGTAGAACTGCGCGCGCGCCAACGCCTGGCGTGCCTCGCCGAGCAGTTGCGGGTCCCTGTCCTTGTCGCCGTTCATCTGCTCGACCAGGGTCTCGAGTTCTTCGCGGGCGTCGGGCAGTCCGCTCGCCTGCATGCGCGCCTTGTTGAGCTCGAGCTGCAGTCGCTGCGTCAACCGCTTGTCGACGACGTCGGCGTCCTTGGGCAGCGACTTGATCGCTTCCTCGTAGTGCTTCACCGCGTCGCGCCAAGCACCACGGTCGGCCGCGGCATGCGCCTTCACGAGCACGGCGTCGGTCGCCTCGAGGTCCTCGCGATGCTGGCCCGGTCCTTCGTGGTAGGCCCACGCGCCGATCGGCAGCAGCAGCCACGACACCAGCAGGATGTTGCGCATGACAGTCTCCGGGCAGGCCGGTCGGGCGCGTCAGGCGCGCCCGGTCGGCGACAGGTCGGGAAGCCTATCGGGCGCGGGAGCCTCGTTGTGGGAGCGACGCAGGAAAGTTGCATCCCGCACCCCCGGCCGCCAGCGGGTCCCGAACCAGTGCAGCAGCAGCGGCAGCATGGCGAGTAGCGCGCTGCCGACGGCGATCGCGAGCAGCGCATACTCGCGCAGCGTCAGCCGTTCGATCAGGGGCTTCCTCGCATCGGCGGCCGCCGCCGCCAGCACGTCGCTCGGCACGTGCCGCCGGTTGCCGTTGTGGAACTCACCGCCGAGGCGGATCGCCACCTGGCGCAACGTGCTCTCGTCCTGGCGCGACTGATGGCCGGCGATGAACTTGCCTGCGAGGTGGTCGCCGACGCCGATCACCAGCGTGCCGCCGATCGACGGCGGCATCGGCGGCATGCCGGTCGCCGGCACCGTGTCGCCATCGCTGACGATCACCAGCAGCGCACTGCCGACGCGCCAAGGCTTGGCGATGCGCGCCGCTTCGGTGAGCCCGTCGAACAGCTTGGTGCTGCCGGCCTTGAACGCGAAGCGCATGTCGATCTCGGTCAGGATGTGGCGCACGACCTCGAGGTCCGCCGTGTCCTCCACCACGGGCTTCGCGCCGTTGTAGGTCGCGATCACCGTGATCTTGAACTTGCCGATCGGCACGCGCTCGAACAGCGAGTCGACGAGCACCTTGGCGCGTTCGGCGCGCGTCTGGTCGCCGTTCGGCCCGGCGTCCTTCAGCAGCATGCTCGGCGACACGTCGTAGACCATCACCAGGTGCCGCCAGTCCTCGGGCTTGATCTCCTCGCCCTTGTGCACCTTCGGCTCGACGAACAGCAGCGTCACCAGCCCCCAAGCCAGGGCCGTTGCCGCTGGCACGCGCAAGAACGGCGCGACGCGCCCGAGCGGCGCGGCGCGACCCGTCGGGCCGAACGCGAGGTGCGCCAGCCGCGCGACGCGGCGATGCAGCAGCAGTTCGCCGAGCAACGCCAGCACCGCCACGCCGAGAGTCACCGCCAGGATCACCATGGCGTGTATCGCAGCCCGAGCTGCGCCAGGGCCCACAGACCGAGCACGACGAGCCCGGCCAGGCAGAACGGGAAGAACCAGTCGACCTGCTCGGCGATGCCCTGCTCGATCTGCGCCTTCGTCATCTCGTCGATGCTCTGGAACACGCGCCGCAGCGCCTGCGTGTCGCCGGGGTTGAACACCTCGCCGCCCGTCAGGCGCGCGAGGTTGACGATCTCGCCGCGCGCTTCCATGTCCTGGATGTTGACCGCGAACAGCGTGATGCCGTCGCGCTTCAGNNCGGCTCGACCATCATCGTTCCGGCGACCGGGAAGCTGACCGTCGGACTATGGAAACCGTAGTCCATCAGTCGCTTGGCGATGTCGATCTCCGCGCCGTTGTCGAGATCACTGCTCCAGCCGTCGGTGATCAGGATCAGCATGCGCCCACCTTCGGCGCGCGACGTGAGCACTTCGCGGCAACCGAGCACCGCCTTGCCGATCTCGGTGCCGCCGAAGCCCGGCACGTTGTTGTCCGGCCCCATGAACGGCGCCGCACAGCGGAACGCCGACGGGTCGCTCGTCAGCGGCACCCAGTGCAGGTAGTTGTTGCCGAAGAACGTCAGCCCGAACGAGTCGCCCTTGCGGTAGTCGAGGAACTCGTTGATCGCGGCCATCGCCGCGTCGAAGCGGTTGCCGCTGCCGAACGGCAAGGTCATCGAGCCGGAGATGTCGACGCAGAACTGGATGTTGGTCAGCGCGCGCTTTTGCTTCGGCGCCGCCAGTTCCTGCGGCAGGGCCAGCAGCATCACGGCGACCGCGAGCAGCAGCGCCGGCAGCGACTCGGCGACGCCGAGCGCGCCGCGCACGAACCAGCCGCGGCCGGGACCGCCGCCGTCGTACGGCAACACCACGCGACCGCCGCGGCGCTGCCACACCCAAGCCAACTGCAGCAGCGGCAACGCCAGCAGGAGCAGCAGCCACGGGCGGGCGAACATCAACGACCTCCCGGCGCCGCAATCGGCGCGAGCCCGTCCGCGGTGACCGTGCGATACGGCGCCAGTGCTTCGTGCACGTCGGTCGCCAAGGGCGGCGACGGCATGTGCAGCCAGGCTTCGACCTGGCGCAGCAGGGCGCCCGCTTCGGCGTTCTGCTTGATCGCGGTGATCGCAGCAGCAGGGTGCGCCTCGTGCAGCCCGAGCCGCGCGCGCCAGAACGCAACGAGCAGCCGTTCGAGCTCGGCCTTGGCGGCGGTGTCGGCGCTGCCGTCGACGACGGCCTGCACGAGCGGACGCAGGCGATCGGCCAAGGTCGGCGGCGCCTGGACGACGACCTTGGCCCGGCGGAAACGGCGCCCGACCAGCAGGATCGCCAACAGACCGGCGCCCCACACGGCCGCCGCGACGATCTGCGTCGTGCGGTACCCGTCGAGGCGCTCGGGCGCACGCGGCGGCAGTTCGCCGGGTTCGGTGACGCCCTCGGCCAGCACGCTCGTCACCTCGACCGGGATCGCCGGCAGGTCGGCCGTCGGCGAACCATCCTTGCGCACCAGGAACCGCGCGAGGTCGTGCCGACCGGCCTCGAGCCCGACCCACTCGAGGTCGTAGCGCCGCAGTTCGCCGTGCGGCCACACCGCGACGACGCGCACGACGACGGGCGCGCCGAACGTCGACGGCGCCGGCCCGAGTTCGCTGCCGGGCAGCACGAGTTGCTCGATGTGCGCGCGCATGCCGACCGCGGCGGTGCGCTGGTCGCGCGCCTGCGCCGTCGTCGTCGCGGCGACCACGAGACCGGCGATCGACAACGCCAGGGCGCGCATCGTCACCGCCCTCCACGGCCGGCGAGGCCACGCGCGCGGAAGAACTGCCGCAGGCGGTGCAGGTACGCGCAGTCGGTTCGCACCAGCAGGTGGTCGACGCCGCCGCGCCGCAGCTCGTGTTCGATTCGGGCCGCGTCGATCGTCGCACCGCGGCCGCCGCCGACGAACGCACGGCCGGTCTCGGCTTCGCGTGCGCGCAGGAAGCCGCTGCCCGGCAGCCCGAGCTCCGCCGGGTCCTGGAACTGCACCACCGCGACCTCGTGCCGCTGCGCCAGCAACGCCAGCGCATGCGCCGCTCCCGGCTCGTGCAGGTCGCTGCAGACGATCACGATCGAACGGCTCTTCAGCGTCGGCCGCAGTTCGTGCAGCCGGCGCACGAGGCGCGTCGACTCGTCGAACGCATGCCGCCGCAGCTGCAGCAGCCACTGCAGCACCTGGTCCTTGGCGAGGCTCGGCTCGACACGCACGTCGCGCGAGCCCCCGCCGAGCACACCGACCGGACTCGTGCGATCGAGGCACGCGAGCGCGAGACCGCCGGCGATGTGCAGCGCCAGCTCGTACTTGCTGCGCGCGAGGGAGCTCTGCACCATCGATGCGGACGTGTCGAGCACGATCCACGCGGCGAGGCGGCGCGGCGCTTCGTACTCCTTGACGTGCACCTTGCGTGACCGCGCGGTGACCCGCCAGTCGATCGCCTTGACCGAGTCGGTCGGCTGGTAGACGCGCGACTGCACGTAGTCGATGCCGGAGCCGAGGAACCGCGAGCCGTCGAGCCCGTAGGTCAGGTCGTCGGCGAGCTTGCGGACGCCGATCACGAACTTGCGCGCCGCGAGCGGTTCGACGGGCGGCAGCCGCCCCGGCAGGTCGCGTTCGGGAACGCGACCCACGGTGTGCCCCGGACTGCCGCGCGACGCGTTCATCGCGCCACTTCACCCAGGATCTGCTGCAGCACCTGCTGGCTGGTGTGGCCGTCGGCGACCGCCTCGTACGAGAGCCGGATGCGGTGCAGGATCACGTCGTCGGCCAGCGCGAACAGGTCCTCGGGCAGCACGTAGTCGCGGCCGTGGATCAGCGCGCGGGCGCGCGATGCCTTGACCAGCGAGATGCCGGCGCGCGG
>DDSQ01000010.1:0-282 GCA_002343845.1 Planctomycetes bacterium UBA2386 | reverse complement strand
ACCTGCTGCACGTCCTCCATCGCCGCCACCAGTTGCTGGCTGCTGCCGGTGTCTTGTTCGCCGAGCACGTCGAACTCGGTGCGCGCGACAGCACCCTTGCCGTCCCGCCGCACGCCGAGCGCGGCGTTGCGACGCAGCACTTCCTTCTCCTGCTCGGTCGTCAGGTAGCCGAGCCGGTGCAGCAGCATGAACCGGTCGAGCTGCGCTTCGGGCAGTTCGAACGTGCCGGCCTGTTCGACCGGGTTCTGCGTCGCGATGACCAGGAACGGCACCGGCAGGCCG
>DDSQ01000152.1:5998-7250 GCA_002343845.1 Planctomycetes bacterium UBA2386 | reverse complement strand
TCGGCCTGGTACGGCGTGTAGGCGGTGTACCACCCCGGGTTCTCGAGGATGTTGCGCTGGATCACGGCCGGGGTCAGGGTGCCGTGGTAGCCCATGCCGAGGTAGCTGCGTAGCACGCGGTTCTGCGCCGCCAGCGCGGTCAGCTCGGCGAGCGCCTCGCGTTCCCCCTGTGCGGCCGGCGTGGCGAGCTCGCCGCGCCAGCGGATCGATGCCGGGATCGCCTTGGCCGTCAGGTCGTCGAGCGACGTGCAGCCCAGCGCCTGCAGCATCGCCTGCAGTTCGTTTTCACGGGGGCCGAGGTGACGCTGTTCGAACTGGTCGCGGCGGGGGAACGCAGGGAGGGTGCTGGACATGGCGTGGCGGCGGGCTGGGGTGGGCCCACCATCGGGGGGAAAGAGGTATAGGCGTCGACGGACCGGCGGAGAAGCGTGCGCATGCGCACGGCGCGGTTGCGCGAACGCCGGGCGCCTGCTTCGTTGCGGCGATGCAGCAGCAGGTGCCGCCGCCGCTGTCGGCCGAGCAATGCGCGGCGTTCGCCGCCGACGGGTTCCTCGGCCCGCTCGACGTGCTCGGGTCGGACGAGGTCGTCACGGTGCGCGCTGCCGTTGCGGACGTGATCGCCAACCTCGAGCGCCACAGCGACCACCTCTACGAGGTCGAACAGGCCTACACCGAGCGGCCCGGCGAAGTCGTCTGCCACTTCCTCGGCGGCTGGCTCGTGCACGAACGGCTGCGCGCGTTGGTGTTCGACCCGCGCCTCACCCGACCGTGCGCCCAACTGCTCGGCGTGAGCCGGCTGCGGTTCTGGCACGACCAGGTGTTCGCGAAGCCGCCGCACCATCCCGGTGTCGTGCCCTGGCATCAGGACTACTCGTACTGGACGCGCACGGCGCCCGCCTGCCACATCACGGTCAACCTGATGCTCGACGACGCCGACGAGGCCAGCGGTTGCGTGCAGTTCGTGCCCGGCAGCCATCGCCTCGGGTTGCTGCCGAAGCTGCCGTTCGATGCGCCGCTCGAAGCGATCCGCGCCCACGTGTCCGAAGACGTCGTCGCATGGCGGCCACGGCCGATGCGCCTGCGCGCCGGCCAGGCCTCGATCCATCACAGCCACGTCCTGCACGGCAGCGACCAGAACCGCAGCGATCGTTGGCGGCGCGCGGTCGTGTGCAACTACATGGGGGCGCACGTACGCGTCGCCGATGGATCGACGCCGCTGCTGCGCGGCGTGCCGCCGCTGCCGACGGGCGCC
>DDSQ01000152.1:0-5972 GCA_002343845.1 Planctomycetes bacterium UBA2386 | reverse complement strand
GAGCCTCGTCCTAGAAGGAGCCGAGCGTGACCGTGAACGCGTTGCTGCTGCTGACGGAGACGATCGCCAACGACAGATCGAGCTCGACGCCGCCGAACTGGTGCACCATCGAGGCGCCGATCAGGACGGGGTTCGCCGGGAAGACGTAGGTGACCGAGGCCGCGCCGGCGACCGGCGTCAGCAGGTCGACCACGTCCGGATTGGCCCACAGCGTGCAGCCGGGCAGACCCTGGCCGGGGAACAGCAGCGGCAACGGGATTGCGACTGCGGAGAAGCCGACGACCGACGCCGCGACGCCGAACGCGGGCATGCCGGTCACGTTGGCGCGGTACTGGCCGCCGATCATCGGCAGCCGCGACGTGGTCAAGACGTTCGGCCCGCCGCTGCCCGAGCAGCCAGCACCGGCTGCGACCGCGGTCGACGCGCACGAACTGACGACCCGGGCGATGCGACCCGCGGCATTGCCGTTCGCGGTGCTGAACTCGCCCGCGGCGATGACGCTGCCATGGTCGTCGGCGAGCGCGAGTTCGCTGACCATGCCGTTGCAGCCGCCGGCCAGGGCCTGCCACGTGGTGCCGTTCCACAACGCGATGCCGTTGCACGCCACGCCGCCGGCCGAAGTGAACGCGCCACCCGCGACCAGCCCGCCCGTCGGCAGCACCAGCAACGACGTCACCAGGTTGTTGGCGCCCGCGCCGAGGGCCGACCACACCGCGCCATCCCAGCGCGCGACGCGCACGGCCGCGACGCCGCCGGCGGTGATGAAGGAGCCACCGACGAACACGGAGCCGTTCTTCGCCACGGCGACGCTGTTGCCGCCGAAGAGGCCGAGTCCGGTACCGAGGGCGGACCACGCCGCGCCGTTCCAGCGCGCGATGCCGTTGCAGACGACGCCACCGGCCTGCACGAAGGCGCCAGTCGCGAAGAGATCCCCGTTCGGCGCAACCGCCAGTCCACGCACGACGCCGTTGCAGCCAGTACCCAGGGGGGACCACGCGACGCCGTCCCAGCGGGCGATGTTGGCGCAAGGCACGCCGCTGACCGACGAGAACCCGCCGGCCATCACGAGGTCGCCATTGCCGAGCACGACGAGGGCCTGCACCGTCGAGCCGAACACCGCCAGCGGATCCACGCCACCGGCGAGCGGCGACCACGTGGTGCCGTTCCAGCGGGCAACGCACTTCGCCGCCACGCCGTCGACGTTCTGGAAGGTGCCACCGGCGACCAGATCGCCGTTCGGCATGCGCACCATGGCGGAGACCTCGCCGTCAGCACCGCTGCCGAAGGCCGACCACGCCGTGCCGTTCCAACGGGCCAGCCGCGTGGCAGCGACGCCGTTCATGCTGGTGAACCGGCCGCCCGCGACGAGATCGGCATTGGCGAGCACGGCGAGCGACGACACCGTGTCGTTGCCGCCGGTGCCGAACGCTGCTGCCGGCCACGAGTACGTGCACTGCGCCGCGACGGGTCGAGCGGCGAGGGCGGTGAGCGACAAGGCCGCGAACAAGACGAAGGAACTACGGTGCATCGTGGGTAGCCGGCGCAGGAAGCCTTCGATCATGCCCGGGATCGCGGCGATGGCCAGATCCCACCACGACGGCATGGCCCGTTCCGCGACGCGGCGGAGCGCAACGGGCGATGCGATGGCGGTCTGTCAGCGACGAGCGGGCGCCAGCGGCGAACGCGCACCGTCCGGGCCGATGCGTTCGGCTCGGACCGGCGCATCGGCAGGGTCGACGGCGAGCGGCGCAACGCCGTGCGACAGATAGCCCGACCCGGCGTGGCGCTCGACGACCCGGCGCCGACCGTCGGCCCACGTCAGCAGCACGCGCGCCCCGATGCCCTGCGGGTTGCCCGGCTCGGCCGGCCACGCGAACGGCAGCGCAACCCTCGTGCGGATGCGGTGGGCGTGCAGCGCGCCGTCGTTGCGCGCGACCAGCACGTCGCAGCCGTCCGCCGCCGAGACCACGACCAGCGACTTGTGGTCGCCGAACTCGACGATGCCGTGCGAATTCGGCGGCACGACCACGAGGCCGGCCGGCGTCGCGCGCAGCACGAGGCCGGTGCCGCCGTCATGACGACCGGTCTCGGGTTCGGGCGAGAAGCTGTTCTGGGCGGCCACGAGCAGGTCGCCATGCACGGCCATCCCGAAGATCGGCGCGATCTGCGCGCGGCGCGGCAGTTCTTCGACGGTGAAGCGACCGTTACCGTCGTTGCGCAGCAGGCTGCTCGCGAGCGTCGTCGCCTGCAGGTGGCCGCAGGAGCCGAGCTTCGCCTCGGTGTAGATGTCCCGCAGCAGCGAGCTCGCGAACTGGTCGTAGGTGGGGAACTTCGTCGCCAGGAACGGCATCGCCTGGCTCGAACAGCTGCGGCCGCGCACGGGCAGCAGGCGTTCGCCCTCGTACTTCGCCTCGACGAGATCGCGCGTGCCGTTGTCGTCGAAGTCGCCGAAGTAGAGGTGCGCGGGATGGTCGGGCCGCGCCTTGTACTTCGTGTTGAGGCCGTGGTTGCCCGCGACGTAGTCGAGGTCGCCGTCGCCGTCGACGTCCCAGGCGCAGAGGCTGTTCCACCAGCCGGTGTGCGCGGCGAGGCCCGCCGCCGCGGTGGCGTCGACGAAGCGCTGGCCCGCGTCACTGCGCAGCAGGCGGATCGGCTGCCAGTGCGCGGCGACGAGCAGGTCGAGCCAACCGTCGCCATCGGCGTCGGTGAACAGGGCACTCGTGACCATGCCGGCCGTGAGCAGGGCGGGGGCAAGTTCCTTCGTCGCGTCGACGAAGCGGCCGCGGTCGTTGCGGTAGAGACGGCTCGGTGGCGCGTCCGGGTAGGCGCCGGGCACGAGGCGGCCCGCGACGAACAGGTCGAGGTCGCCGTCGCGATCGAAGTCCGCCGCAGCCGCGTGGCCCGACGACTCGCGAACGTCGGGCAGGGCACCGTCGTCGCGCACGAACGTGCCAGCACCGTCGTTGCGGTAGAGCCGGTCGCGCAGCACTTCGTCGCCGGACTTCGCCTCGGCCCCGCCGCTGGCGACGAACAGGTCGAGGTCGCCGTCGCCGTCGTGGTCGAGCCAGAGCACGCCCAGGTCCTCGCTCGCGGCGTCGCGTTGCCACGGTCCGGGTTGCAGCCGCCAGGACGCCCCGTCGGCCAGGAACAGAGCACCCGCCTGGCCGTGCGCCCCGCCGACGAACAAGTCGTCGTCGCCGTCGCCGTCGGCATCGCCGAGCGCCATGCCGGGGCCGAGCCGCGAGACGCCTGCGGGCAGCAGCGGCTGGGCCTGGTACTCGTCGAAGTCGTTCTCGCGGTGGCGGAACGGTGGCGCAGTCAGACCAACGAACCAGCTGGCGGGCGGCGGCACGAGTTGTCTCGCTGGCGGTGGGGCGGGCGGCTCGGTGATGCGATGGCGCTGGCCCGCCGGCACGTCGGCGAACGTCTGCACGTGGCCCGACGGCCACTGCACGCGCAGTTCCTTGGCGCTCGTCGCCGTGCCGAGCCCGAAGTGCAGTTCGGGGTGCTGGCCGGAGAGGTAGCCGCGGGACAGCCAGTTCTCGCGCACGATCGTCGTGCCGTCGGCGAGCGTGGCCGTGACGCGCGCGCCGATGCCGAAGCGGTCGCCGTGCTGGCCGCGCAGCGCGACGGTGAACGCGTGGCCGTCGGTCGTGCGGTTCTCGTAGACCGTCGCCGGCTCGTTCCAGTTGTTGACGACGACGTCGAGGTCGCCGTCGCCATCGAGGTCAGCGAGCGCGGCCCCGTGCGTGACGGACTCGAGGTCGAGGCCCCAGTCGCCTCCGGTCTTCGCGAACTGCAGGTCGCCGACGTTGCGGAGCGCGAGGTTCTTCTCGGCCACGCGCGGCACGTTCTGGATCGCCTCGATGACGGCCTGCAACCGCCGATCGCGCCACATCGCGTCGAGCCGGAGTTGCAGGTCGGGGTCGGTGTCGAAGCGCGCGATGCCGTTGGTCGCGAAGACGTCGAGCCGCGCGTCGTTGTCGAGGTCGCCGAACAACACGCTCCACGTCCAGTCCGTGCTCGCGACGCCAGCGAGGAACGCCGCCTCCTGGAAGCGCCCGCGCCCGGTGTTGAGCAGCAGCGCGTTGCGCATGCCCTGCGGCGGGTTGGCGTGGAGCAGCACGTCGCGCTCCTCGTCCATGTCGCCCATGAGCACCTTCGCCTTCTGGTGCGTGGTCATGCTCATGTCGCCGACGAGGAAGTCGAGGCGCCCGTCGCCGTCGACGTCACCGGCGTCGGCGCCCATGCCGTAGTAGGCGGTGTGCGGCACCACGTCGGCGGTGACGTTGCGGAACGTGCCGTTGCCCTCGTTGCGCCACAGGGTGTCCGGCGACTCGAGGTCGTTGGCGACGTAGAGGTCGGGCCAGCCGTCGTCGTCGTAGTCGAACCAGGTCGCCGACAGGCCCATGCCGAAGCCGGTGATGCCGCTGCTCGCGCTGACGTCGACGAAGCGGCCGCCGACGTTGCGCAGCAGCCGGTCTTCCTGGCCGGTCGCGAAGCGCTTGCCGCGGAACACCAGGAAGTGCTCGCGCAGCGCAGGCGGCAGGTCCTGGTCGCTCTTCAGCTTGCCGGCCGCCACGAGTGCGGCGACTTCGTCGAGCTGCTGGCGGCTCGGCAGCATCGCGGTCAGGCTGCGCGCGGTGTCCTTGCCGGGCCGCATCGCGACGACGACCTCGCCGGTGCGCGCGAGCTCGGGATGCAGCGCGCGGTTGGTCAGCAGGAACAGGTCGAGCTTGCCGTCGCGGTCGTAGTCGGCGAAGGCAGCCATCGTCGACGCCGCGGCGACGTCGAGGCCAAACCGCGCGGCGTCCTCGCGGAAGGTGCCGTCGCCCTGGTTCACGTAGAGGCGGTTCTTCGCCTCCATGTTGCAGACGTAGAGGTCGAGATCGCCGTCGCTGTCGATGTCGACGAAGGTCGCGCCGGTGCCCCAGGCGTCACCACCGTCGACGTTGCCCGCTGCGACCGTGACGTTCGTCCACTGCCGGACCGCGTGCTGGCGGAAGAGTTGGTTGGGCCCGTCCTGCGAGACCAGGTAGAGGTCGACGAGGCCATCGCCGTCGTAGTCCCCGGCCGCGAGTCCTGCCCCGTTGGTCAGGTAGGTGTAGGTGTTCTCCTTCTGCAGGCGGTTGGTGAAGGCGAAGCCACTCTCGGGACCGAGCGCCCGGAAGCGGGGGCCGTCACCGCCGGCCGCGTTCCGCAGGGGCTCCGACGCGAGGCCGCCGGGCAAACGGTGCTCGGCCTCGTCGCTGCCGCACGCAGCAAGCGCCGCCAGCAGGGCGAGCAGACGGCAGGTTCGGGCGGCGGGGCGAGGGTGCATGCAGTCGTTGGCTGCTGTCGGTTGCGGCGGCGAGGAGCGCCCCATAGAAGATCCTGGGGCGTTCTGTAACCGGGGCGCCCGCTCGTGCCACATTGCAGTGCCGCGAACAAAGGTTTGGTTTTTGTTCGGGTTGTTGCTAGAGTAGCGGTCTCAGTTCACGAACGAGCCCAGGGAGGGCACCCATGATGAAACCAAAAGCCGGCGAATCCACCAAGGCACCCCTGAGCGAGGCGCTGCTCGATGCCCTCGCCGCGATCCAGAAGAACCACGGCGAGGGTTCGATCATGCGGATGGGGGACCGCAACGACGCGCCGATCGAAGGCATCTCCACCGGCTCGGTCGGGCTCGACCTGTGCATCGGCGGCAAGGGGCTGCCGCGCGGCCGCGTGATCGAGGTCTTCGGGCCGGAGTCGTCCGGCAAGACCACGTTGACGCTGCACGTCGTCGCCAACGCGCAGAAGCAGGGCGGCGTCTGCGCGTTCATCGACGCCGAGCACGCGCTCGATCCGCAGTACGCCAAGCGACTGGGCGTCGACCTCGACGCCCTGCTGATCTCGCAGCCGGACAACGGTGAGCAGGCGCTCGACATCTGCGAGACGCTGGCGAAGTCGGGGGCCGTCGACGTGATCGTGATCGACTCGGTCGCGGCCCT